>DGBN01000052.1 GCA_002384815.1 Oxalobacteraceae bacterium UBA4003 | reverse complement strand
GTGCCGGAAAAAATCATTCATGACTTCGCCGGTACTTATTGCGGCGCAGAGGGCGATCAACGTGCACTCGATATATTGACGCCGCTATTCACGGCAATCGGTGCACAACTGGTGACGATCAAGAGCGAAGAAAAAATCCTGTACCACGCCGCCGCCGTGTTCGCCTCCAACTATCTGGTTACGCTGCTCGACACGGCAGTACAAACCTATGCTCAAGCCGGCATACCGCAAGACCTTGCTCTCAAGATGATGGCGTCGCTGGTGCGCGAAACGACTGGGAATGCTTTAGAAGTAGGCCCGGAACTGGCATTGACCGGGCCAATTGCACGTAACGACATCACCACAGTGTTCAAACAGTATCGCGCCGTAAATGATGTTAATCCCGCACATGGGAGCTTGTACAGGCAACTGGGAAGGCTGACAGCACGATTGGCACGTAGACGGCAATAATCGTGTCTGTCTTGCCGATACGCCGACATTTCATTCAGACCGAATCCATTACCGCGCGCAAGAACGATTGCGTACGCTCATGCTGCGGAGAAGAAAACACCTGTTCCGGCGTTCCCTGCTCGATGATTTTCCCTTCTGAAAAAAAACAGATGCGATCTGCAAACTCTTTCGCAAATCCCATCTGATGGGTAACCATCAGCATCGTCAAACTATGCTCATCGCCGAGGCGGCGAATCACATTCAATACTTCGCCGCACAATTCCGGATCAAGTGCTGAGGTAACTTCGTCAAACAACATGATTTGCGGCCGCATTGCCAGTGCACGTGCAATCGCCACGCGCTGCTGCTGACCGCCCGATAGCTGTGCCGGATAATGCTGAAACTTGTCTGCCAGACCAACCATATCCAGTAACTCTGCTGCACGCTCTTCCGCTTCGTGCCGAGTCAGACCCGCTGCCGAAATCGGTGCCTCTGTCACATTCTGCAGGGCCGTCATGTGCGGAAACAGATTGAAGCTCTGAAACACCATGCCGATTTTGTTACGCCCCTGGCGCTTGTATCGTTCGCTCGCACGTATCAATCCTCCATTGCCTGACATGTGCGTCAACGGTTCACCATCGACCTCAATCAAACCGTCGTCAATCTCCTCAAGCAGCATCAACATGCGCAACAACGTGGATTTCCCGGAGCCGCTGGGGCCTATCAGCGCAACCTTTTCATTGCGCTCTATATCAAGATTCAGCTTATCCAGCACGGTCAGTGCACCATAGCGTTTGGTCACATCCTTGAAGCGCACAATAGGTGAAATCGTCACGTTGCTCCCCTTGTTCTGATGGATGGCATCTGCAAATGAATTTCCAGCCGTCGTACCAGCAAGGCCACGACGATACTAATGACAAGAAAGAACAGGCCAGCCATCGTGATCGGTTCCAGATACCGGAAACTGCGTGAACCGATGTTCTTCGCCTGCAGCATCAACTCCACCACCGTGATGGCCGATAGCACCGGCGTATCCTTGAACATTGCGACCAGATAGTTACCCAGCGCGGGAATAATCGGCCGGATGGCTTGCGGCAGAATGATGCGGCGATATGTCTGCATTGGCGACATGCTCAGTACCTTGCACGCCTCCCACTGGCCGCGTGGCACGCCGTCAAGACCGGCGCGATACACTTCTGCGACATAACAGGAATAGTGCAAGGCAATACCGATAACGCCGGCACTCCACGCCGACAGCATCAAGCCGAATTCCGGCATGACATAAAAAATGAAGTAAAGCTGGATCAGTAACGGCGTACTACGGATGAACTCGATCAGCAATGTCGCCGGCCATGCCAGAAAACGCCAGCGATTACGCCGCAACAAAGCCAGAAATAGTCCTGCTACCAACGCAATACTGAAGCCGACCAGCGTGATGCCGATGGTATTCAATGCAGCCATAAGCAATGTCGGCAGAATACTCCATGCAAATGCAAGATCAAAAAGGTCGGACATCAGTGATTTCCCCGCATCGTTCCGCGACTGAACCGCCGCGCCAGCATGCGCATCGCAAAGTTGATGCATTGCGCCAGCACAAAATAAATCAGCAGCGTAATGCCGAACACTTCACGGCTAAGAAAGGTGAGTTGCACCAGTTGATTCGCGCGGAATGTCAGGTCCGCCATCGTGATGAGCGAGACCAGAGATGTGCCTTTCAATAGTTCAATCAGCAGGTTCGTGCCTGGTGGAATTGCATTGACAATCGCCTGTGGCAGAACGATATGGAAAAAGCGACGGAATGGTGGAATATTCAGCGCAATGGCTGCCTCGATCTGGCCACGCGGAACGCTGGACAAGGCACCGCGCATAACTTCTGCGCCATACGCACCAATGTGCAAACTCAGCCCAAGCACCGCCACCGTGAAGGAAGTCATCGTAATATTGAACGGTGGAAGCGGCAGGACGAAATACAACCAGAACAATTGCACCAGCAATGAGGTGCCACGAAAAACCTCTATGTAAATATTGGCCAGCCAGCGCAAGCTGCGTAAAGGCGACAGCTTTGCAAGCGCCGCGATAAACGCCAGGACTATAGCCAGCACCGATGCCAGCAAGGTGATTTGTATTGTGACGGTGGCACCTTGCAGCAGCAAGGGTAGTAATTCAACTATCATCTCCGCCCTCGCCAGTCGTCAAACTTTGAGCGCATCGAATGGGATCGCTCGACACTGCTATCCAGCAACAGGTTCGCATCATCATGGCACGACAAAATCCGCAAGCGTCTTATCCGTCAGGTTGGAGCGATCGAACCCAAACGGCGCGACTGTTTCCAGATGTTCATCGCTTCCTATCCATTCTTTCAAAATGACATTGACTGCATCGCGCAAATCCTGATCGTCGAGACGAAAAGCTAACGCGCCGTAACCGATGTGCGCAGGGTCATCAGTAAAATCTGCGACTGCTTCGAGCACACCTCTGCTTTTGTTCGCCATGTCTTCCATGGTCAGCCTGGTTCCAACTGCTGCATCTGCACGCTTGGTCATCACCGCCTGAAATTGTGCAATCGTGTTGGGCACCTGCAATATCTGGCTTTCATCCACCCCCCCTGCGATTGCATAATCGTATTCGACCGTACCCGCCATGACTGCCAGTTTCAGCGTGGGATCTTTTGCAATATCTGCAAAGCTGCCAAGATTTTCCAGACTATCTTTGCGCATCAGCAGCGTATCGCCGAGTTGATAGTGGGGATCTGCGAATAGGACTTGTTGCATGCGTTCAGGCGTGATGTACATTCCTGCAGCGATGACATCGAAGCGATTGGCCTTCAGTCCTGGTATCAATGCTCCCCATTCTGTCAGGACCGCATCAATCTTGTTCACGCCCATCTTCGCGAAAACAACTTTCGCAATCTCCGGCGATTCGCCTGTCACATTTCCCTGTAAATCGCTATAGGCAAACGGCGCCTCATTTGCATATCCGATGCGCACTTCACCGGTACGCTGAATACGCTCCAACGTGGTTTCAGCACTAACGATAAAGGGGGAAATCAGACTAACAAGGGCGAAAATGGTGATAAAAAATCGTCCGCTCGTCACACTCTTCATTGCGATTCTTGTTTTCTGCATTAAAAACCTTGCCGTTTGGCATCGCAACACTATTCAAGATGATATTCAAAGAAGCGGCGACACATGCTTACCATGCATCGCCTTTTATTCTCAGATGAGGCCAGAGATCGCTTCATCTTAGCCAAACAAGTAATACGATGTCAAACGATTCGAATTGAAATCGATTGCCTGAAATTGTTTTTCTGCTTGCCAGAAAATAAAAACGATGGGGGTCTTTCAGACTTCCATCTCTGAGCGAGCAATGGGGAATTCAGAAATGAGGGGGCAAGAGAATGAAGCAGGGAGCAGAAAAATCCACCGACAGCAAGCAGCTGGAAAGCGAAACCACGCCCTCCCGAAAGCTGATCGTCGCTTCAGGTCCGCAAGGAAAAACTGTGTACCACGGACGTCGTTTAATACGTAGTGACGCGATCAGTCATTCACTGTCACCGGCACTTCCGTCACCACGTCCGGCAAGCCGGAAAGTATCATCAGTTGCACGCGACGATTGCGCAAGCGCCCTTCCGTCGTCTCGTTACTATCGACTGGTTGATTGGCCCCGTGGCCCATTGCGACCAGGCGTTGTTCGTTCATCCCGTTTTCCAGGAACAGGCGCACCACGCTGCTGGCGCGCACGGCGGACAACTCCCAGTTGGACGGGAACATCGCATTGTTGATCGGCACATTATCGGTGTGGCCTTCGACCTGAATGTCGTTATCAACCTTGTTCAGGACTTCTGCCACCGCGCGCAATGCCATCTCGGATTGCGCACTGAGTCTGGCTTCGCCGGGGGCAAAAAGTACGCTGGCATTGATTTCTACGCTGACGCCGCGATTGGTTTGTGTAACGCGCACTTTTCCTTCACTGATCAGCGGCGCCATCGCCTTCAAGATATCGCGTGCGATATTGGTCATACGGGCTTTTTCGCGTTTGGTGGCGGCGTCATTGGCGCGTTGCGATGGCGATGGCACCGGCATAGAGATAGGCAACGGCAATGTGAGAGCGTTCGATTCAACCGGATCCTTCAGCGCCGGCGCTTTAGGCGTGATACCGCTGAATGCAAGACCGAGCGAGTTGGACAGGATGCGGTATTTGCCTTCGTTGACCGAAGAAATAGCATACATGACAACGAAAAAGGCGAACAGCAAGGTAATGAAGTCGGCGTAAGACACTAGCCAGCGTTCATAATTCTCGTGTTCTTCCTCGTATTTTTTACGCGCCATGTTTACTCAGTCTGCCGATGATGAAGGCAAGGCCGCCTTACATCAGATAGATATTCATCCGCTCTTCGATCAAGCGTGGATTGTCGCCGGCGGCGATACCGGCAAAGGCATCGGCCAGCATTTCGTGTTTGAAGACATCGCGATTGACGATGGCCTTGAGCTTGCTCGAAATCGGCAGGAATACCAGATTGGCAAAACCGACGCCGTAAATCGTCGCCACGAAAGCCACGGCAATACCGCTGCCAAGACGGGATGGATCCGACAGGTTTTCCATCACATGGATCAAGCCAAGCACGGCACCCAGAATACCGATGGTAGGTGCATAACCGCCAGCTGCTTCCCATATCTTGATCGACAAGCGTTGCTGTGTTTCATACACACCGATTTCCATATCCAGCACTTCGCGCAATTTATGCGGATCGACGCCGTCGACAATCAGTCGCAAACCGTGCGCAATGAATGGGTCGTTGACGTCCTTGATCATGTGTTCCAGGCTTAACAAACCTTCGCGGCGCGCCACGGTGCTCCAGTTTGTGATGTCGTGCATCAGGTTCGCGTAATTATCGTCCTTCGGCACAAAAACACGACCGGCCATTTTCAAGCCTGTCACAAAATTGTGCCAGCCGCTTTGCAGCAGCACTGCACCTATCGTACCGACAAAAACAATAACGAAGGCGGCCGGCTGTATCAGCGAGCCGAGTTTTCCGCCTTCCAGCATTTGCCCGGCAAGTATGCCGCCGAGCGCAAGCACGATGCCAATTAAGCTACCCCAGTCCACGCTTTCTCCCTCAAGTTTGCACGCATCCTGGCAATGGCCTGGCTATGTAGCTGAGATACCCGCGATTCGGTTACGCCCATCACTGCACCGATTTCCTTCAGATTCATTTCCTGTTCATAGTACAGACTCATCAGAATTTTTTCGCGCTCCGGCAAGGCTTCGATGGCCGCGATCACCGCCGAGCGGAAACCGGTGTTCATCAAATTCTGCAAAGGATCGGGCGATGCGTCGGTGCAATAGCGATCCAGGAAATGCTCGCTGTCTTCGCTATCATGAAAATCTTCGTAATAGACCAGTTGATGACCGCCACCGTCACTCAGCAAATCCTGATAATCTGCCAGCGATAACTTGAGCTGCTTGGCGACTTCGCTTTCATTCGGCGCACGACCCAGCTTTTGCTGCAGGGTATTCATCGCCACTTCAATCTTGCGCATGTTTTGCCGCATGCTGCGCGGCATCCAGTCGCTGCTACGCAACTCATCCAGCATGGCGCCGCGTATGCGCTGGACGGCGTAGGTTTCAAATTGCGCACCATGCGTTTCTTCGTAGCGGCCAACTGCATCGAGCAGTCCTATCATGCCGGCCTGAATCAGATCATCGACTTCCACGCTGGGCGGCAACTTGGCTTTCATTTGATGCGCGAGTTTCTTGACCAGCGGTGCATGCTCGCTTACCAGGTGGTCTCTATCCGATTTTCCAGCTGCCGTGTACATTGCTCAGGCTCCGAACCTGGCGCCATGCGCGGATAATGCAAAACGTTCGGCAAGACGGCGAAATGCCACCGAGGCACCTGCCATCGGGAAGGCGTCTATCACTGCGCGTCCCAGACGCGCGGCGCGTGTCAGGTGATCGTCGGACGGTATCGAACCAAGCAACTGCAGTTGCACAGCCAGATAGCGGCTGGCTGCCTGCTCCATGTTTTGATAGACGATTTCGGCTTCGCGTTCATCGGCACCGGTAACCAGAATGCCGAATGGCCGACGACCCACTTGCGCGTTGAGACGCTTGATCAGCGAGTAGGCTTCCTTGATTGATGCAGCGCCGGGGGCAACTTGAATCACGATGTCGCCGCTGGCCATGCAGGGAATCGTGAAATTATCGCTTTCGTCCAACTCGGCATCAACCACCACTACGTCGGATTGCGCAGCCAGTACACCAAATGCATTGGATAGACGGCGCAGTTGATCTGCATCACGCGAAGCAGCGTTCACGGAACCACTGGTCAATGATGCGAGGCCAAAACCTTGCGGCATCGTCTGCACTACCTGATTCAGTGCGCGCTGTTGGCGCGCGACGTCCAGCAAGGTCGCCTGAACTTCAATCCCCATGCGACGCGTGATGCCATTCTTCGACATGCACGCATCCAGCAACACGACATCGCTGCCGCCTGAAGCAAGTGAGGCGCTCAAATTGACCAGCATTGCACTTTTATCCGCAACCAAAGTTGCGGATAAAAATGTAAAAATGCGCGGCTTCGGTCCCGCCAGCATGCGGCGCAAACCTTCTGCCTGATCACATTCGAAACTAGCCAAGAATCACCTCACGCAGACTTTTATCGTTCATTGCTTTTGCTGTATTCGCCATTACCAAAGGAATTTCCTCATCACTGAACTGGAATGGTGCTGTCTCGCGTTTGAGTTTGAATGCACGGTCGACCAGATATTGCTGGTTCGCGACATGCAGGTCTTCCGGCACGCGCTGTCCATTCGCCACGTAGTATAAGTTCAATTTCTGTCTGATGACTACATCTAGCGCGCTGCCTATGGTTGCAGCTTCATCGAGTTTGGTCAATATGCAACCGGCCAGACCATCGCCCATGTAAGAGCGCGCTACTTCGTTGAGTGTTTCTCCGGTCGAAGTAGCATTCAGGCACAGTAGACGTTTGACCTGGCTGCCCGCGCCTGTGAGCATGGCGATCTGTTCAGACACCATTTGATCGCGCTGGCTGACGCCGACAGTGTCGATCAATATCGTATGCTTGCCTTGGAGTTCATCAAGTGCGATGCGCAGGTCTGCTTCGTCCTTGACCGAGTGCACCATGACGCCGAGGATTTTTCCGTAAATACGCAATTGCTCGTAGCCGCCGATACGATAGCCGTCTGTCGTGATCAATGCGAGTTTTCCTGGACCGTGGCGCATCACGCAACGCGCCGCCAGTTTTGCAGTGGTTGTGGTTTTGCCTACGCCGGTAGGACCGACCAATGCATACACGCCGCCTTTCTCAAGTATCTCGTTTTCATTGCCTATCGTTGCCAGATTGCGTGTCAGGATGTTTTTGATCCATTCCATACCGCTATCCTTGCTGGCACCGGCTGGCATTCTTTCAATCAGATAACGCGACAGGCTGGCGCTGAATCCGGCTGCCAGCATTTCACGCAAGACGCCGGATTTGGCTGGCTCGCGTTTGTGCTGATCGGTCCAGGCCAGTTCGGCCAACTGCATTTCCAGCATGCCGCGCATGGAGCGGATTTCACTCATCACACTATGCAGTTCCGCGCTGTTGATTTCGCTCGTTGCAACTTGCAGCGGTGTGCCGGAAGCGACGGATAACGTTGCCGGCTGCGAAGCCAGTTGCTGTTGATATTTGGGTGCCAGAGCTGCCAGCGTGGTTTCCGAAATCGTTTTTTCGATCACTGGCTCAGCCAGCGATGCCATATCTTCTCCAGCCAGCGCCAGAATCTCAACCCCGCCTTCGACTGTCCGATTGGAAAGAATGACCGCATCGGGACCCAGCGCTTCACGCACCAGACTCCATGCGCCACGCGATGTGCTTGCTGTAAATTTTCTTACATTCATACCTGGCCTCCAACTAAGCTAGTAACTCTGATCGTTTTTGAATCGGGCACTTCTGCGTGCGAAATAACTTTTAACTGCGGCAATGCACGGCGCAGGAAACGCGCCAGCAATGCCCTTAACTGTGCCGGCACCAGCAGTACCGGCGTCAATCCCATTTGCTCCTGTTGACGCGTCGCCGCTTCGGCTTGCGCAGCGATCGTATCGGCCAGACCCGGCTCGATGCCGGCACCTTCCGGCCCACTGGCGCTCAAGGCTTGCGTCAGCAGGCGCTCGAGGCGGTTATCCAAAGTCATCACCGACAATTCATTGCTCGATGGGAAGAGCTGTTGCACGATGGCGCGACCGAGTGCGACGCGTACCAGCGCCGTCAACTCATTGACGTCTTGTGTATAGCTTGCATGTTCGGTCAATGTTTCAATGATGCTGTGCATGTCACGTATGTGCACGCCTTCAATCAACAGGTTTTGCAATATTTTTTGCAGAATGGAGAGCGAAATCAGTTTCGGCACCAGGTCTTCCACCAGCTTCGGCGATTCCTTGGTCAGATGTTCGAGCAATTGCTGTACTTCCTGGCGGCCCAGCAATTCAGCTGCATGCGTAGTGATCAAATGATTCAAATGCGTAGCGACCACGGTACCTGCATCGACCACGGTGTAACCCATGCCTTGCGCCTGCTCGCGCAGGCTGGCATCTATCCAGGTAGCTGGCAAACCGAAGGCTGGATCGCTGGTAGTCTGCCCTGGCAGGGTGCCGCTCACCATGCCCGGATTGATGGCAAGGAACTGGCCAGCCAGCGCTTCGCCGCTGCCGACTTCCACGCCTTTGAGCGTGATGCGATAAGCCGATGGCTTCAGTTCGAGGTTGTCGCGAATATGCACAGGTGGTGACAGGAAACCGACTTCCTGTGCAAATTTTTTGCGTATGCCTTTGATACGTCGCAGCAGCTCGCCGCTTTGCGATTTATCAACCAACGGAATCAGGCGATACCCGACTTCAAGTCCGAGCGTATCGACTTGCACAATATCCTGCCAGCTGGCTTCCTCTACTTCCGGCACCGCTGGTGTCGCCGTTACTTCCGGTTCGACTTGCGGTGCTTTCAATGCGCGTTGCGAAATCAGGTATGCCACACCGGCCATCACACCGGCCAGAAACAGGAAGGACATGTGCGGCATGCCGGGAATCAAACCCATGCCGCCGACGATCGCAGCGGTGATGTACAGCACTTGCGGCTTGGCGAACAACTGACCAACCAGCTGGCCGCCGATATCCTGCTCGCTGGCCACATGTGAAACGACAATACCCGCTGCAGTCGAAATGATCAGCGACGGAATCTGCGCCACCAGACCGTCGCCGATGGCCAGTAGCGTGTAATTTTCCAGTGCCGACGAAAATCCCATGTCATGCTGGACCATGCCGACGATCAAACCGCCGATCACGTTGATCACGGTAACGATGATGCCGGCAATCGCATCGCCGCGCACGTATTTGCTGGCACCATCCATCGCGCCGTAGAATTCCGCTTCCTGCGCCACTTGCGTGCGACGCAAACGCGCATCCTGTTCGCCGATCAAACCCGCATTCAGATCGGCATCGATCGCCATCTGCTTACCCGGCATCGCATCCAGCGCGAAACGTGCACCCACCTCGGCAATACGACCGGCGCCCTTGGTCACCACGGTAAAGTTGATGATAGTCAGAATGATGAAGACCACCAGACCGACGGTGTAATTGCCACCGATCAGAAAGTGACCGAAGGCTTCAATTACCTTGCCGGCTGCATCCGGGCCGTTATGACCTTCGGTCAGCACTACACGCGTGGAGGCGACGTTCAATGACAGGCGCAGCATCGTGCTGACCAGCAGCACGGTTGGAAACACCATGAAGTCCAGTGGTTTGACCGTGTACAAGGCGGTCAGCAGCACGATGATGGACAAAGCGATATTGAAGCTGAAGAAGATGTCGAGCACGATGGCCGGCAACGGCAGCACCATCATCGACAAAATCATGATGATGATCAACGGCGCGGCGATCGCGCGTGAACCCTGGCCTGTCATCCAGGCAGGCAATTTCAGGCTATTCATTGTGACAGGCCATTGGTATCTGCATCTTCTGCAGTGGGATTGAGAGGATCAAGCTCTGGCGGCACCTCGAGGTCATCCGGTTTTTCCGGGCGTGCACCACCGTTTTTGCTGTAGGCACGCAACTGGAATACATAGGCCAGCACTTCTGCCACAGCGATGTACAGCGCTTCCGGAATTTCATCGCCGAGTTCTGCGTGTCGGAACAAGGCTCGCGCCAATGGCGGCGCTTCCAGCATCACCACATTGTTTTCCATCGCGATTTCGCGGATTTTGGCAGCAACTTCATCGGCACCCTTGGCAACCACGGTCGGTGCGCGCATGCCGTTTTCAGAATACTTGAGCGCGACTGCATAGTGCGTCGGGTTGGTTACCACCACGTCGGCGGTCGGCACTTCGGTCATCATGCGGCGGCGTGCCATTTCGCGCTGTTGCTGGCGAATCTTGGCCTTGATTTCCGGATTACCGTCGGATTCCTTGGATTCCTGGCGCACATCCTGGCGCGACATCATCAATTTTTTCGCGTGCTGCCACACTTGATACGGCGCATCAATGCCGGCAATGATGATCAAGCCACTGACAATGAAAACAAAGCTGAGCAGCAGCAGATGTCCCAAATGTTCAATGCCGGATTGCAGCGGTGTCACGCTCAATGCCAGCACCGAATCGATTTCATGCTTCATCACCATCCATGCGATGTAACCGATCAGAATGGTCTTGGCTATCGCCTTGCCCAGCTCTACGGCAGAACGGGTGGAAACCATATTACCCAGACCCTTGATCGGATTCATGCGGCCGAAATTCGGTTGCAGTGCCTGGGCGCTGAACAACCAGCCACCGATCAGCATCGGCGAAGCCAGAGCGACCACGATCAGGATCAGTGCCGCAGGCGCAAATGCAATAAGTAACTTGATAATGCTGGCGGCTGCATGCGCCAGCAGCAATTCCATGTCGAACGCCATTTCTCGATCGAAGCTCAGGCCGGAAGCCAGCACATTGTTGAGTTCCGCGATCATATTGCCGCCAGTGAACCAGAAAGCCGCACTCGCGCCCAGCAGCAGCGTACAGGTTGCCAGCTCACGCGAACGCGGGACGTCGCCCTGCTCGCGTGCCTGTTCCAGCTTGCGCGGTGACGCGGGTTCTGTCTTTTCGAGATCACTTTCTTCAGCCAAAGCCGACTCCTGGAGCAAACCGCTTGGCGTTCAACATGACGCCATACGGAGCTATGAGTGGATTATTGGCTAGAAAGCCTGCAGGTCATCGAGGGAATAGGCCGGGAAATACCCGCTTTTTAAAAATTGCCAAGCGGATATGGATGGAAACGACGCAGATTTTGCGTTTAAATCTTGATACTTTGGGCCCAGGCCAGCGCCGCCAGATGTGCCTCATTGACCTGACGCGCGCTGATGAACAGTGAATCGGCCAGCACACCGATATCACCATTATCCGTTTCACAAGCCTCGGCCAGTGCCAGAAAAGGACCGTACATGCCGTCGCGCGTCAGCAAGGCTTGCGCGAGCGGCTCGGAAAGCTGAATTTTTTCCAGCACTTCTTCCATCGGAATCCCCAGCAGGCGGTCCAGCAATGAAAACATGCCGACCACGAACAGATTCTCGGCCTCGTTCCTGGGCAGGATGCCATGCCCCGCCAACTCGGCAAAACGGCCACGCACGATCGCGGTCTGCATCAGCACTGCCGCATCGCCGCTGGTACTGGCCGTTGCCAGCAGCAAGGACAACCAGCGATACAAGGGCGAATAACCCAGCATCGTGACCGCATGGCGCAGGGATTGAATCTCTGCACCCAGACCGAAGCCGACGTTGTTGATATAGCGAAAAAGCTTGTAAGCCAGTGCGGCATCACGCTTGAGAACATTTTCCAGCTCGCGCACATCGGCATTCTGTCGCACCATCTGCATCAGTTGAACGATGATGAGCTGCGCCGAACTCAAGCCCTTCTTCTGCTCGCCAGGACGTGGCGTCAGATACAGCTTGCCTATGAAAGCCTGCAGCTCCGCTGCCGCGCAGCGATCGTATTCCTGCCAGTCGGCGAGATGACGCACCACCTTGATCAGCGACGCATGCGCTGCGCCGGAAGCTGCACAGACATTCTCCATGCCGCTGCCAAAGCTGCACTCGACATGACTGACCAGCGCCAGCAAAGGAGTATCCGGTGCGACGGTATCTGCATCGCACAGGGAAATTCCATATCCCTGCTGGCGCAAGGCTGCCACCACCTGATACGTGTCGGCATCGGCCAGATCAGCGGCAGTCAGGCGAAATACGGTATTTTTTGCGGGTAAGCTGCGTACAACATCGGCAGCAATCAAGGCTGGCGTCGCCTCGAAAAACAGCACGCTGTCATTCAACAGCCAGCCCGACTCTTCATTACGCAGCTGCGTGGCGGCAAAC
>DGBN01000020.1 GCA_002384815.1 Oxalobacteraceae bacterium UBA4003 | reverse complement strand
GTCCGTTGACACCGGGACAGACCAAGGTGCCCTGTGGTCAGGGTGGCGCAACGGCCTTATCGTTGCGCCACCCTGACCACAGGGATGCGGGCACCTACAACTAAGTCGCGCTTAGGGGGCTTTAACTTGACAGACTAAATTTAAAAATGATTATGCGAGTGGAATATTCACATTAAATTACCCACTTATTCGCACGTCAAATTAACAACCTAAAGGCGTCCCATGTATCGACTTGATAGCAAGCGTTTACTAAACTATTGAATAACCTCTTTCGACCTATAGCTGACAACTATTTGTTCAATTTTAGTCGTGCTGCACAATGATTAAGCGGGAGAGTCGGGTATTCTTAGATGAACTAGGTCGTATATTGATTGACTCAATAGCGCTGCCTTTCATTCAAACCAATTGATTCATAGCTGATATGCGCATTCATTCAAACTCGCCCAAATTCATCCCCCGGAACATTACTCCCTCTGACGAACAATTGGACATTCAGACCGCAACCGACAAGATCATTCTCGTGGATGCAGATGCCGGAGCAGCAAAAACCACCACACTGGCGCTACGCATTGCAGAGTCACTAAAACGTGGAGTCCCCCCCGAACATGTTCTTATTTTGACGGTGACCATAGCTGCGCGACAGAGCATCCGCGATCGCCTCCTTTATTTGGGCGTGCCGCATCCCATCGTCTCACGCATTCACATTTCCACTTTTGAACAACTTTCTTTTCAATCCCTCGAAAAGATCGAGGGCTATAAGCCCCAAATTATCAAAGAAAAAGAGGAGGTAAGATTTTACGCGCTCCGGGCCTTGGAAAAAGTTAGCGAGATATACCTCGGGAAGTACGATCTAGATATCAACAACACGAATTCGAATCTCGAGAATTTCTTCAAAGTACAAGCTCGTCTCAAGGCTACGCTCAAAATTCAACGATTCGAGATCGATCTTTCAACCTACTCGCGCGATGAGATTGAGGGTCTTCTCAATACGTCGCTGACAAATTATCTATGGTTTCTCCAGTATGAAAAGGAGCGAAGAGATCATTTTGGGGAGGTTCGGTTTAGAGGCGAAGGAGACGCATCGTACGATTTTATTAATCTGATAGAGGCCCCCGACTTTGAACCCTCCACTCTCCCAAGATTCACTGTCATCGCCTGCGACGAGATGCACGATCTGTCAGAGGCGACCTTCAGCCTGCTTACGCAACTGATCACAATGAATAATGCGTTTTTTGTTGGTGCTGGGGACAAAGATCAAGTCATCTTTTCCTGGAAAGGCTCCGACCACAGCATTCTTCAAAGCAAATTTTATTCTGTATTCAAGAACACCAGGCCTTACAAACTGACTGAGAGCTATCGCTACGGGCCTTCTCTCGCACAAGCTGTTAGTAGTTTCAAAAACAAGAAAAACGTATCAGGCAGCTCCTGGAATACCACTATTAACGTGATCAACTATGACTATCAACAGCAGCACCAATGTGTTTTGGAGACCGTCAATCTCATTCGGAAATGGCGCTCAATGGGGGAAAATGACGGAACGTCAATTGCGATACTGCTGCGACATGCTGGACAATCGTTAAGCATTGAAAATGAACTGCTAGACAATAATATCCAGTATCAGATGGATGGAATGTCTTCATTTCTGCGAAGGCCAGAGATATTGATGTTTCGAGGAATCTTAGGTTTATCTCTCGGCAGTTTAGATACGATTCTGTACAACAAATCTCGCGGTGAGATTTTTGATGCATTGGTCACGTTTGGAGAAATTCCAATTACACCTGAATTTCAAAAGAGCTACTGGGGTATTCGCAAGGACGCGATGGAAACGGGTGCGGCCTTGGGATGGTTCCGCGATAGCATTCTAGGGAAAACAGCTACATCTTCCGCCAATTCAATCAAGGCATGTTCTGACTACATCAGCCAACTCGGAGAGAACGCATCAGCTTATTCGGCTCTTCAATTCATCCGAGAATCGATGGATTTGGAAACGGCTGTCAAAAGAATTTATATTGACCACAACGATTCCGCGTTCGTCCAACATTCAATCGATGAATTTATCCAGTTAGCAAAGCAAAAGGATCTAAGCATAGGTGCTTTTATGAAATGGCTGGGGAAAACCGAGCTGAAAATCCACTCTCGGCAAGGAGATGACAAACTATTTATCGCCTGTGCAGACGATATCAAAGGCAAGGAATTTGACTTTGTCATATTGCCGTATATGGAGCGTTTGATTTTTCCTCGCTCAACGTTTGACGATGAGGAACGTATGGACGAGGCCAATCGTTTCTACGTTGCGATCACCCGAGCCAAGCGCCAACTAGCATTTCTAACTCCCAGCGATCCGACATACCAAAGCATCTATCTCCAAGCACTACGCCTCAGCGAATCGGTTCGTGAGGGTAAGCGCATATTTAGTGCATATCAACGCTCTCAAAGATAAGGAAATGTTGGCAATGAGGGGGCGCTGCTCACGCTATACGACTAGGGTTTAACTTCGACAATCATGTTGCTGTTGAAATTACTATTTTCTGTCTCACCGCTGCGCGTTATGTAGCCGCAAGGGTTGCATACGACCCTACATTTTCCGATCAGATAATCAAATGATTCGTGCATGTGACCGTGAATCCAAATGTCAGCCTTTTCTGCCAGGTCTTCCAAACGCGATGCATATGCTGCTGATAAGGGATCGTCGCTATATAGGTCGCTTAATGATTTAATCGATGGTGCCATATGAGTGACAACCACTGTTTTTCCATCGTAAGGTTCCGCGAGTTTGCGGTGTAACCAAGATTTATGTTCATAGTGGAATTTAGCAGTGTCTGCCGCCCTTAGTTTTCTGTATCTCTCTTTCGCAAGCCGGATGCGTTTGTAATCGACCATTGAGGCCTCAGCTGCCCTCATGGCTGATTGTCGATCCGTATCTCCAAACAGTTTGAAATCGGTCCACATTGTGGCGCCTACCGTTTTAACCGGATTCTGCAGGTCAGTGCACCAGCGTCTGGTAATCGCGATCCGAAACAGATGACTGACAAGCATCAGGTACTTTCGAATTGTCGTATCGGACAGCTTACAGCCCTTCAGTTCGCGTTTTAACCGCTCGATAGCGTCACCATCCACCAGATAGACGGGAAGACCAGAAAAGGTCTTTATGCGCCTCAGACGGCCAATTGCATAGGCCTCTTCCTTATGGCCTTTTTTGCTTGGCGTGACCTCCTCCGAATAGCGTTTCAATAAACTATCTATCGTCAGACGCGTCGCTCTCCTTTTCTCTGCCTTGGCCCGAAGGACTTTTTCCTGGTCCTTGTCGGTTGATTTTCCTGCACGCAACAGATCTCGGTAAGCCCGCGCCTCTTCAATAGAAAAGAACGTTTCGTTGATAAAGGTATCCCCAACCTTCATCCGAACCCGAAAACTATAGCCATCCGATCTAGCCTCAATATTTTTTTCGTTATTTGGCTTAGCTCCAGGTTTTTTTGCATTTCCCCACCTCGTTTTGTCCTAATTTGTCCTGCAATTAGAATAAAAAGAGGGAGTGTTAAGCGGAAGTCCTTACCAGTACTCAGTTTCAAGATATTTTGATTAGGGACTCAAAATCCCGCGCCGCAAGGCGTGCCGGTTCGATTCCGGCTCTCGGCACCATAATTGAATACGCACCTTCGGGTGCGTTTTTCATTTCATAGCAAGAACTTAACGTACTGTTGAGTACTTCCAGCACCCCTCCTTAGTACCCTTCCCGTTTGTCCTGATTTGCCCTGGAGCAGGTTGATTTGCATCGAAAACTGGAGTGCCCCTCGGGCTGAACCAAAGTGAGTAGGAGATTGGAGTGATCGACGTGGCATTACCTGGAATTATTCGACGCTGGCACCTTCGTGACCATGTGTCTTTGATGGAGAGATATCCAAACGATTGGGTATCCCTTGAAATACCATAAGGCATTATCTGTGCGCTGAAACTGTCGAGCCAGCCTATGCTGATCGACGTTCCCCGGCTTTTCTCGACAAGTACGCACTCAAGCATTCAACCTGCTTAAAGACTGAAACAACGCAGTCACGCAAACAACGTCAAATCTTGAAACAGGGGCACATCGACTTCCCGGAGCATCACACATCCATGACGCGCAAGCCAACCGGCATGCATCCAGTAATACAAAGGGGCCGTTCCATTGCCCTGACGAGTTTTGACCAATACACCTGATTTTGATAAAATGCGCGACTGCACACTTATCTCACTACCATACCAATGTAGTTTTCCCTTCTACCGGGTTCATCTCTTCCCGCCACAGCCTTGACATGTAATCACCGGATGGTGTTCTACATGCATTTGGGGTAAATATTTATTTTTCGCCGACCAGTTTGGCGTTCCTGCCGTTGTTGGATTTGATGCTTTGCATTAAATCCCAAACATTTTTATATCTAAGCGTTTGCCGCAATGCGCACTCAGAAATCGCATTTTGTTTGCGAGCGCGCTTACCTATTGAGATTACATGTCTATTAAAAAATTACGCCAAGACTGGCTGTCCAATATACGCGGAGACATGCTAGCCGGCATCGTCGTGGCTCTCGCCCTGATTCCCGAAGCGATTGCCTTTTCGATCATCGCAGGCGTTGATCCCAAAGTGGGACTTTATGCATCGTTTTGTATCGCGGTAGTCACCGCATTCGCAGGTGGACGACCAGGGATGATTTCCGCCGCCACAGGGGCGATGGCACTACTTATGGTGACGCTGGTTAAAGATCACGGTCTTCAGTACCTGCTTGCCGCCACCGTATTGACTGGCGTTTTCCAGATTATCGCAGGCGCGTTAAGACTTGGCTCTTTGATGCGATTTGTTTCGCGTTCAGTCGTGACAGGCTTCGTCAATGCGCTTGCGATTCTGATCTTCCTGGCGCAGTTGCCAGAATTAATGAATGTCTCCTGGATTGTCTATCCAATGGTGGCTGCCGGACTCGCAATCATTTATCTCTTTCCCTATCTCACCAAGGCCATACCTTCCCCGCTTGTTTGCATCGTTGTTTTGACGATCGTTGCCTTGTTCCTGGGATTGGATATTCGAACAGTGGGAGATATGGGACAGTTGCCAGACAGTCTTCCGATCTTCCTGATCCCGGAAATTCCTTTCAACTTCGAGACCTTGTCGATTATTTTCCCGTACGCGCTCACACTCGCCATTGTCGGCCTTCTCGAATCGATGATGACAGCGACAATTGTTGACGATCTAACCGATACAACAAGCAACAAGAATCGTGAATGCGCAGGTCAAGGTGTTGCCAATATCGCTTCCGGATTTCTGGGTGGCATGGCTGGTTGTGCAATGATCGGACAGTCGGTCATCAATGTAAAGTCTGGAGGTCGAGGACGGCTTTCCACTCTGGCAGCCGGTGTCATTTTACTGATCATGGTGGTGTTCATCGGAGATTGGGTCAAGCAAATACCGATGGCAGCGCTGGTTGCCGTGATGATCATGGTTTCGATCGGAACATTTAGCTGGGAATCTTTGCGCAACTTGACTACGCATCCCAAGAGTTCCAGTGTTGTCATGCTGGCGACAGTGGTGGTCGTTGTTGCCACTCACGATTTAGCAAAAGGTGTTTTTGTCGGTGTGCTGTTGAGCAGCCTGTTCTTCGCAGGGAAAGTAGGACGCCTGCTCAAAATTGATTCTTCTACCTCAAACAATGGACAGGTAAGAACCTACACCGTGCATGGCAACGTTTTCTTTACCTCTGCCGACCAGTTCAATAGTGCCTTTGACTTCAAGGAAGTCATCGAGAAGGTAGTCATTGATGTCAGTCATGCCCACTTTTGGGATATCACGGCAGTAAGCGCTCTGGACAAGGTGGTACTCAAATTCCGCAGGGAAGCAACAGAAGTGGAAATCATCGGACTCAATGAAGCCAGCACCACGATTGTCGATCGCTTTGCCATTCATGACAAACCGGGCGCGATGGACAAGCTTACAGGACACTAATCGGAGAGCAATATGAACAACAAAATTCTGGCATGTATTGATCACTCCAGTTATTTCACAAGCGTATGTGATTACGCCGCCTGGGCGGCTGTACGCCTTGGTGCACCGCTGGAATTTATCCATGTGCTAGACCGGCATCCGGAAAAAGCTCAGCGTATCGACTTCAGCGGCAGTATCGGCCTGGGCGCACAGGAGAACTTGCTGACAGATTTATCCAATCTTGACGAACAGCGCAGCAAGGTTGCACAAGAAGCCGGTCGCCAGTTGATTCAAGCTGCCAAACAATGTGCCAGCGTTGGTGGCGTGTCTGATGCCGAAGGCCGGCAACGAAGTGGCGAACTGCTTGAAACGCTGGCAGAGATGGAAGAAAGCGCACGCTTGTTTGTCTTGGGCAAGCGCGGTGAAACTGCTGGCCAGGCAGTACAGCATCTTGGGAGCAATCTGGAACGGGTTGCCCGCGCATTGCACCGTCCCATCCTTGTCGTCACACAAGCATTTCAGGCGCCCGATAATTTCATGATCGCATTCGATGGCAGTGCGACCACGAGGAAAGGCGTCGAGATGATTGCATCAAGCCCTTTGTTTCAGGGGCTGCCATGTCATGTGGTGATGGCTGCCACCAGTACACCAACAACAGAAGAACATCTTCAATGGGCACAGAATACGTTGCGCGGTCATGGATTTGATGTGGTGGCAACAATGGTGGACGGCGATGCAGAGAAGGTATTGTCCGATTATGTGAAAGATAGACAGATTGATGTTCTTGTCATGGGCGCCTACGGCCACTCACGCATTCGGCAATTACTGGTAGGTAGCACTGCAACAACGATGCTGAGGACGTCGTCGATACCTGTTCTTCTGCTTCGATAAAAATGGGGCGTCGCTCTGAAATGGAGGGCTGCGGAAGACACTCCTGCGGCCCTCCATCAGATCAATCTCCAGCTCATTTTTTGCTCAAAAGCACCACTTGAGCGGGTCATTCCTCCCCGGGCAAGTTTGATTCAGGATCAAGAAAATGTTAAGGTCAGTGACTTGACGCACCGCTGATTGGAAGATCATTTTTTGTCATTCTGCCGTGATAAGAAATGTCCGCTCGCTATCGCTAATCGCGCGTCCGGCCACCTTCACCTCTTCACAAGGAATGCTATGGCCGCATGTGAAAAATCACTCTCTCAGACCTTCAGGAAATTCTTCGAATCCAAGCGTTCAGGCGGGATTCTCCTCATCCTCGGTACCGTCCTCGCATTGCTACTTGCTAATTCCCCCGTCAGTGCAAGTTTCCTCGGCATATGGCAAACGTACGTTGCCGGGTTGAGTATCGAGCATTGGGTCAACGACGCCTTGATGGCAGCCTTCTTTCTTCTGGTTGGACTGGAACTCAAACACGAGATGGTCAATGGCGAATTGTCCAATCTCAAAAATGCCATGCTTCCGCTCTTTGCTGCCTTCGGTGGAGTTGCCGTACCGGCGGCAATTCACCTTGCTTTGAATACCGGCACCACAACCCAGCCAGGCATCGGCATTCCGATGGCGACCGATATCGTCTTTGCACTCGCCGCACTGAGCTTGCTTGGCAGCAAGGTACCCGCTTCCTTAAAGGTGTTTCTGACAGCTCTGGCAGTCGTCGATGATTTGGCCGCCATCGTTGTCATTGCGTTGTTCTATACCTCCCAGATGTCCGTCACTTACCTGCTGTGCGCATTGGCCACGTTTGCCGTGCTGATCGCGCTCAATCGTTTCTTCAAGGTTGGCGCTTTGCTGCCTTACCTTGCCGGTGGCCTGTTGATGTGGTTTTTCATGCTGCAGTCAGGTGTACATGCGACGCTGACTGGCGTGCTACTGGCCTTTGCCATTCCATCTTCAGCTTTACAGGATGATGCGCATTCTCCCTCGCACGTGCTTGAACATTTCTTGCGCAAGCCGGTTTCCCTCGTCATTTTGCCGATCTTTGCCTTGGTCAATGCAGGCGTGATAATCGGAACTGGATGGGCAGATAGCCTGCTGACGAATAACAGTCTGGGCGTCATCGCCGGGCTGGTGATCGGCAAACCGCTGGGCATTACCTTGATGAGTTTTTGTGCCGTGGCGCTGGGATTGTGCCGCCTGCCTCTGGACCTGAGCTGGCGTCATGTCATTGGTGCAGGCTTTCTGGCAGGGATTGGTTTTACCATGTCGATTTTCATCACCAATCTTGCTTTCACCGGTGCGGGCGACATCATCAATGACTCCAAAATGGCAATCCTGTTGGCCTCGTGTCTGGCAGGCCTGGTTGGCGTGGCGTGGCTTACTCTCTTCGGACATCCGACAAGCATGGAGCGGAACATGGACACCATGGACCTGCCCATAGAAGACAAGTCCTGATCAACCCAGCGATCTTCAATATTTTTCTGTAAGCGCTTCTGGACAGACTTGAGCAGGCAACAGCACGGGCCGGATCTGGTGCATTCTGTAAAAACCACCATGAAGGACTCGTACACTAAAATCCTTTGCCTCCTCAAGTCATTGACCGTAGGTATTTTCGATTCGATCGTAATGAGCGGCGCGGCTAGATCGAACGAATATTGACGCGTTTAGCAAGCTCTTCAGCAGATTCCCGACGCTCACTGTAACGATCCACGAGAAAGGATGAAACATCGCGCGTCAACAGTGTGAACTTGAAAAGTTCTTCCATGACGTCGACCACTCTTTCGTAGTACGAGGACGGTTTCATGCGGCCGGCCTCATCGAACTCCAGAAAAGCCTTGGCAACCGATGACTGATTCGGGATGGTGATCATGCGCATCCAGCGACCGAGTATGCGCATTTGATTGACCGCATTGAAGGACTGCGAGCCGCCCGATACTTCCATCACTGCCAGTGTCTTGCCCTGGGTTGGACGTACCGAACCTATCGATAAGGGAATCCAGTCTATCTGCGCCTTCATGATCCCTGTCATTGCTCCGTGGCGTTCCGGCGACGTCCACACCATCCCTTCGGCCCATTGCGCCAACTCGCGGAGTTCTTGTACTTTGGGATGTGTTTCCGGCGCGCCGTCTGGCAATGGCAAGCCATGCGGGTCAAACGTTTTGACTTCTCCTCCCATTGCCTGCAGCAGACGTGCCGCTTCCATGGTCAGCAATCGGCTATAGGATTTCTCGCGCAATGAGCCATACAGAAGCAGGAAGCGCGGCACATGCGTAGCTGGCGATGCGGCCGTCAAATCATGTCGCGTTGGTGTTGTGAATAAGGCTGGATCAATGTTAGGCAGATCAGGAAGATTTTGTGACACGTCGCCCCCCCACATCGATGACAGCTTCGCCATCTTCTTTCGTAAATTCCTGTCGCTGTGGTTTGCTTAAAATATCCAGCACCAGTTCAGACGGACGGCACAAGCGTGTGCCTTTGTCGGCGACGACAAACGGGCGATTGATCAGGATGGGATTGGCCAGCATCGCATCGATCAAGGTATCGTCGTCGAGTTGCGCATTGTCCAGGTTCAGTTCCGCGTAAGGCGTACCTTTTTGTCGAATGGCCTCACGCACTGACAAACCTGCATCACTGATCATTTGAATCAGGATCGCTTTTGATGGTGGCGTTTTCAGATACTCGATGACAGTCGGCTCTTCGCCGGTATTGCGTATCAAGGCGAGCGTATTGCGTGACGTCCCGCATGCAGGGTTGTGATAAATCGTTGTCATTTGTTCTCCTGGTGTTTCCAAGTAAAGGCTTAAACGCTGAGGCGAATCGCCAGCGCGGCGAGCGTAACCAGCAGGACGGGCAGCGTCAGCAAGGCTCCCACGCGGAAGTAATAAGCCCATGAGATACGTATGCCTTTTCCCGCCAGCACATGCAGCCACAGCAAGGTCGCCAGACTGCCTATCGGTGTAATCTTTGGACCAAGATCGCTGCCTATTACATTAGCGTAGATCATCGCTTCCCGCACGGCACCTTGTGCTGTCGTTGCATCAATCGACAGCGCGCCTATGAGTACAGTCGGCATGTTGTTCATGATCGAAGATAGTAACGCAGTCATCACACCGGTGCCGATCGCTGCGCCCCAGATACCGTGCGCGGCAAATTCATTCAACAAACTGGTCAGGTACCCAGTCAGGCCGGCATTGCGTAAACCATAGACGACCAGATACATTCCCAGCGAAAAGAACACGACCTGCCACGGTGCATGCTTGATGACTTCGCGCGTCGAGATCACATGACCTTTCGCGGCAATCGCCAATAGAACAATTGCACCAACTGTCGCTACGGCACTGACAGGTACCCCTTTTTCTTCCAGCCAGAAAAATCCGACCAGCAACAAACCAAGTACCCACCAGCCGGCAATAAAAGTCGTGCGATCACGGATCGCATCTGCAGGATTTTTCAATTGCCGGACATCGTAGTCTTTTGGGATATCGTCTTTGAAATACCAGATCAGGACCAGCAAGGTCATTGCTACGGAGACGAGATTCACCGGCATCATCACCGATGCATAGCGTGCAAAACCAATATTGAAATAATCTGCCGATACGATATTGACCAGGTTGGAAACGATCAGCGGCAGGCTGGCCGTATCAGCAATAAATCCGGCCGCCATTACAAAGGCCAATGTCGCCTGTGGCGAGAACTTTAATCCCAGCAGCATCGCGATGACAATTGGCGTGAGGATCAAGGCCGCGCCATCGTTGGCGAACAATGCCGATACCACGGCACCGAGTAACACCAGCAAGACAAACAATTTGCGTCCCTTGCCGCCGCCCCAACGCGCAACGTGCAGTGCTGCCCATTCAAAAAATCCGGCTTGATCCAGCACCAGACTAATGATGATGATCGCTATGAAGGCACCGGTTGCATTCCATACTATCTGCCAGACCACCGGAATATCGGCAAAGCTGATAACGCCGAACAGGAGTGCCAGCACTGCACCCAGGGTCGCGCTCCAGCCGATGCCGAGCCCACGCGGCTGCCAGATAACCAGCGTAAGTGTCAGTAAAAAAATAATAAATGCGGTGAACAAGATCGGCTTTCCTGGAAGAAGGTGATAGCCCGGGGCCGGGCTATCAGGGCTGAGATGTCGTGGCGTCGTTAAGCGTTCTTGCTCGCGCCTATGGCATCCATCTCGCGCTTGAGAGCGGCTTTTTCCAGCATCGCCGGCGGCAGGCTGGTGAGAAGGTTCACACGAGTATGAATTTGTTTGGCGATCCGGGAAAACACGGCGCGTTTCTCTTCATCTGATCCGGTAGCTGCTGCAGGATCTTCAAATCCCCAATGGGCAGAAACCGGCTGTCCCGGCCAGAACGGACATACTTCACCCGCAGCGCTGTCGCACACGGTAATCACGATGTCCATGTGCGGCGCATCCGGCAATGCAAACTCATCCCAGCTTTTGCTGCGCAAGTTATCGAGTGCATATCCTGTACTTTTGATTTGTTCAATCGCGAATGGATTGACGGTACCGCCCGGGTGGCTGCCCGCGCTATAGGCGCGGAAGCGGCCGCTGCCCATGGTGTTAAGCATGGCTTCAGCCATGATACTGCGTGCAGAGTTGCCTGTGCAGAGGAAAAGGACGTTGTACGTCTTGTCGTTCTGTGGTGTGGTCATGTTGAATCCTTTGTGGGGAGAGTTGGTAAAACAGCGGTAAAAATCAGGAAGGAATGTCTTCAGTGGCAAGGCAAACACCATTTGGTGAGCAGACGTTGCCGCCACAGCAGTTCTCGGTCAGAAAACCGATCAGTGAATTCATTGTGTCGAAGTTCGCCGAATAGATTACGAATCGGCCCTCGTGCCTTGCCGTGATGAGATTGGCATGAGTCAATTCTTTGAGATGAAAAGACATCGATGAGGGTGCAATACCCAACGCCTCTCCAATTCTGGTCGCTGCCATCCCTTCAGGGCCTAGCTGAACCAGCAGACGGAAGACTGCCAGGCGAGATTCTTGAGCTAACGCAGCTAATGCAGAAATCGTTGCTTTGGTATCCATGAGGACTCCTTTATTCAATAATTCGAATATATTTGAATTATTGAATAAAAACAAGGCCCAGAGTGAGCTTTAGTTCGAAATGAATTTGTGCAGGACTCACTGTGCACGCGTGTTGCCGAAGTCAGAAAATCGCTCCTTCACTGCATCTGCCCATCAAGATCAACCGCTGAATCCTCATCATGGTCCGGCACTGTTTTCATGGTTCCCCAGCTATATGACCAGGCAAGTCAAACTTCAAGCATGCTTGTCGAGAACGCTTGTGGAACGCCAATGACCCATTCCCTCACCACTTACATCGAACAATACCCATGAAATTGTAAATAAGTAACAAGTCATTGCGGAAATTCTCTCTTTAAATTGTAATGAGAACGGTTTTCATTTATATTTGTAATGAAACATTCGTATCTAACACTAGGTGTCGCGTCGATACCACTCTCCCTGGCAAATATCCCATGTCTACTCGTGCTCGCACAGTCTCGTTAAAACCCGCATTAATTACCTCCGCCTTGCAGGCAGCAATACCTATGCTCGCTGGCACCGCTTTGTTGGCAACAGCTGGCGCTGCATTTGCGCAAACCGCTGATCCAATGACAACAACCGAGTTGGCAGAGATAGTTGTGACTTCAAGTGCCGATGCTTCGGCGGAAGGCTTGTCGAAACCTTATGCGGGCGGCCAGGTTGCGCGTGGCGGGCGCGCAGGGATTTTGGGTACACAGGATATGCTGGATACGCCGTTCAGCATTACCAGCTATACCAGTGAACTGATCAAGGACCAGCAGGCACACGGCGTTGCCGACGTACTGCAAAACGATCCGACCGTGCGCGTCGCGCGCGGCTTCGGCAACTTCCAGGAATCGTATTTTATTCGCGGCTTCATCGTGAATTCCGACGACATCGCTTACAACGGCTTGTACGGCATACTTCCACGTCAATACACGGCGTCTGAATTGTTTGAGCGCGTGGAAGTGTTACGCGGCGCCAGTGCGTTCCTGAATGGTGCTGCGCCTGGCGGCGGTGGCATAGGAGGCACGATTAATTTATTGCCTAAACGTGCACCGAATGAAGACTTGTCGCAAGTCAGTATCGGCACGGGCAGCGGTTCGCAAGCCTACGTTTCTACTGATTTGGCACGTCGTTTCGGCCCAGATCAAAGTACAGGCATACGCATCAACGCAGCACACCGCGATGGCGGCTCAGGTGTAAATGATGACGATGCAAAACTGGACGTATTCGCTATCGGCCTGGATTGGCGTAGTCGCGATGTACGCTTGTCGGCTGATATCGGCTATCAGAACCACAGACTCAGCAATCCGAGACCGAACGTCACGTTGGGTGCTGTGACTTCCGTACCAAGCGCGCCTGACAGCAAGGTCAATTATGGGCAGCCTTGGACCTACTCCAATGAACGTGATGTCTTTGGAACAGTGCGCGGCGAATTTGACATCAATGAGAATGTAACAACGTGGGCAGCGATCGGCATGCGCAACGGCCGCGAAGAAAATTTACTAGGCGCTCCAACCGTTACAAACGCCATCACAGGTGATGCGAATGCTTACCGGTTCGACAACAAACGCGAAGACACAATAACCACGGCTGAAATAGGTTTACGGGGGAAATTCAAAACTGGTAGCGTTGGGCACTCGGTAGTGACCGCGCTCTCACAGTATGAATCAAAGGAAAAAAATTCCGTTTCGATGGATTACCTCAACCCATTTAATACCAATATTTATTCCCCCATTACCGTTCCTCTTCCGGCACTCAATCCGGCGGCATATAGAGGCGGCGACCTAGACAATCCGAAGCTTATTCGCAAAAACAAGCTCACTAGTTTAGCCATTGGCGACACCCTTTCTTTTGCTGATGATCGCGTACTTCTCACATTAGGTTTACGTCATCAACGCATGGATTACCAACAACTCTCTTCTGTCGTTACAGCTTATGGTGCACTTAACCCCTTCGGTGCAGGTGACCCAAGCAGCTACCAGAAAAGTCGCACCAGCCCTGTAGCGGGACTGGTATTCAAACTGAAGGACAATCTTTCTGTTTATGCGAACTATATTGAAGGGCTGACTAAAGGTGAAAATGCCTCGACTGTAGGTTTATCCAACTTTGGGCAGTCATTGCCACCCTACGTATCCAAGCAAAAAGAAGTGGGACTTAAATACGATGGCGGCCGCATCGGTGGAAATATTACTTATTTCTCCACATCCAAACCGGGGACTTTAATCGTCGATAATACGCTGACCGGTAACGGAAAAAATGAACATCAAGGTTTAGAACTTTCCTTCTTCGGCGAAGCATCAAAACGTGTACGGATTCTCGGTGGACTTACCCTTCTGGATGCAAAACAAACACGCACAGGGAATGCTACAACCGAAGGCAAAGACGTCATTGGCGTTCCAAGCAAACAAGCCAATATCGGTGTCGAGTGGGATGTTCCAGCCATGCAAGGTCTTGCACTCAATGCACGCGCTGTGGCAACTGGCGCCACCTATGCAGATGCAGCGAACACCTTACGCGTTCCGGGCTGGACCCGCTTTGATCTGGGCGCACGTTATCTGACCGAAGTGAGCGGTCGACTCGTGACCATACGTGCACGCATAGACAACGTTGCAGACCGTAATTACTGGTCTTCAGTCGGTGGCTATCCTGGCAGCGGCTATCTGGTTCTGGGCAACCCACGCACCTTCAGTCTCACCGCCTCCATCGACTTCTAATGAACACAGCAAGTCTGCGTCGCTGGGCATGGATCCATAAATGGTCCAGCCTGGTGTGCACCATCTTCATGCTGCTGCTCTGCCTGACCGGGTTGCCGCTGATCTTCCATCACGAGATCGGGCATCTGCTCGGCACCGAGGTCGAGGCACCGGAGATGGCGGCTGATACCCCGCGTGTCAGCATGGACAAGGTGATGGAAGTCGCGCAGGCGCGTCATCCCGGCCTGGTCGGAATGTTTGCATCGCAAGAAGAGGATGACGATCGCGTCTGGTTCGTTACGCTGTCGACCTCACCTACTTCTGAAGTCGGCATGAAGCAGGTTGCCGTCGATGCGCGTACCGGTGAGGCATTGGCCGAACCTAAGCTGGATCAAGGTTTCATGTACATCATGTTCAAGCTGCATGTGGATTTGTTTGCCGGTTTGCCGGGGATGCTGTTTCTCGGATTCATGGGGATCCTGCTCATCGGCGCGATCATTTCCGGCGTCGTGCTGTATGGCCCGTTCATGAAAAAACTGGAATTCGGCACTGTGCGTGCCGAACGCTCTTCCCGCCTGAAATGGCTGGACCTGCACAATCTTCTGGGTATCGTCACGCTGACCTGGTTGCTGATCGTCGGCGCAACCGGCATCATCAATACTTGGGCCGACCTGCTGGTCAAATACTGGCAGTACGATCAGATGTCGGAGATGATCGCGCCATACAAGGGAAAAGCACCGTTGACTGAGTTGGGATCGCTGCAAAAAGCGGTCGATGCGGCCATCGCGCTGGAACCAGGCATGAAGATGGGTTTCATCGCATTCCCGGGCACCACTTTCAGCAGTCCGCATCACTACGGCATTTTCATGCGTGGTACAGAACCGTTGACCTCACGCCTATTCAAACCGGTACTGGTAGATGCACAAACCGGCGGGGTAACGGACAGTCGCGTACTGCCTTGGTATTTGACTACCCTGCTCGTATCGCAGCCATTACACTTTGGTGATTACGGCGGTCGCCCCATGCAAATCATGTGGGCGATTCTCGATCTGATGACCATCGTTGTACTCGGCAGTGGCCTGTATCTGTGGTTCGTGCGGCGCAAGACAAATGAAGCACGCATGAAAAAACTGATCAGCACCCATCAGGCAAACTAAGGCTGCAGATGTGCGGCTTGACGACGCACCTGCAATTCAACACACCCGTTTTTGGGACAAGGTATTCCCGTGACAGACCGCTCGACGACACGCAATAAATTCTGCTTCGTATGGAGTATGCCCATCCTCCTGGCAATCCTGACTTTGTTCGGCTTGCTGGTGGCACTGTTGAAAACAGGCATCTGGCACTGGGCAGCCTGGCTTGCTCTGGCTGCACCGGTCATCGTCGGCTTATGGTTCAGCTTCAAGCGAAAACTATCATCTTGAAATGAAAACGACCACTCTTGTTTTAAGCAAGAGTGGTCGCGCTGCGCATTGATTATCAAATCAAATGATCCAGCATATCCGGACCAAACACTTCGCGGTGCAGCTGATGCGTCGGCACTCCCTGCGCAACCAGATCTGCCCATTGCTCCTGCATGAATGGCAAGGGGCCGCACATGTAGATCTTGGCTTTATCCACGTCCCATTGCGGCAGTTTTTTTAATTGCATTCTGCCGGCCAGACAAGTAGCACTATCCTGATCAACCTTGTCATCTTCGTAGAAAGTCACGCTATGCAGATTCGGCATCAGCGCAACGGCTTTTGCTATATCGACGCGATGCGGATGGTGACTTGCATTGCGTGCTGCATGCGCAAAAATCACTCGACGGCCGGGAGACACTTTTGCGATACGGTTGAGAGCAGAAATCATCGGTGTAATACCAACACCTGCAGACAACAACACGATAGGACCGTCGCCTTCGGTATCGGGAGTGAAATCACCGAACGGTTTGCTGGCAGGAATAACGCTGCCCACTATGACATTGTCATGCAACCAGTTCGATACCATGCCTGCTGGTGTTTCCTTGCCCGCATCTTCACGTTTGACCGAGATACGCAGATGTTGATGATCCGGGGTATCCGACAAACTGTATTGACGCAACTGGCGCAAGCCGTCAGGAAGATATACTGCAACGCTGATGTACTGGCCAGGCTTGAAGGATGGCAGTTGTCCATCCACCGGCACCAAAGAAAATGATTTGATCTGATCGCTCTGTTGATCGACCGCGACGACGCGCATGTCAAACAGATCACCCGGCTGCGTACCTGCTGCTTTGTACAATCTGTTTTCTTCATCGATCAATGCTTGCGCCAGCAAGCCATAGGCCTCTGCCCACGCGGCGATCAACTCTGGCGTTGCGGCATCACCCAGCACTTCCTTGATTGACGCAAGAAGATGATGACCGACGATAGGATAGTGTTCGGCCGTAACGCCCAGCGAAACATGCTTGTGAACGATGCGTGAAATCACTGGTGCCAATGCAGCCTGATTATCGATGTTTGCGGCATAGGCAAATACCGCGGAGGCTAGCGATTGCTGCTGCGATCCATTAGCCTGGTTGCCAGCGTTGAATATATTGTGAAGTTGAGGATGCGCCTCAAACAGCGCCTTGTAAAAAACCTTGGTGATGGCAAGGCCATGCTCACGCAAAACGGGGACACTCGCATCTATATACGGACGGGATTCAGCAGATAACATTGATACTCCTATGTTGTATTTTAAATGCCACTTTAAATATTTAAAAAGGGACCTTGCGGTCCTATCACTTCACTCGGATCGTGCCGCAGCCTGCAAATTACAGGCTGACACGATCCATCAAAAAAACCTTATGCATATTGCCGATCTGCTCCCCGATACTTCCCTCCACGATATCGGCCAGCGTGTACATGTTCATCGTGTCGTAAAAAGCCTCGACACCGACTTTCAATGCATGACGCAACAGGCAATCGCTCGATAGACGGCAACCGATGCGTTCGCAATCAACCATTTCGGTATCGCCTTCCAGCATGCGCAAGACGTCGCCTATGAGCAATTTGTCCGCCCCCACAGCAAGATGGATACCGCCATTGCGTCCGCGCACCGCATCGATGCACCCCATCTTCGCCAGAGCGCCTACGACCTTGACCAGATGATTATGTGGCACGTCGAACTGCATTGCCACTTCGGCAACCGTCACGGCCGGGCTGCGCACTTCCCGTGCCAGATACATCAGCACACGCAATCCAATATCAGAGAATCGGGTTAATTTCATCAGCCAGCGCGCTCCAGTACGGACATTTTATTAAACATGCATTTAAAAAGCAATTTATTTTCTCGCTCATTTATTGCTAAAAATATAGCAGGCACAACAATCATCGCTCGCACACACATTAAACGGGCATTGAAATTTTCAAATGCTAGAATGCGCATACTATCTGTGTCAGGAGACATATCATGCTGTTAGGTTATATCGGGCTCTTTATCGTTTACGCATTGTCGCATTACTGGATTACGCTGAACAGGCGCGATTTTTTCTCGACCGTACTGGTAATCGTATTGCCTTTTGTAGGTGTCTATTACCTCGGCTGGATGGCGCTGCTGTATTGCCTGCTTTCCGCTTACCTTGGCACCAAGGCCGGCTTGAAAAAATTGCAGCGAACACGCTCTGTACGCGTCTCGTTTTACGACAAAGACGAAGAAGAACAAAAATAATATCGCAGGCAAGACAGTCGATTCCGATCTGTCTTGCCGCCCGCTTTCCCGCACTACCTGCTTCATACAGTCAGCCCCTGCCATTACCAGAATAACGACAAACGCATGCTGCAATGACATAAGCAAGCTGCATGCCACCCGACATCAATTCTGCCGAACATCGCGTTCTGGCGCGACACTGTACGCATCAGAAGATTTATATCCAGCGCCAGAAAAGATAGGCGACAACAGCCCAGAGCACCACCACAATGGCCGCACCGATATAACTTTTTGGCTTGCTGCCTTGTCGACTCATCCAGTCGTTTGCCTGTTCCCGGCACGAAGCAAGCACATGCGACGGTAACAAACGCACCGCAAGCCATATCATCGCAGGCAGTAAAAGCGCATCGTCGATATAACCAAGTATCGGCACAAAATCCGGCACCAGATCGATCGGGCTTAGGGCATACAGCACGGCCAGCACACAAATGACTTTTGCCAGCAACGGCGTATCCGGATGTTTGCGCGCAAACCACAACACCATCACATCGCGTTTGATGCGCCTGGCCCAGGCTCTTATTGTTTCCTTCATTGCGCCCTTATCAGATGCGGGAAAAGATTGTGCAGGGCAGGAATGTTTATAATGCTTCCAGACTCCATGCAACAGCATGCGGAATCCATTTTACCTGCCTTCATTTCGCCTGCCCTTGTCTGCCAATACAGAATAACTGAAGAGAAAATTGCATCATGCCTGTCTCACTCGATCGCTTGCTGGTAGTTGGTATTTCCTCGCGTGCGCTGTTCGATCTGGAAGTGGAAGAAGCCATTTTTCGCACCCGGGGTCTGGAAGCGTATCGCCAGCATCAGCTCGACAATGAAAATGAAATTCTCAAACTCGGCTCCGGTTTCGCGCTGGTGCGCGCACTGCTCAAGCTCAATGCATTGACGCCGCCAGATCAACGCCTGGTCGAGGTCGTCATCATGTCGCGCAATTCGACTGAAACATCGATGCGTATTTTCAATTCAATCAAGCATCACGATCTCGACATCACGCGTGCCGTGCTGTCCGGCGGCGCTTCGCTGGCGCCCTATTTACAGGCATTCAATGTCAGCCTGTTTTTATCCTTGCATGAAGACGACGTGCAAGCAGCCGTCAATTCCAATGTCGCCGCTGCACTGCTGTATCAGAAACCTGCAAATACGCTGGAAGAACTGGATCAAATCCGGATTGCATTCGATGGCGATGCCGTGATTTTTTCGGACGAATCGGAACTGATCTATCAAACCCAGGGTATCGAGGCATTCGAGAATCACGAACGCGAAAATGCCTTGAAGCCACTGCCGGAAGGACCGTTCGCTCGCTTGCTGAAAGCCTTGTCCTTCATTCAGAACAGCTTCAGGAATGCGTCAGGCAGCGTCATCGCCACGCCACCCATACGCACGGCGCTGGTCACGGCGCGTTCGTCGCCGGCGCACGAGCGCGTCATCCGCACTCTGCGCGCATGGGATGTGACGATAGATGAAACTTTTTTCATGGGTGGCGTTGCGAAGTCGGATGTGCTCGCTGCATTCAAACCGCACATGTTTTTCGACGATCAAGCCGGTCATTGCGATCGCGCCTCACCGCTGGTACAAACCGGCCGCGTGCCTTTGCGCGGCGAGGTCAGGGATAGCAAGGAATAACCAAACAGGCAACAATAAAAAAGCCGCCCGTCATCGCTAGCGGGCGGCTTTTTTCCGTACGAATGATTTAACGTTGCGCTACCGCATCCGCCACACACAATGCCGTCATATTCACAATGCGGCGCACGGTTGCCGATGGCGTCAAAATATGAACCGGATTGTTACAACCGAGCAGTATCGGGCCAATCGCCACACCATTGCCAACGGTTGTTTTCAGCAGGTTGTAGGAAATATTTGCGGCATCGATGTTCGGAAATACCAGCAGATTGGCATCCCCTTTCAAGGTCGAATCCGGCATCGCCTGTTTCAAAGCTGCCGCACTCATCGCAATGTCACCATGCATCTCGCCATCGATCTCCAGATCGGGAGCCCGCTCTCTGACCAGTTGCAGAACCTTGCGCATTTTTTGCGCCGACTCACTATTGCTGGATCCGAAATTGGAGTGAGACAGCAGGGCCGCACGCGGCGGCAAACCGAAGCGACGCATTTCCTCCGCTGCCAGTATCGTGATCTCGGCCAGTTGCTCGGCGTTCGGATTTTCGTTGACGTGCGTATCGACCAGGAATAACTGGCGATCCGACAGAATCACGCAATTCATCGCGCCGTACGAGTTGACGCCGGCACGCTTGCCCAGCACCTGTTCGACATACTTGAGATGCAGGTCCGTCGTACCGAAAGTGCCGCAGATCATGCCGTCGGCGTATTTCTTGTGGATAGCCATCGCACCGATCAGGGTATGACGACGGCGCATTTCCAGTTTCGCATACTGTTCGGTCACGCCTTTGCGCAAGGTCATCTGCAAATACGTTTGCCAGAAGTCACGATAGCGATCATCGTGCTCAGGATTGATGATGGTGAAATCGACATCCGGCTTGATACGCAGACCAAAGCGTTCTATGCGTTGCAACAACACGGCCGGACGGCCGATCAAAATGGGTTTCGCCAGTTTCTCATCAACCACTACCTGCACCGCACGCAGCACGCGTTCTTCTTCCGCTTCTGCATAAACGATGCGCTTCAAATCCGGTGGCGTCGATTTCGCGATCTGGAAGATGGGCTTCATGAAGGTGCCGCTGCGATAAACGAATTGCTGCAATCTATCCGCGTAAGCTTCCATGTCCTTGATCGGACGCGCAGCCACACCGCATTCTTCCGCTGCTTTCGCCACTGCCATTGCGATCTTGATCATCAGACGCGGATCGAAAGGCATGGGAATGATGTAGTCGGGCCCAAAACTCAGATTATTGATGCCGTAAGTGGTGGCAACGATATCGGATTGCTCGGCCTGCGCCAGTTGCGCAATCGCATGCACGGCAGCAATTTCCATTTCACGCGTAATCGTGGTCGCACCGCAATCCAGCGCGCCACGAAAAATATAAGGAAAGCACAGGACGTTGTTGACCTGATTCGGGAAATCCGAACGTCCGGTTGCAATCACCGCATCGTCACGCACGGCACGAATTTCATCCGGCAGAATTTCCGGCGTTGGATTAGCCAGCGCCAGAATGACCGGGCTCTTTGCCATCGTCGCAACCATCTCCGGCTTCAAGACACCACCAGCCGAAAGACCGAGGAAAATATCGGCACCGGCAATCACATCTCCCAGGGTCCGCGCATCGGTTTTTTGTGCAAATTTTTCCTTGTCCGGATCCATCAACTCGACGCGGCCCTGATACACGACGCCGGCCAGATCGGTAACGAAAATATTTTCACGCGGGAAGCCGAGATCGACCATCAAATCCAGACAAGCCAGCGCAGCAGCGCCAGCACCGGAGACAACCAGCTTGGCTTTCTTGATATCTTTACCGACTACCTTCAAACCGTTCAGGATCGCCGCCGAAACGATGATCGCCGTGCCGTGCTGATCGTCATGGAAGACCGGAATTTTCATCCGATCGCGCAAAGTGCGCTCGATGTAGAAACATTCAGGCGCCTTGATGTCTTCCAGATTGATACCGCCAAAAGTCGGCTCCAGCGACGCAATAATTTCGCACAATTTATCGGGATCAGTTTCGTTGATTTCAATATCAAATACATCGATACCGGCAAATTTCTTGAACAGCACGCCTTTACCTTCCATCACAGGCTTGGCGGCAAGCGGACCGATATTGCCCAGACCCAATACTGCAGTCCCGTTGGTGATGACAGCGACCAGATTGCCACGCGAGGTATAGCGATAGGAATCAGCTGGATTGGCTGCAATTTCTTCACAGGCGACCGCTACGCCCGGCGTATACGCCAGAGCCAGATCGCGCTGATTGGTAACCTGTTTGGTAGGAGTGACGCTGATTTTTCCGGGGGTGGGAAACTCGTGATACTCAAGTGCGGCCTGCCGTAACTGGAGGCGGAGTTCTTCTTTTTTATCGATGTTCGAATCCATACTAAGCAGCCATCCTTTTGAGTGTAGGAAAGCATTTCATTCTAGCAGAGGCACTATTTTGATGATTGTCTTTCTACGTATTTCTACTGATATTCCCGCCCTCAATGCCCCGGAATACACTAAAAACCGGAAGAAAAGCTATCAGATATAAGACTTGCATCAATTTAATTGATAGTTCGCCTGAATCGCGGTTTGCAGCCCGTCCACGCAATTATATTTTTCATAACATTAAAAGTTTGGTGCCATGGCGTCTGGAAAGAAAATTACCTGTATGCATGCAAAAGGATGCATTCAAATTTGCGGCATCTTGTAGTTGAAAACGGTAACATGGCGCCCGCGCCGCAAATTTCGGTACCGCACAGGTAATCGAAAAGCCAGGCTTGCAGGATTACGACCTTGTCGATCAATTCGACGCGGCATTTTGACAATAAGGAAAACAATGAAACCCATCATCATTATCGGAGCAGGGCTCGCCGCTTACACCGTTGCACGTGAATTTCGCAAACTGGATAAAACTACGCCGCTGATCATGATCACGGAAGACAGCGGCGGCTTTTACTCGAAACCGATGCTGTCGAATGCATTTGCGCAAGGCAAGGGTGCGCAGCAACTGGTAACGCACAGCGCAACACAGATGGCCGAGCAACTGAATGTCACGTTGATGACCGACACCCGCGTCAATGGCATCGACACGACGGCCAAAACGGTGGACACCAGCGGCGGCGCCTTCGAGTTTGAAAAACTGGTGCTCGCGGTGGGTGCACAAACAATACAACTGGGTCTGAAAGGAGATGCTGCAGATCAGGTACTGTCGGTCAATCACATCGACGATTACGCAGTATTTCGCGAACGCATCAACGCGTCGAAAAATGCGACACCGGCACGCATCGCGATTCTCGGCGCCGGTTTGATCGGCTGCGAATTTGCCGACGATCTGGCCGGCGCCGGACACTCCATCACTTTGATAGACCCAAGTACACGACCGCTGGCGGCACTGGCAGCCCCGGCCTTGTCGGAAGGCTTGCAAGCCGCGCTGATCGCACGCGGCGTCACCTTCCATCTGGGCACAGTGGCGGAAACCGTCACCCACGCAGGCACCAACTTGCGCGTGACGCTGGCCGACGGCAATACGGTAGAAGCCGATGTCGTGCTGTCCGCCGTCGGCCTGCGCCCAGACCTGCGTCTGGCACAGGCGGCGCAACTCAAAACCGGGCGCGGCATCATCATCGATCGCAGCGGACAAACCAGTGCCGCAGATATCTACGCTCTGGGCGACTGCGCCGAATACACCTGGCCGGATGACGGCAGCACGCGCATTCTTCCCTACATCGCTCCTATCATGACGGCCGGTCGCGCCATTGCTCGCACACTGAGCGGCGAACGCACCGAGATCGATTTGAAACCGGCACCGGTCCTGATCAAAACACCCAGCTATCCGCTGGCACTGATCCCGCCATTACCGCAAATCGTCGCGACCGGGAACTGGATCACAGAAACGACGGAAACCGGCCGCAGAATCTGCCGTTTTTACGATGCGAATGGGTTAATGGCCGGCTTCGGTGTATCGCCGCATGACAATGCAATTCGTCAGGAGCTGCTGGCCGCACTGGGGCAGGCGGCCAGCGTCAAGGCAGACGAAACTGCCAACTGATACGGCGCGCAATACGCCGGATCTTTAAGATCCCAGCCACCAGATGAAACGCCGCGCCATGTGCGAACATGGGTCGGCGTTTCATCTATCTCCACTTGCATATCCGGCCAAATTGCATAGTCTGCAAAGACCACTCCTTCCTTCTGTACAATTGCTGCATGTTGTCCGAATTCGATTTGATCGCACGTTATTTCGTGCGTCACGCTCATCCAAAAAACCGTGCCACGCTCGGCATAGGGGACGATTGCGCGCTGCTCATGCAGCAGGCAGACATGCAAACCGCGATTTCAACCGACATGCTGGTCGAAGGACGACATTTTTTCGCCGGTGCCGATCCCTGTCAGCTCGGCCATAAATCGCTGGCCGTGAATCTGTCCGATCTGGCGGCGATGGGTGCAGAACCGCAGGCATTTACACTGGCGTTTTCCTTGCCTCATGCCGACGAGCAATGGCTGAAACAATTCTCTGCCGGCCTGTTTGCACTGGCAGATGCACATGATTGCGAATTGATAGGCGGCGATACGACCAAAGGCCCGCTGAATATCTGCATCACTGTTTTCGGTCATACCCCGATCGGACAGGCATTGCGGCGCGATACGGCGCAAATCGGCGACGATATCTGGGTCTCCGGCACACTGGGTGATGCACGACTGGCACTGGGTGCCTTGCGCGGCGAATACACACTGGATGCCGCCGAACTGGAAGCCGCCTGCGTGCGCCTGCATGCACCACAGCCGCGGATTGCACTGGGTCTGGCTTTGCGCGGAATAGCACATTCTGCCCTCGATCTATCCGACGGCTTGATCGGCGATCTCGGCCATATCCTGAAAAAATCCGCTGTCGGCGCCACGCTGCAGGTCGATGCTTTGCCCGCCGGTGCCGTGCTGCAGAAGCAAGCGCCGGAGATACGCCGCCAATTTACGCTGGCAGGCGGCGACGACTATGAATTGTGCTTCACCGCACCGGCATCCAGGCGCGATGCCGTGCTCGGCGCCGCCATGTCTGCCGCTACGTCGGTCACCCGCATCGGTGTGATTGAAGCAGCACCCGGCACACGCCTGATCGATGGCGACGGCAAACCCCTCGCTTTGCAACTCGCTTCCTTCGACCATTTCGCCTGACATGAACCCAGCCTCCACGCAATATCCAGCCATTCCCGTCAAATCCAACTCCGGCTTCATGCTGTCGCACCCTGCACACATGATCGCGCAGGGATTCGGCAGCGGCCTCTCGAAAATCATGCCGGGTACTTTCGGCACGCTATTCGGCTGGCTGTCGTTCAATGTGCTGACCTTGCGCTGGCCGGATTTCTTTACTCCTTTCAACTGGTGGATAGTGATCGTCGCCGGTTTTTTTGTCGGCGTCTGGGCCTGTGCCAAAACCGGTCGTGATCTCGGTGTTGCCGATCACGGCAGCATGGTGTGGGATGAAGTCATCGCCTTCTGGCTGGTGCTGCTATTCATTACACCGGCAGATTTGTGGACCCAGCTTTACGCCTTCCTCATCTTCCGCTTCTTCGACATGGTCAAGCCGCCGCCTATCGCTTACTTCGACCGACGTTTCAAGGGTGGCATGGGTGTGATGTTCGACGATATCGTGGCAGCATTTTTTACGCTGCTGGCATTCGCCATCTGGCGCTCGTTCTAGACAAGAAAAAAGCATGCCGAACATTCAGAAATTGGCCGAACGAGTAGGCCGACGTTTGCAGGAACGCCGTTTGCTGCTGGTGACTACCGAGTCCTGCACCGGCGGCGGCGTGGCGCAGGCAATTACAGAAATCGCCGGTTCGTCGGCATGGTTTGAGTGCGGCTTCGTCACTTACTCAAACGAATCCAAAATGAATTTGTTGCAGGTGCCGGATACCCTGTTGGCACGGCACGGCGCGGTCAGCAAGGAAACTGCGACCGCAATGTGTCAGGGGGCGCTTGCCAACAGCAAGGCCACCGTGGCGCTCTCCACCACCGGCATCGCCGGGCCGGACGGCGGTACACCGGGCAAGCCGGTGGGATTAGTATGCTTCGGTTGGGTACGGGGTGATCAAGTACGGGTCGATCAAGTGATATTCAGCGGCGATCGCCATGCAGTACGCGAGCAAAGTGTCGCCCACGCATTACAAGGCTTGCTGGATTTCCTCGATACCACGCAGTGACACGAAGGCTGGACGAAATCAAACGCAAAAGCGATTGATCGCATCCCGGGTTTCCAGCGCAACCAGACATGCGGCTTGCGCAAAAGTCTCATCCGATTTCGCATACAGAATGGCGCGCGATGAATTGATCATCATGCCGGTGCCGTTCGCTGTGCGTCCGGCTTCTACCGTCGCTTTGATATCGCCACCCTGCGCACCGATGCCGGGAATCAGCAAAGGCATGTCACCGACTATCGCCCGCACTTGTGCAAGCTCGTTCGGGAAGGTTGCGCCGACCACCAATGCGCATTGACCATAGCTATTCCACTTATCCGCCACCAGATGCGCAACGTGCTGGTACAAAGGCTGGCCGCCCACATCCAGAAACTGCAAGTCGGAGCCGCCCACATTGGATGTGCGACACAGCACGATCACGCCTTTATCCTGCCGCTCCAGATAGGGCTGCACCGAATCAGAACCCATATAGGGATTGACCGTTACCGCATCGGCGCCGTAACGCTCGAATGCTTCACGTGCATATTGTTCGGCCGTGGCGCCGATATCGCCGCGCTTGGCATCCAGCACGACAGGAATATGCGGATAACGTTCACGCAGGTATTTGCAGATTTCTTCCAGCTGATCTTCCGCACGCAAAGCGGCGAAATAAGCGATCTGCGGCTTGAACGCGCAAGCGGTATCCGCTGTTGCATCGATGATCGCCTTGCAAAAATCAAGGATGGCATCGGGCTTGCCCTGCAAATGTGCAGGAAACTTGGCCGGATCGGGATCGAGGCCTATGCACAGTTGCGAGTTTTGCGTCTGCCATGCAGCAGACAGTTTATCGATGAAGGTCACAGCGGGTTCTCTCGTTTTCAGGCAGACCGTATTGTAACGCGTCATGATATTGTTCCGGCATGACATCACTTTCACGCAAAGACTGGGTTTTACTCATCCTTTTGACCCTGTGCTGGGGCATCAACTGGCCCATCATGAAAATCGCAGTACAGAATTTCCCACCTATCGCATTCCGTACGCTATGCATCGCCGGCGCCATTCCCGTTCTGTGGGCGGCCGCCCGCATGCAGCGCACATCCCTCAAAATTTCGCGTGACGATCTGGGAACCATTTTTACGCTGGCCATTCCGAATCTGATGATCTGGAATATCTTCATGATCGTCGGCGTAAAAATGCTGTCATCCGGACGGGCGGCCATCCTGGGTTACACGATGCCGGTGTGGGCAATACTGTCCGGCCTGATTTTTTTCCGCGACAGGATTAGTCGCCTTGGCTGGTGCGGCATAGGCTTTGCGTTGAGCGGCGCACTGTTGCTGCTATCGAGCGAATTTGCCACTCTGGCCGGTCAGCCTATGGGCAGCGTGGTGATGCTGGTCGCCGCTGCAGCCTGGGGTTATGGCACGGTATTGATGAAACGCACGCAAATAAAGATTCCGACGATTACGCTGACATTCTGGATGCTGGTCCTGACGGCGATATGCATGGCCGTGGTGTCGGGTTTGGTTGAATATCGCTACTGGCGCCTGCCTACGTCCAGCGAAACGGCGGCAATCGCGTATAACGCCATCATGATCTTCGGTTTCGGCCAGGTGACCTGGTTTACGCTCGCACGCAAGCTGCCGCCGCTGGCATCAAGTTTGTCGGTCATGATGATCCCGGTGCTCGGCGTTTTTTCCGGCGCCTGGATTTTGCATGAAACGCCGCATTGGCAGGATTACGTCGCGATGTTGTTGATACTGGCGGCGATGGGCACGGTATTATTGAAGCCGCGTGCCGATGCCGCCAAATAGACACTGTACAAACAGAATTCTTACTCACGGAGAAATGCAATGACAAAATTACTGAAATGGCTGGCGATTGCCGCATTTGCTTCCATGCTGAGCGCATGCGGCTACAACGACTTCCAGGCGAAAGATGAAGCAACCAAGGCCGCGTGGGGCGAAGTCATCAATCAATATCAGCGCCGTGCCGATCTGATTCCGAATCTGGTAAATACAGTAAAAGGCTATGCATCGCATGAACGCGAAACCTTTGAGGCAGTGACCAAGGCACGCGCCGCGGCCACCAGCTTCCAGATCACACCGGAAGTGCTGAACGATCCGCAGGCTTTCAGCAAATTCCAGCAGGTACAGGGAGAACTGTCCTCAGCCTTGTCACGCCTGATGGCGATCTCGGAAAACTATCCGCAACTGAAAGCCGACACCAGCTTCCGCGATCTGCAATCACAACTGGAAGGTACGGAAAACCGCATCACCGTGGCGCGTCAGCGTTACATCGCGGCAGTACAGGAATACAACGTACTCGCACGCAGCTTCCCGACCAACATCACGGCGAAAATTTTCAGCTATCCGGTAAAACCGTCGTTCACGGTGGAAAATGAAAAAGCAATCTCGGCGCCGCCTGCCGTCAACTTCGGCAAGTAACTTCAAACCATGAAAATCCTGCGACATCTGTTGACCTGCACGCTCGCATTTTTTTGCGTGCTGGCGAGCGCCCAAAATCTGGTAGCGGTACCGCCGCTCTCCGCACGCGTGATCGATCAGGCCGGCATGTTGAATACCGGTCAGCGCGCCGAACTGGAAAAAGCACTGGCAGATTACGAAACCCGTAAAGGTAGTCAGATTGCCGTATTGCTGCTCGACAGCACCGAGCCGGAAACCATTGAGCAATACAGCATACGCGTGGCCGATGCGTGGAAGCTGGGCCGCAAAGGCGTGGATGACGGTGTAATTTTGCTGATTGCGAAAAACAATTCCAACGCTTCCGGTCGCATGCGCATAGAAACCGGACGCGGCGTGGAAGGTGTATTGACCGATGCGCAAGCCAAACGTATTTTGCAGGATGTAATTGCGCCGTTTTTCCGGCAAAACGATTATTACGGCGGCCTGGCGGCGGGTATCTCGGTCATCACAAAACTGCTGGACAAGGAAGCCTTCCCTGAGCCGGCAAAAGGCAGCCAGGCGCAAGGTGATGATGATCTGGGTTGGGCTCCCTTCATCTTTTTTGCTTTTCTGATTGTGATCACCATGATGCGCAGTCGTGGCGGTGGCAGACGTGGCCACACCAGCGGCGATTGGGGAAATTCTGCCGGCGTGATCTTGGGCGGCATGATAGGTAACGAGATAGGTAGACGCTCATCCGGCGGCGGTGGCTTCGGCAGCAGCGGCGGATTTGGTGGCGGTGGTTTTGGTGGCGGTGGTTTTGGTGGCGGCGGTGGCGGTTTTGGCGGCGGCGGCGCTTCGGGGAACTGGTAATGAATAAATTTTCACGCGCTCTAAGGCATTTGAGCACTACACGCTACAGCGGCAAAAAAGCATTTCCTTGTGCGACGCTGACAGCAATTCAACAAACCATCGCTGAGGGCGAATCGCTGCATCGCGCCGAGATACGTCTGATCGTGGAACCTTCACTGGAGTTGTCAGCGATATTGGCCGGCGTCAGCTCACGGCAACGCGCGCACGAATTGTTTTCGCAATACCAAATCTGGGATACTGAAGAAAACGCCGGCATCCTGATCTATATCGAGTTAGCCGATCATCAGGTCGAAATCATTGCCGATCGCGGTATTGCACGCCTTGTACCGCCAGCTGATTGGTGCGCCGTTTGCAAAACCATGACCGACGGTTTTGCACAGGGAAATTATCACGACAGCGTACTGAACGGCTTGCAGCAAATGAACACGCTACTGCACAAATATTTTCCGGAGGGCGAATCGTCGCAAAGTCCGCAAGCGAATCAATTGCCGAACCACCCTATCCTGCTCTAATTTTTTCAGGCATGCAGTTGCTACCTTACTTTGCATGCTTCGCACGCAAACGAACTCAACCATTCTCATATACCCATTGCAGCAAGGCGTCATGCGCCGCTTGCGCACCAGGCGCATTGATGTGGTTGACGATGCATACGACCGCATAACGCTTCCCTGAAGCCGCCAGTACATAGCCCGCCACCGCACGCACCTCATTCAACGAACCGGTTTTGATATGCGCACGACCAGCAACTGTTTTCATCAGCAGGCGCTTGCGCATCGTGCCATCGTAACCAACCAGCGGCAACGCAGACATCAGTTCCGGCATGACCGGCGATTGATAGGCCGCAACCAGCATGCGTCCCATGGCCTCCGCCGAGATGCGTTCGATGCGCGACAAACCCGAGCCATTTTCAATCACCAGCTGGCTCGTATCAATACCTTTGGCCGCCAGCCAGGCTTTGACGACCCGCCCGCCACGCTCCGGAGTCGCCGGCAACTTAAGGACATCTGAGGCCAGCGTCAGCAACAACTGTCGCGCCATGACGTTATTACTGTACTTGTTGATGTCGCGCACCACTTCCGGCAAAGCCGGCGATTGCCACTCCGTCAGCATTCTGGCGTCGGGCGGCAATACGCCATCGTTGACCTCACCCTTGAATACACCGCCGACATCTGTCCACAATTGACGGAACACGACACCGAAATATTCTGTGCCGCTCATCTGGTAAGGATGCAAATACCAGGTTTTCTCGCCGCATGCCGCCGCAAATGAGCCGGCGAAACTGGCACCCTTGCCATCCAGCGCAGGCAAGGACTTGGCCTGCCAATCGGCACAGGCACCATCCAGCAATACGGGCGGTGTGATCGAATAACCGGCCAGTGGCGGATCCACACTGACATCCACCAGATGACGCGCCGGATCTGGCAAAAAATGAAAGGCGAATACCTTGTAATTCAGCAGCAAGGCATCCGGCCCGACGTTATACGGCTTCTGGGGATCGCCATCGAAAAGGGCTGCATCGTAGGACGACATGTCGTCAAAAGCACTGCGATCCAGAATCAGATTGCCGCGAATTTCGCGTATTCCGGCGGCGCGAATCTGGCGCAGCAATTGCCAGAATTTCTCGGTTACCAGTTTGGGGTCGCCGCTGCCCTTGATCACCAGATCGCCATGCAATACATCGCCGTTTTGTATCCCGGTCACATAGACCTGGGTTTTCCAGGTAAAGGCCGGGCCCAGCAGATCGAGCGCTGCATTGCTGGTTACCAGTTTCATGGTGGAAGCCGGATTGAAGCCGACCGTACTATTGACAGCAATGTGCGGCACCGGCCCCGAAACCTCCTGCACATAAGTACTCACCGCATTGAGCGGAATCCCGCTACGCTTCAATTCATCGGTGACAGACAAGGGCAATCCTGCCGCATGGGCGCAAGAGAAGCAGGAAGCGACAGGGAAAAACAGGGAAATGGCAAAAAAGAGTTGTTGGACGATACGCATGGCAGTGAAGAAGATGGAGTCCGTCGATTATTACATGACGAGCAAAATTACCAATAGCCGTACTCGAAAATTACTTGCCCGCTTAATGTTGTGCAAAAGAGTCGAATTCCCTGCCCCCACCCCGGCAAGCACATAGAATCTGCCTATATTTATATCCTGCCGGCAATCGGCATTACAATAAGATGCTCCAATGCATGATGTTCAATCGCGCTTAGACAACCATATTATGTTGCTGACCATTCACCCATTTTTCCGCTGTGCTGATATCTTCCGGACCGGCTGGATAAGCGTGAGCATCCAGCATATTGATTGCTGCAGCGGACATCCTGCCCCGCATTCCTCCTCAAACACGCTCCATTCAACGGCGTTTTATTAAGTGTTCAGCCCGTCATCAGATTCGCTCTTTGCGTACATTGCCTGGATAGGCATCAGCGCCGTCGGTCTGACGCTGCTGCTGGCATTGATGATGGGTTATCTGCGCATTTCGCTCAATCGGCGGCGGCAGGAAGAACGCGCTTTCCTGGCCGTCTGGCGTCCGCTGCTGTTGAGCTCGCTGCACTCCTCCGTTTCTGCCGTTTTACCAACGCTGGCCGTGCACGAGCGCGTACATTTTCTGAAGCTCTGGAACAGTTTAATGCGCAGTGCCACTGGTGCAGCAGCCGATAATCTGATCAGTATTGCCTATTCGGTCGACTGCGATTGTTTTTCGCGTCGCATGCTCAGGTATGGCAGCCGCATCGAGTGCCTGCTGGCGACGCTGGCCCTCGGCCATATGCGCGATCACCCGTCGTGGGAGTTGCTGGTGACACAAACGCTCTCCGCCGACAGCGTCACTTCCATCAATGCCTTCCAGGCACTGGTGCAGATCGATGCAGAAACCACGGCCCAGCAACTGATGTCGCTGCTGCTGGCACGCAATGACTGGCCGATCTCCCATGTCGCGGCCATCCTGCAATCCGCACATGGCGCATTTCTGCCACCCTTGCTGGAAGCAACGGCAGAAATAAAATCCGTACATCAGGTGCGTACCCTGCACCTGATCGAAGCACTTCATCTGGCAGTGCCGCAAACGACGGTGCTGAGTCTTCTGGATAAAGCCAACGATACCGAAACCATCATTGCGGCACTACGCATCGCCAACGATGCCGGCCTGCTGGTGCATATTCGCGCTTATTTAAACCATCCAGACTGGCGCGTCAGGGTACAGGCGGCAAAGGTTTTGGGGCGTATCGGCGAACATGCCGACGTCAACCGCCTGATTCCCCTGCTCGCCGATTCGGAATGGTGGGTCCGTTACCGTGCGGCACGATCCCTGGTAGGCATGCCGTTTTTCAGCATCACGGAAGTGGAACTGCTGCGTGACAATCTGTCTGATCGTTTTGCCCGCGACATGCTCGGTCAGATCCTGGCGGAAAGACGTCCGACATGAACCTGCAATCATTCATGACCGCAGCAACCTGGTGCGTGATCGGCTATTTCATCGTTTCCAAAATCAGTTATTTTTTGCTAAACGTCCTGTCGATCTTCAACCTGCATCGGATCGAACAGGGAAAAGTGCTGGCGGATCTGCCGCAAATCTATTCCGGCCTCGAGCCGCCTATCAGCCTGCTGCTGAGTACACGCAATAATGCGGCGACCATTGCCACTTCGGTACATGCCTTGCTGCGACTCGATTATCCGACCTTTGAAATCATCGTTGTCAATGACGGTTCGCACGATGCCAGCCTGGACAACCTGATCGCGGCCTTCGACCTGCATGCGTTCCCCGAGGCCTATCGTATCCAGTTGACGACGCAGCCGGTACGGTGCATTTATCGCTCGACGCGCTATCCCAATCTACGTGTCATCGACAAGGAATACGGTGGCCAGGCAGATGCACTGAACGCCGGCATCAATGCTTCGCGCTATCCATTATTCTGCAGCGTCGATGACAGCACGATCCTGCACCGCGACAGTCTGCGTCGCATCGTTGCACCCTTCCTGAACGACAACAAGGTCATCGCAAGCACAGGTGCGGTACGGGTCGCCAATGGCTGCGAACTGAAAGACGGCTTGCTCGACAGGGTCGCCTTGCCGCAGCACTGGCTGCCCTTGTTTCAGATCATTGGAAATCTGCGCACTTCGCTGTTTGCACCGCTGGGCTGGTCGATCCTGAATGGCATGCTGATCATGCCAGCCGCCGGTGTCGGTCTGTTCCGCAAGAAGGTCGTGCTGGAAGCTGGTGGCTATCGCACCGACACGACCATCGAAAACATGGAGCTGATCGTACGCATGCACCGCCTCATGCGCAAAAAGCGGCAAGCCTATCAAATTACCTTCGTCGCCGATCCGGTGTGCTGGCATCAGGCACCGCACAATCCGACCGCCTTGAAAAACCAGCGCATGCGCTGGCAGCAAGGTTTGCTGGACAGTCTGAGCCAAAACATGGGTTTGCTGTTTTCCCGCAACGGCGGCGTACCGGGACACGTCGCCTTCCCATTTTTCATCCTGTTTGAATGGCTGGGCCCGTTCATTGAATTATTCGGTTATATCTTCATTTTGCTCGCCTACGCCTGCGGCCTGATTTCAGGGCAGGCCTGCCTGGCATTCTTTTCGGTGGCGATCGGACTGGGAATCTTGCTGTCGGTATCCGGCCTGCTGCTGGAAGAAATGTCTTTTCATCTTTATCCAAAAACAGCGGACATCGCAAAACTGGCGGGCATCGCGATTATTAGCAATCTGGGTTACCGTCAATTGAACGCGGCATGGCGCTCACTCGGTATGGCTTACTGGCTGATGGGACGCAAGAACGGCAGGAACAAAATCGAATAAGCGCAAAACCGGATGTCCGGCATGAGGTGCCGGATCATCAGAGGACAGCCGTTTCGATCTGCAAATGCTTGCCGTCTTTCAGCATGCCGCCTAATGCTTCTGCGGTAACCGGGCGGCTGAAAAAATAGCCCTGGATTTGATCGCAATTGTGTTCGCGTAGATAGGTAAGCTGCGCCTCGGTTTCCACCCCTTCTGCAATCACGTCCAGTCGCAGGCTGTGCGCCAGCGAAATAATGGAGGCGACGATCGCCGCATCATCCGGATCGATCGTGATGTCGTTGACAAACGAACGATCGATTTTCAATACATCGATCGGAAAACGCTTCAGATAGGACAGGCTGGAATAACCGGTGCCGAAATCGTCAATCGACAGTTGCACACCCAGCGCCTTCAACTCGCGCAGAATACCGATCGCACGATCGACGTCTGCCATCACCAGACTTTCCGTCAACTCGATTTCCAGATATTCCGGCGCCAGCTCCGCTTCACGCAAGCTGGCCGCAATCGAATCCACCAGATCCTGCTGTGCGAACTGGCGCGCAGACAAATTGACCGACATGCGCACATGTCCAAGTCCAGCCAATTGCCAGGCCTTGTTTTGCAAACAGGCTGTACGTATGACCCACGCGCCAATAGGCACGATCAAGCCGGTTTCCTCGGCCAGGCCGATAAAACGTATCGGCGGTACCATGCCCAGATCAGGATGCTGCCAGCGTATCAATGCCTCGACGCCGACAATTTTGCCACTGCGCAAATCCACTTGCGGCTGATAATGGAGCGTGAATTCCTCGCGCTCCAGCGCATTGCGTAAATCACCCTCGATATGCAAACGCTCCAGCGCACGCTCGTTCATCGCCGACGTATAAAACTGGAAGTTGTTACGCCCGGTTTCCTTGGCGCGATACATTGCAATATCCGCATGCTTGATCAATTCTTCCGGCGTTTGACCATCTGCCGGATAGACGGCTACGCCGATGCTGCTACTGATGAAAAACTCGTGCCCTTCTATCGTCAGCGGCTGCGCAATCTGTTCCATGATCCTTTGCACGATGCCGGTCGATAATCCGACGTCGGTACGTTCGGGAAGAATCAGCACGAACTCATCACCACCCATGCGCGCCACCGTATCCGTATCGCGCACCGCCGCCTGCAATCGCGCCGACACGGCCTTCAACAAGATATCGCCGGCCTGATGTCCCAAAGTATCGTTGACGAATTTGAAGCGATCCAGATCGACAAACAGAATCCAGATCGGATGACCGTAGCGATACGCATAGGACACCGCCTGCCCCAGGCGATCTCGCAACAGGCTGCGATTCGCCAGGCCGGTGAGCGCATCGCGATTGGTTTGGAATTCCAGTTCCGATTCATAACGCTTGGTGGCGGTAATATCGTATTGCACCACAATGAAATGACTGACCGAACCGGTATCGTCCTTGACCGGCGCGATATAAAGATCGCTCCAGAACAGGGTGCCATCCTTGCGGTAATTGCGCAGAACGGCATGACCTTCTCTTTCTGCACTGGCAGTAGCGCGGATTTCTTCAATGCCGGGCTGATCGACATCCTTGCCCCACAAGAAACGCAGATTGATGCCGATTGTCTCTTCTGCGGAATAACCGGTGATACGCTCGAATGCAGGATTGACATATTCAATCGCATAATGTGGTGCCACTGCACTGATAATGATGATGGAATTTGCGCTCGCCTCGATCGCACGTTCCCGCAGTTGCAGCGCCTGTTCAGCCCGCTTGCGTGCTGCAATATCGGCGCTCAGATCTGCATTGGCGATGCGTAATTGCGCAGTCCGCTCATCGACCAGCAGTTGAATGCGCCGTGACCTGTCCAGCACGGTTTGCAGGTAAATCGCTGCGCCTGCAGTGAAAAGCAACCCGGCCAGAAAGGCCCACAATGCGTTGCTGCTTTCTATCGTGAACCAGGCTGGCGGTGTTGAGACCAACATATGCCAGGTCTGCCCCGCGACGTTGAATACGTGACGGTAAGGTTCGGGCTGATTGTAAAACAGCCAATTGGGCAAAGCAGACAGCAGTTGAACAGTTGGCTCGGCACTGCTGCCTTTATAAAAAACAAGACTGCCCTGATCGGCCTTCTCGCTCGCATATACGCTGATACTCATATCGAGATCAACCTTCGACACCAGCAGGAATCCTTCTGCCGCCAGCGATTTGGCAATCAGGTCGCCACTGCGAAAGACCGCCGCCGTATCACCGATGAACGCCTGTCGCCGCGCGGCAACATTGATCAGCGGAACGTCTTTGCGATAAACCGGCATCAGCACAATGATGCCCTTTTGTGTTTCACGTTCCTGCGTCAGAGGTAGCAGCCCGGTCGCTGAAGGTTCCCCGGTATCCACTGCGTGCTGCATGGCCGTCGTCTGGAATGGATAGGAATCGGCATCCACCCCGAAAGCCGTTTCGTTACCCTGCATGGGTTCTATATATTCCACCACACGATAATGATCTCGCGCCCCGGCCGGCACCGGTTTCCCGCGCGATATATCCATGATAGTGAACTCCGGATACTGCACGCGAATGGCCGCTTCATACTGCGCTCGCTCCTCGGCAGAGACAATACGATGAAAATTAAGTGCCTGAATATGGGGATGACGCGCCAGCAGCGGCGCAGCAAAAGAACGGAATTGTTCACGACTTACTGCATCAAATGCAACGAACAAGCGATTGACGTCGCGTAATACACTGAGCGAACTGTCGAAACCATTCTGCACGGCAGCAACACGCACCTTTGCCTGCTGTTGAAAATCGATGTCAACCTTGTCATGTTCGAGGCGACGCAGCGCCGTAAAGAGCAAGGCGCTGATCAGCACTCCCAGCAACAAGGTCAGCATGGTTGCCGATGACAGGGACAAAGTTGAACGACTACGCATCGATGGACTTTCCCATGCGGAATTGTTTCAAGGTCGAGAGGGTAATAACGAGGACTGCAGACTCAATATCAGATAGGCGCAAATACGCTTTCAATTTCCTCATGGGAACTTATTTGCATCGTCAGGGTAAGACGCATGCTTAAAATTTTCACGCGCCAGCCGCGGCTGAAGCAAAAGGTAAAAACGCGTCATTCAGACGCGTTTTTACCTTCGTTCAACCCAGCCATTTTGCGATCGATAACAGCAGTACCAGCAGCATCCACAACAACAGGGCGCGCCATACCAGTCCGACCGTACTTTGCAGGGCACGAACGGATGCTTCTTCGCCGACCGGCGCCTCGGTTTCCAGAGTGATGGAATCCACCGTACCTGCATCAACGGGAATAACATCAGCTGCGTTTTCCACCGAGGCGCCAAGGCGTATGCCCATCGCACCGCCGCCGGCGGAAAGGAGAATGCCAACCGCCTCATCCTGCCAGCGTCCGGCAAAATTACGCCACGCATAAATCGCATCCTCGAAATTGCCGACCACCGCAAATGCGGCGGCAGTCAAACGCACCGGAATCCAGTCTATCCAGTAAAACGCCTGCACCGCAAAGCGGCCGAATTCTTCACGTTCAGCTGTCTTGGGCTCGCTCCATGCGCGTGCCAGATATTCGGCCACACGATACATGATGGCACCGACCGGACCCAGCGGTGTCAGTAGCCAGAAAAAGACGCCAAACACATTTCTGTGCGTGGTGATCAAGGCCTTTTCCACAGAGATGCGTGCAACTTCGCTCACATCCATGCCGGCCGTATCACGCTTGGTCCATTCGGCCAGCAAGGAACGGGCCGTCGCTTCGTCGCCGTTATTCAGTGCGAGTTGAATTGAAGTAAAAAAATGACTGTAATGACGAAACCCCAAGGTTACATACACCACTGCGACATTCACGATCAGGGCCGCCAGCGGACCGATCTTGAGGCTGATCCAGTAGAGCAAGGCAACCGGGACGATGAATGCAGCAATCATCAGGAACCAGGCTATCCGTCCATGCTGCACCTGGCCGGCGTTGAACGATCCTTCCAGTTTTGCAGCAAGCGCCCGGGCGCCGGCATAAATCGGATTATCCGCACGCAAGGGCTTTAATTGTTCAATCAATAGCGCAAAGAGGATGGAGAAAAATGTCATTAAAGCGCCTTATGAGTCAGTCAGCCTATACGATAACGCAGCACTACGCCGGAATCAAATATACAACAGGTCAAGGAATCCTCACCGGTTCAATCACCTTGCTAGGCACGCAGAAAATGGAACAGATTGCGCAGCATACCTGCTGTTGCACCCCAGATGAAATAACGCTCGTAAGACATCACATAAAAAGTGCGGCTGCCAGTTTCAAATTGCGCGGTACGACGCTGATGATGAGCACCGTTCATCAGAAAAGCCATAGGTACTTCAAAAATCTCCGCAACTTCAAACGTATCTGCATGCACATCAAACGGCGGTTGTACGATGCCGACCACCGGCGTCACGCGGAAACCGGTCCCGGTATGATAGTCGGGCAGCGCACCGATCACATCGATATGACGACGCGCGAGGCCCACCTCTTCTTCCGTTTCGCGCAACGCGGTTTCTATCGGTGAAGCGTCGCGACGCTCAACACGTCCACCAGGAAAACTGATTTGTCCCGCATGGTCGTGCAAATGCGCAGTGCGTTGCGTCAGCAATAGCGTCGGTCCGGCATCGCGCATCACGATAGGTACCAGGACCGCCGCATCCGTCAACTCCCTGCTCAGCGGCCGCACCAAACGCTCAACCGTAATTTCCGGCGTCCATGCAGGCGGATTGGAGAAGCGCATGCGCAAGGCATCTGCCGTCAAATATTGCGATGAAATCGCCGCCTCGCCTCCCAGCGAATCCACCGGGAGCAATTCCGGATCGAAATGCAATCTGGCCAAATAAGCCACCCAAGAAAAATGTTTTATCAAACATACCTTATTTTTTATAAGGGCATGCGCACTCGCATCCAAATGGTAGTTCGGCATCGCTCCTGTTCGCGACAACACTCGCAAGCAAGCTAAAACATGAAGGTCTTGGCTACGCCTGGAATGCCTCTGTTCCAACTTGCCGATTATGCATGCAGAACAAATTTTCCGGAACATTTTGTTCCGAACGTAACGTAACACGTAACAACACACGCGCTTTTTTCAGATCAGAAAACCCTGCCAAATAAAACGAAAAGTAACCATAAGCAATTGATTTTAAAGAATATTAAAAAGAAAAATAGAAAGAATTTCTGGTCTCTAAAAATCAGGCACGGCACTTGCCAATAGGAAAGTGCACAGATGTTTTTTTTAGTTAAATCAGGAGACCCGACATGAACATTCCACATACACATTCAAGCATCACTATGCTCACCCTTGTATTGACCCTCGCAGGATGTGCGAGTGGTAGCGGCTCAACAGGCACCTCATTAGGCGGCGGCAGCGGAGGTGGAGGTGGCGGCAGCCCGACAACTGCACAAGCTACCCCGGTAGGAGTGATTGCAGACAAGGGCGGCAATGTGATTAGCGCTGGCGGCGACGCCGTTTCCAACGTCGGCACGACGGTTGGGACAATTGATATCCCGCTCGTATCCGACCAGACCCAAAGCGACTTGTCCAAAGTTGTGGTGGACGGTGGCGGCATTCTTACCACGCTGGGCAACGGCATCAGCGATGGCTTGGGCCAGGCTGGTATCGTGGACAATCCAGTCGGCGTTACAGTTGAGAACACCAGCAATGTCGTTGACCAGGCAGGCGTCACTGTCCAGAGTGCCGGTACATTGATCACCAATCTGGGCAGCGGCCAATTAAGCCCTCTGGCACCGGTGACCCAACCGATAGGCGGCATAGTCACCACCGTAGGCAGCAAGGTTTCCGATTTGTCGACCCCGCTCAACTCCGCACTCTCCAGCGATGCAATACAGCAAGTTACGCGAACATTGAGCACGACCATCGTTCCTCTGACCAGCCAGGTAACGACATTAACGCAGCAGGTTGGCGCGGCTACTCAGCTTGGTCGTCCGGTCAATGATTTGCTGGCGATGACTGGCGACCAGGTCGCCAAACTGGGGGCGCAATTGAGCAATAGCGGCACCCCGATTGTTGGCGATCTTGGTGGACTGGTAACATCAGTCGGCAATACCGTGGGCGTCGCCGGTATTCTGGTTCACGCGCCAGATGGCAGCACATCCGGTGGATTGGGCAATCTGCTAGGCGGTCTTTCCAGCCTCCCCGGCAATACCGGCGGCAACAATCTCTTGTCGCCTATCACCTCGACGCTCACTAATCTGGTCGGTGGCGTCGGTGGAATCTCCGGCGGTTCAGGTACCACGGGCGGACTGTTAAGCCCACTTACCAATACGCTGAGTGGCGTACTGGGTGGCGGCCTCGGCAGCACCGGAATCATTGCTCCCGTTTCCACTACAGTCGCCGGACTCACGAATACAACGACAAGTGGTGGAGGAAGCACCCAGCCAAATATACTTCAACCGATAACCGGCTTGCTCGGTGGATTGCTGGGCAAGCAATAATTCTGTGGGTATTTTCGGGTTCTGGTTTTCCACCAGAACCCATTTTTTTGTCTGCGCAGAAACCCGGCAAATAGATTTTGGCTGCCATTAGTCCATATGTTTCATTCAAATATATTAAATACTCACCCACAATAAAAATTTCCGCAGTACTATCGGGTTAATTCCGCCCGGAAACATTTTTATTTGCAATTATTGACGTATGTAATTAAACATAAAAAAATAAATGCGATGTAAAGCAGTGCGTACTTACATTTTTTACACGCACTTGCTAATATGAAAGTGTTAAATGGATAAATTTACATTTATTCCAAAAAGTCACGTTTCAGTGTAAGGGCGGGAAAATATGAAAATGGCTGTCTATAAATGGCTGGCATTTTGCCTCACCGGCGCCACCAGCCAGCTCGCGTTCGTATTTCTCGCTAACGCCGCAGAAGTACGCAGCCCCGGGCAAGGCAATCCGCTGGACAATCTACCCAAGATAGATGCAGCACCCGCGCAAGCGGTCAGCGTCGAGATACAAAGCCAGCAGCAGGACCCCGCCATGCGCGCCTTATTGGCCAGCCGCATTACCCCTTCCGGATTTCAGATTTCCGGAGTGGAAACCTTGCCTTTTGCATTAGTCGCAGCGGAATTTTCCGGCTTTGTCGGACGCGAAGTAACCGTTGCCGAGATATTAAATGCGGCGCAGCGAGTGACGCAGATATATCAGGACAAAGGCTACCCTCTGTCCTTCGCCTTTGTCCCGGCTCAGAGCTTTGAAAAAAATATCGTTGTCATCAATGTCGTTGAAGGCTATGTCGCCAGCATCAAGGTGCAAGGCAATACCTGTACTACCGTATCGCCGTCATTGAATTGCACGTTCCCAATCTGGAACAGCGCGGTGAAATCGACAAGATAGCCATCTTCAAAGGTATCGTTAAGCAGCTCATGCAGCGTACTGCCAATGAAATACCGGCACTGGAATTACCGGACTGGCTATTACGGCTGGTCGCAAGTACAAGCTTTGCCGGTAATGTGCGCGAATTACGCAATATCGCCGAGCGCATCACGATTATTCATCGACAGTACGGCGACTGGGAACGCGAAGCGATTGAGCGTGTATTTTTTCTGCTCCAGCAATTTGTCGAACAAACTGCAGATATCCCCCAGGAGCAGTTCCGAAGAAAACTGGATACGAACGATAGAGAACGCATCGTTAGAGCACTGGATGCGCATAACTGGCGGCGACAGGACACTGCCGATTATCTGAAAATGAGCCGCAAAGTCTTATGGGAGAAAATGCGCAAACTGCAAATCAGCGACGATAACGCAGATCCCAAGGAAATGGATGCGTAATTGATTTGACCATGGTTCAAGGTCGCAATTGCTGGCGTATGTGTCGCATAAGCTCATACGCTGCTACCACCCTGGAATAAAAGCGCTTGTATCGAAAGTACCGAGAAACAAAAAACCCGCGCTGTCACCAACGCGGGTTTTTTGTTTTGCAAAAGTCCGACATCGTCGGACTTTTCATCGCTAATCGCTTGAGCCGGAATACTCCGGATCGACCGATTACTCTGCCGCTTTGGCAACAACGCGACGTTGTGGCAATTTTTCTTTGATACGTGCCGATTTGCCCGAACGTTCACGCAGGTAGTACAGTTTTGCGCGACGTACGTCACCACGACGTTTGACTTCGATCGATGCGATCAGTGGCGAGTACAGTTGGAATGTACGTTCTACGCCTTCGCCCGACGAGATTTTACGAACGATGAAGTTCGAGTTCAGACCGCGATTACGACGCGAAATAACAACGCCTTCGTAAGCCTGGGCGCGCTTGCGCGTACCTTCAACCACGTTCACGCTAACGATCACTGTATCGCCAGGAGCGAAATCAGGGATGTTCTTGCCGAGGCGAGCAATTTCTTCTTGCTCTAATGTTTGGATCAGATCCATTTTTATTACTCCAATAACCATCTTGCCGGCGCCAGGTATTTCTAATATGCCCGGTAGAGGATGGGGTTATACATTGCAGAGATAAAATCTCTGCTCGATACGACAACTGCACTTACAAACTGCTTAAAAACTTTTCATCGGCTCGCGTCAGCAAACCTGCTGTGCGTGCCTTGACGATCATGTCGGGGCGTTTCTTCGCGGTTGCTTCCAGCGCACGTTCACGCCGCCATTTTTCGATCTCTACATGATGGCCGCCCATCAAAACCGCCGGCACCGCTACACCTTCATATACTTCAGGCCTCGTGTAGTGTGGACAATCGAGCAAGCCATTTACAAAACTGTCTTCTACTGCAGACGCATCGTCATGCAACACGCCAGGCAATTGCCGGATCACTGCATCCATCAAGGCCATCGCAGGCAATTCACCGCCCGACAAGACGAAATCGCCGAGGCTGATTTCTTCATCGACACAGGTATCCAGAAAGCGCTGATCGACTGCTTCGTAACGACCGCACAGCAAAACCAGACCCGGTTCAGCAGTCAACTGCATCACACGTTCATGCGTCAGCGCCCTGCCTTGCGGCGAAAGGTAGATCACACGTGGCGCAGGCAACTCGGCAGCTATCTGCCGTTTCTTTGCTTCCAGCACCGCTGCTTGCAGCGGCTTGACCATCATCACCATGCCGGGACCGCCACCATAAGGCCGGTCATCGACAGTGCGATGCCTGTCGCTGGTGAAATCACGCGGATTCCACAAAGACAATTCACATTTCTTTTGCTCGAACGCACGTCGTGTAATACCCGACTGCGTAATCGCGGTGAACATTTCAGGGAACAGCGTGACGACATCAAATTGCATCTCGCACACTCCTCAAAACGAACCGACTAATAGTCCAGTCCCCAGTCCACCGTAATTTTTTTTGCTGTTCGATCAACCGTGATGACGAACTGCTCGACAAACGGGATCAGCAATTCCTGCGCCGCTTTAGGATCAGCCTCGGCTACTTGAGGCACAGCAACGCGCAAGATAGGATGCGCGCCGTTGTCCATCATGTCACTGACCTGACCCAGACGCATACCCTGCAAATTCTCGACTTCCAGGCCGATCAGATCGACCCAGTAAAATTCATTGTCGGACAGTGCCGGGAAATGACTGCGCGGAATCTGCACGGTTGCACCTTTCAGCGCCTCCGCAGCATCTCGCCCTGCCACACCCATCAACTGCGCGACTACATCGCCGGAATGAACCTTGGATTGCATCATCGCCACGTCACGGAATTCTGGCTTATCCAGCCACCATGTCTTGGCATTCAACAACGCATCCGCATCGGCTGAATAGGGTCTGACCCGCACCCAGCCATTCAATCCATATGCACCGGAGATGTAACCAACCAGCACCAAATCCTCAGGAACTTTCATTCCCGATGCCGCTTGATTGGGCAAAACTTAAGCTGCTGCTTTACCAGCCTGGCTAACCAGACGTGCAACGGTAGGCGACAATTGTGCGCCTACGCCTTGCCAGTAGGCCAGACGGTCTTGCGCAATACGAACGCTTTCTTCTGCGCCTGAAGCTACCGGATTGTAAAAACCGATGCGTTCGATGAAGCGACCATCACGGCGATTGCGCGAATCTGTAGCAACAATGTTAAAGAAAGGGCGCTTTTTTGCACCACCACGAGCTAAACGAATAACGACCATAATATTTCCAAAAAGTGTCTGAACACGGAAAAAGCCGCAAATTATAGCCCAAGTACGGCCACACCTGCAACCTCATTCACCGCCTTTACGGCGCTGACGTGGTAAATCGTGCGCTCTGACAAGGGTAAAAGACGCGCGCCGGGGCGACGGGTATGGCTTCTACCCTTACAATGCGCAACACGGTACCGGATATCCATCGCGAATTATCCATTTTTTCGACAAAATACGCCGCTACCAAGCCACTTTTACCAGATCAAAGTCTCCCTATATGACCACTAGCCACAAGAACAAAACCTTCAGCACCCTTCTCGCCACCGTATTTGGCAGCCTGGGCGCGCATCGATTTTATCTTTATGGCAAGAAAGATTGCTGGGCCTGGGTATCCGCACTGATTTTTGCCGCGCTTTTTGTCATTGCTATGGCGCAATTGCCGCAAACCCTCTTTATTACCTTTTTAACACTATTCCTGATTTCGTTTTTTGCCGGTTTAATCGCCGCTTTGGCCATAGGCCTGACTCCGGATGAGAAATGGGACAGGCAGCACAATGCCGCTAGCGGCCGCACATCGAATTCCGGTTGGGCCGTCATTCTGCTGGTCATCCTCACCTTTGCACTAGGTTCCACCTCCTTGATCGCCGCCATTGCACGCGCCTTTGATCTGTACCTGACCGGCGGCGCATTCGGCTAAACCCCAGTGCATCGAAACACCGGCTGCCCTGCAAGCAATATGGCATTCCCCACGACAGTGCAAAACCTGTCGGCATACGCAGTGTCCGTGCGATAAGTTAGCGCAATAAGTTCGCGCACCGCCACGAATTCAACCCTGCTTTCCCCTACTGCCCTTTAGTTTCCGCATGGCACGCATAGTGCTTTTATGGAAATGGCATCTGGCATTGCCGCCAGTTCAATTCCAGTCAATCGGGGGAAATTCAATGAGCACGCGTTCATCTGCATCGATGGCATTAACAATGCTGGCTTTCAGTTTGTTCTTGAACGGTGCGCTTGCACAGCCCGCTCCCCCAGACAGCGCGCCACCAGCCGCAAATAGCGAGGCAGCCGTTCCCGAAACAATTGCCCCGCTCAACACCCCCATGATCATCGAACCTGCGGCCCCAGTGGAAGCGGAAACGGTCATATCTGTGCCCATGAGCAGGCCGACGCTGGTCGATGCATCGACCATCAATTCCGGCGATACCGCCTGGCTGCTGGCCTCTACCGCGCTGGTGCTGTTCATGACCATTCCCGGCCTGGCGCTGTTTTACAGCGGCATGGTGCGCAAGAAAAACGTGCTGACCACCATGGCGCACAGCTTTGCCGTTACCTGCCTGGTCACCATCATCTGGGTCGTGATCGGCTACAGCCTGGCATTTACTCCCGGCTCGCCCTATATCGGCGGACTGGATCGCGTATTGCTGAACGGCATGGAATTCCTGAAGGACGCAGGCAAGCTCACCGTCAGTGAAATCGCCCCTACGATTCCGGAAAGCGTGTTTGTCATGTTCCAGATGACCTTCGCGATCATTACGCCGGCACTGATTACCGGCGCCTTCGCCGAACGCATGAAATTTTCCGCGCTGCTGATGTTCATCGCGCTGTGGTCCATTTTCGTCTACGCACCGGTCGCTCACTGGGTATGGGAACCGGGCGGCTGGCTGGCGATGCGCGGCGTACTGGATTTCGCCGGCGGCACGGTCGTACACATCAATGCCGGCATATCCGGTCTGGTGGCCGCGATCATCATCGGGCCGCGTCTCGGCTTCGGCAAGGAACCGATGCCGCCGCACAATCTGGTGCTGACCGTAATAGGCGCTTCGATGCTGTGGGTTGGCTGGTTCGGTTTCAATGCAGGCTCTGCCGTGGCTGCCGATGGCCGTGCCGGCATGGCAATGCTGACGACGCAAATCGCTACCGCAGTCGGCGCATTGGCATGGATGCTCACCGAATGGGCACGACGCGGCAAGCCTTCGGTACTCGGACTGGTATCGGGTGCCGTTTCCGGTCTGGTGGCGATTACGCCCGCCTCCGGTTTTGTCGGCGTCACCGGCGCGCTGGTCATAGGCGCAGTGGCCGGCATCGCCTGCTACTGGGGTGCAACCTCGCTCAAATCAACACTTGCTTACGACGATTCGCTGGATGTGTTCGGCGTGCATGCCATCGGCGGCATAGTCGGCGCACTGTTGACCGGCGTGTTTGCAGTAAAAAGTATAGGCGGCGTGGAAAGCAGTTTCGGCAATCAAGCCTTCGGCGTGATCGTGACGGTCGTCTTCTCGGCGGTCATGACTGCCATCATTCTCGGCATCGTCAATGCATTGGTGGGCTTGCGCGTCAGCGAAGAGGCCGAACGCGAAGGTCTCGATCTCGAGCAACATGGTGAGCACGTACTATGAGCAATGAACATCACACACGTGCCGCTTTGGAAAATCAGGCCTTTGCCCTGATGGGCCGGCTGCATGTCACGCTGCGTCGTCAAACCGGTCGCGTAACCGATATCGAATACATGCGCATCGATCCCGGCTATTGTCGTTACTTGCTGAAAATGGCGGCGCTATCGCCGATTGAGGATTTGCAGGAATTGAGCGTCAAGCTGCAGGAAGTCTTTTTTGGCCCGGAAGGATTGTTTGTCGTCGCCGAACCGAAACCGCCGCTGATTGCACGCCTGCCCGAACACACAGCAACGACTCCCGCAACAGCGACACCGACCGAGGCCGGCGATCCGGTTGATCGCGGCTATATAGGACGTTTGCGTTAAACAGTTCGCGCAGAAAATCAGAACTGATCTTCACCCAGCGCCAGCACACCGCTGCTCCCAGCCACAATCGCACTGCGATAAGCGCCAGCCTGCAATAAATAATGATCCGCGAAGAAGCGCGCCGTCGCAATCTTCGCCTGATAAAACGGCGCGTCACCTTCTTGCGCATCCAGCTTCTGTTGCGCAATCAATGCTGCACGCGCCATCTGCCAGCCGCCCAGCACGATGCCGGCCAGTTTCAGATAGGGTACGCTGCCGGCAAATACGCCCTTGATATCGGATTGAATATTCGCCACGACATACGCAACAACTTCGTCGAGTGCGATCGAGGCTGCCGCCAGATGCTTGCCTATCGCCTGCAAATCCGCTGACGCTGCAGCCGCCAATTCCGCTTCCGTTTCCCGCACGCGTGCAATGATGCCGCCCGCAGCAGCACCGCCGTCGCGCACCGTCTTGCGTCCGACCAGATCGTTGGCCTGGATCGCAGTCGTTCCTTCGTAAATCGTCAGGATGCGTGCATCGCGATAATACTGCGCAGCTCCGGTTTCCTCGATGAAGCCCATGCCACCATGTATCTGCAAACCCGTGGACGCCACGTCGATAGACATCTCGGTCGCCCAGCCTTTGATAATCGGCACCAGGAATTCATAGAAAACCTGATTACTGCTGCGTACTTCTGCATCGGCATGATGATGCGCGATATCGAAGGCCGTCGCACCGACATACGCCAGCGCACGCGCTGCCTCGATCTGCGCCCGCATGCTCATCAGCATGCGACGTACATCCGGCTGATGAATGATGGCTACCGCAGTCGCCGAACCCTCCAGGTCTTTCGATTGGACGCGATCCTTCGCATAAGCCACCGCTTTTTGATAAGCACGTTCGGCAACAGCGATGCCCTGGATACCGACCGCAAAGCGCGCAGCGTTCATCATGATGAACATGGTTTCCAGCCCGCGATTTTCTTTGCCTACCAGCGTTCCGATCGCGCCGCCGTGATCGCCGAACTGCAGCACTGCAGTCGGGCTGGCCCTGATGCCCAGCTTGTGTTCTATCGACACGCAATATGCATCGTTGCGCGCGCCTAGCGAACCATCTGCATTGACCAGGAACTTCGGCACCACAAACAGCGAGATGCCTTTCACACCTTCCGGCGCATCCGGCGTACGCGCCAATACGAGATGGACGATGTTCTCCGCCATATCGTGTTCGCCGTAAGTGATGAAAATCTTGGTGCCGGAAATTTTGTAAGTGCCGTCGCCCTGCGGAACTGCACGCGAGCGCACCATCGCCAGATCTGAGCCGGCCTGCGGCTCGGTCAGGTTCATCGTGCCTGTCCATTTTCCGGCAATGAAATTCGGCAGGAAGGTTTCCTTCTGCGCATCCGAACCAGACGTCATAAGCGCCTCAATCGCACCATCGGTCAGCAAGGGACAAAGTGCGAATGAAAGATTGGCCGCATTCAGCATTTCCATGCACGGCGTCGCGACCAGTTTCGGTAAACCCTGCCCGCCAAAATTGACCGGATGCTGCACGCCCTGCCAGCCCGCAGCGCCGTATGCCTTGAACGCTTCCTTGAAACCCGGCGTGGTGGTGACAGCACCGTCTTTCCACGCGCTCGGTTGCCGGTCGCCGGTTTGATTCAGCGGCGCAATGACCTCGCTGCAGAACCTTGCGTTTTCTTCCAGCACGGCTTCCACCGTTTCCGGCGTCGCATCTTCGCAGCCGGGCAGCGCATTAACAGCAGCCAGATCGGCCAACTCGTTCATCACGAACAGCATGTCTTTCAAGGGGGCGACGTAGCTCATGCAAAGCTCCTAAAGAAAATGGGCAGGACGTTCAGGTAAATTGCAGTGTGCCAGAAAATTCCGCTCACACCCACAACCCGCCTTTACGTCCTGCCCACCTGTTCCATCACTTCGCACCTCGCCGCATGCTGGCGACGATAGTTTTATCTGCTTAACCGAGTTCCTTGACCAGTTGCGGCACAATCTCGAACAGATCGCCGACGATGCCGTAATCCGCTACCGAGAAAATCGGCGCTTCCGCATCCTTGTTGATCGCAACGATCACTTTGGAATCCTTCATGCCGGCCAGATGCTGGATCGCTCCAGAGATACCGACCGCGATATACAAATCCGGTGCGACGATCTTGCCGGTCTGNNGGCGCCACGATCTTGCCGGTCTGGCCGACTTGCCAATCGTTGGGTACGTAACCCGCATCGACTGCTGCACGCGAAGCGCCCATCGCTGCGCCGAGTTTGTCAGCCAATGGCTCAAGAATCTTGAAGCTTTCTTCCGAGCCCATGCCGCGACCACCGGAAACGACGACTTTCGCTGCCGTCAATTCAGGACGTGCCGAGGTCGCCAGCTCACGCGAGACGAAAGAAGATTTTCCTGAGTCAGCAACTGCTGTCACGTTTTCAACTGTGGCCGAACCACCTTCTGCAGCCAAATCAAAGGTGGTTGTACGCACGGTGATGACTTTAGTTGCATCTGACGATTGCACAGTCGCAATCGCGTTACCGGCATAGAACGGACGCTCGAAAGTATCCGGCGAAATAACTTTGGTGATTTCCGAAATCTGCGCGACGTCGAGCTTGGCCGCCACGCGCGGCAAAATGTTTTTACCGTAAGCCGTTGCTGGTGCGAGGATGTGCGAATAGTTGCTGGCGAGTGCCAATGCTTGCGCTGCCACGTTTTCAGCCAGTCCATCGGCAAACTGTGTGCCGTCGGCAACCAGCACCTTGGCAACACCGATAATTTTTGCAGCAGCTTGCGCTGCTGCATCGGCTTGATGACCGGCGATCAAAACGTGCACATCGCCGCCGCATTGAATCGCGGCGGTGATCGTGTGCAGGGTACTGCCTTTTAAAGAGGCATTATCGTGTTCGGCAATGACAAGTGCAGTCATGAGAATTTCCTGTAATTGTTCCAACCCTGCGGCTGCATCTTCATGCCCAGCCGCAGCAGATGATTAAATAACTTTGGCTTCGGTCTTGAGTTTGGCAACCAGCGTGGCAACATCCGGCACGATGATGCCGGCCGAACGCCTGGGCGGCTCGCTGACTTTCAGCGTTTTCAAACGCGGCGTCACATCAACGCCCAGATCGGCCGGCTTGATGTTGTCCAGCGTTTTCTTTTTCGCTTTCATGATGTTGGGCAAGGTCACATAACGCGGTTCGTTCAGACGCAGATCGGTGGTAATGATCGCAGGCAGGGCCAGCGAAACAGTTTCCAGCCCACCGTCCACTTCACGCGTTACCTTGACCTTGTCGCCATCGACCTCCACTTTCGACGCATAGGTCGCTTGCGGCCAGTCCAGCAAAGCCGCCAGCATTTGGCCCGTCTGGTTGGCATCGTCATCGATCGCCTGCTTGCCGAGGATGATCAGCTGCGGCTGTTCCTTGTCGGCGATTGCCTTGAGCAATTTGGCGACGGCCAATGGCTGCAACTCGACATCGGTTTCCACCAGAATGCCGCGATCGGCGCCGATTGCCATCGCGGTACGCAGGGTTTCCTGCGATTGCAGAATGCCGCAGGAAACAGCGATGATCTCGCTTGCCTTGCCGGCTTCTTTCAGACGCGTCGCTTCTTCCACTGCGATTTCATCGAATGGATTCATCGACATTTTGACGTTGGCGATATCGACGCCGGATTGATCCGATTTGACGCGAACCTTGACGTTGTAATCGACCACGCGTTTGACTGGAACCAACACTTTCATAGCTCTGCCCTTGAAAAATCAGAATGAAACAAATTCAAATTGGGAACAATTATAAACGGAAGTAAGTGCCGCTTTTCGTACCGATGCAATGCCAGCCCTGCCGCAACCCCTGATCCGGTACGCGAAAACAGGGAAAATCCGCACAACAGGGCGCAGGAAATCGGCATCGCACAGTGATAAAAAAGACGCAGCTAGTGCCAGGACAGTGCATTTCTGCACCAGAGAAAATATCTATTCGGACTAATGCGGTCAGCGCAGTCGGCTGATTCGCGCCTTATTTCCGCTTCATGAAGAAGGTGAATATCTCGTTTTCTTCGCTTTGCTCCAGCAGCTGATTGCCAGTCTGCTTTGCAAAGGCCTGAAAATCGCGCACCGAACCGGGGTCGGTTGCCTGCACTCGCAACACCTGGCCGGTCGTCATTTCAGCCAGCGCCTTCTTCGTCTTCAATATCGGTAACGGACAATTCAAACCTCGTGCATCGAGGTCCTTGGTAAATTCCATGGATTTGCTCTCACATCTACTATTTTATGTAACTCAGGCAATTCTACTCTCAAACACAGGCCGGCGATGCCCTACGGTCCGGCCACCATGGCTATTTAACAATTGTTTGCCTCACGAAAAACAAACGGCAGGGAATGGTGAACATTCCCTGCCGTTGCTGATAATAATTAAAGCCTAGACGCGCTCGCCCACCCACGCAGCAACACCCTGCAAAGCAGCTGCCAGGCCGCTGGCATCGGTTCCACCGGCCTGCGCCATATCGGCACGACCGCCGCCTTTGCCACCAACCTGTTGCGCAACGAAGTTGACCAGTTCGCCAGCTTTGACCTTGCCGGTTGCGTCGGCTGTCACACCGGCGATCAGGCTGACCTTGCCGTCGTTGACAGCGGCCAGCACGATGGCTGCTGTTTTCAGCTTGTCTTTCAGCGTGTCCATCGTCGTGCGTAAAGTACCGGCATCGGCATTTTCCAGTTTTGCCGCCAGCACCTTGATGCCCTTGACCTCGATTGCCTGCGACAACAGCTCATCACCCTGCGACGAAGCCAGTTTTCCCTTGAGCGCATTGATTTCGCGTTCCAGCGTTTTCACCTGGTCCAGCACTTGCGCCAGACGCGGCTGCAAATCTGCCGGCGGCGACTTCAGCGTGGCCGCCGCGCTGTGCACGGTTGCTTCCAGATCCTGGAAATAATTCAATGCGTTCGCACCGGTAATCGCTTCGATACGGCGCACGCCGGCAGCAACACCGCTTTCGCCGACAATCTTGAACAAGCCGATATCGCCAGTGCGGGTAACGTGGGTACCGCCGCACAATTCGCGACTGGAACCGATGTCGAGCACACGTACGGTTTCGCCGTATTTTTCACCGAACAGCATCATCGCGCCGGTTTTCTGTGCCGATTCGATATCCATCACGCGCGCTTGCGTATCCGAATTCGCGAGGATTTCCGCATTCACGCGTTTTTCGATTTCCAGGATCTGTTCATGCGTGACAGGTGCATTGTGCGCGAAGTCGAAACGCGTTTTTTCCGCATCAACCAGCGAACCTTTTTGCTGTACATGCTCGCCCAGCACTTCGCGCAAAGCCTTGTGCATGATGTGCGTGACCGAATGATTGCGCATCGTGGATGCACGACGTGCGCCATCCACTGCTGCCGTCACCTTGTCGCCGACTTTCAATGTGCCTTGTGTCTGCACGCCGTGATGACCGTAGACATCCGCCTTGATTTTCTGCGTATCTTCGACGCCGAACTGCACGCCTTCTGCCGACACAAAACCCTGATCGCCAACCTGGCCGCCGCTTTCCGCATAGAACGGAGTGGTGTCGAGTACGACGATGCCGGCCTGGCCTTCTTTCAATTGCTGAACGGCCGTGCCTTCAAAGTACAAGCCGACCACGATCGCCTCTTCCTGCAGGTTTTCGTAACCGGTGAAAACGTTGCCCGCGCCTGTGTATTCGACTGCGCGTTCCATCTTGAACTTGCCTGCTGCACGACCTGCTGCTTTTTGTTTTTCCATCGCTGCAGCGAAGCCTGCTTCGTCTACGCTGACACCGTTTTCGCGGCAAACATCTGCCGACAAATCAAGCGGGAAGCCGAAGGTGTCGTGCAACTTGAATGCGACCTCGCCCGGCAATACCTTGACGCCGCCAGCCAGCGCCGTGTCGAGGATTTCCATACCGTTGGCCAGCGTTTCAAAGAAGCGCTCTTCTTCCGCCTTCAGCACTTCGGTGATGCGTTGCGCGTCGGCTTGCAGCTTTGGATAAGCCTCGCCCATTTGTTCGACCAGATCCTTCACCAGCTTGTGGAAGAAAGGCTTTTTCTGGCCCAGCTTGTAGCCGTGACGGACGGCGCGACGAATGATGCGGCGCTGCACGAAACCCCGGCCTTCATTGCTCGGAATCACGCCATCGGTTACCAGGAATGCGGTCGCACGAATATGATCGGCGATCACGCGCAATGAATTGTTTTTCAAATCGGCCGTGTGCGTTTCGCGTCCGGCGGCCTTGATCAGCGCAGCGAAGGTATCGATCTCGTAGTTGCTGTGCACACCTTGCAAAATCGCTGCCAGACGTTCCAGGCCCATGCCGGTATCGACGCAAGGTGCCGGCAATGGTTTGACCGAACCGTCTTCCGCCATGTCGAACTGCATGAACACGTTGTTCCAGATCGCGATGAAACGGTCGCCGTCTTCATCGGGGCTGCCCGGGGGGCCGCCGGCGAT
>DGBN01000063.1 GCA_002384815.1 Oxalobacteraceae bacterium UBA4003 | reverse complement strand
TTCATGTATTCGATATTGCCGCGCTTGTCGGTTGTGATTACGGCGTCTGCAATTGACTCCAGTGTGACTTGCGCGCGCTCCTTTTCCGCGAACAGAATCGCCTGCGACAACTCGCGGTCGGATTCATGCTGCTGCAGCGATATCACCATGCTGTCGAAGGCGCGCGCCAGCTGGCTAATTTCTTCCTTGCCGTATTTGATGTTGGTGCGTGCGTCCAGATTGCCGGTAGCGACTTCATCTGCCGTTCTTACCAGCGCCTTGACGCGCCGCAGGATAATCACGTCGCCAACAAACCACGCGGCCAGCAAGGCCAGCAAGGCGATGATGGCCAGGGTACTCAGCTCCATCATCTGCAGATGGTTAGCGGGAGCAACGATGTCCTTGATCGGAATCCCGATGCTGACCTTGAAGTTGGAAATGTTATTGGTGCCGACCGGCGCAAAAGCGTGCAAGCGTGTGATGCCGTCGCTATCGGTCAATTCGGAAGTGCCGAAGCCGACCTTGATCATGACGTCAAACAAGGCTTGCGAGGCGCGTGTTCCTATCCATTTTTCCGGGTCGGGACGTCTGGCGATGATGGTGCCGTTGCCATCGGCAGTAATGAGTACCGCCCCGTCTGGCAAAGCAATATCACTGACAAAGCGATCGAGATAACTCAAATCAAGTGCCGCAAAAATGACTGCTTGCACGACACCTTTATTGTCGAATACGGGATAGCTCAGATTGATCGCGTGTTTGCGTGTGGAACTGCCAAACAGATAGTCGCCGGCTGAAAATGTACGATTCTGTATCGTGTGTTTGAAATGTGCACGATTAGCCAGATTGAGCTTGCCTTCCAACGGTACGGCGCTGCAACTGATGTTGCCATCCAGTTGGGCCAGACCGAAGTTGATGTAGCCTTCGTTTTTTTCCAGGATTTCGGCGAGGAATTGGTTGCAGGTTTTTGCATTGCCGCGCAGTTCCGGCAATGTCGACAGTACGCCTAACAGTTGCCGTGCACCTTCGATGGAGCGTGCTTCGCTGGTGGCTGCCAATTGTGTCAGTTGCTGCAGATTGTCTTCCGCCATGTGAATGGCTTGCTGTCTTTCTTTCCATGCACCGTATACGGTCAGAATGACGGGCGGCACAATTGCAAGCAATACCAATACAAGCAAGCGGACACGCAAGCTGTCGAAATTGAAGTAAGAACGCAAAGGTTTTTTCAATGCATGGACTTTTTAAATGATCATCGATTCAATGGGGAGAAAAGATACGCCCCGATTGCGCACAGCCCTGGGCCGGAGCGTTAAGTATGTAGTCATCTGCCTTCCCTTGTGGTTCAGACTGGAGCAGAGCGGAAAGAGTTTCCGCAAAAAATCAATCTGTGCAGAAAATATTGCATTTGCCGGTACTTGACGTCGAAGTCAGACGGCTCGGCGCATTTTCTTGGCAGTGTAATCCTTGATTTCCTTGGCCGGCTTGACGAGCTTGATGATGGCTAAAGTGCAATTGTCTGCCTTGCTGCCGGCTGCCCGTTCACGTGCCTTGCTTATCAACATCTCGCATGCCTTGCGGCTGGTGTTCATGGCAATAGCGGCTCCCAGTTCCGCTTCGCTGAAATACTGCCAGAGCCCATCGGTACAGAGCAGGAAGGAATCGCCGGCTTTCAAACCATCACGCCGGTTGAGGCTCAAGGTGAAATCGTTACTGCTGCTGCCGAGTACGCTGACCAGAAGATTGGCCAGCAAGGGATCTCTGGCTTTTTTTTCATCCAGCTTGTTTTCGGCTTTTAACTGTTCGAGATAGGAATGATCGATGGTGCGCTTGGCGCAGTTAGGTCCGTCGAAACAGTACAGCCGTGAATCGCCTGCATGCGCCCAGATTGCCGAATTTTCCGGCGTGATGATCAGAAGAACAGCGGTGCTGTGCGGTTTCTTGTCGGAAGACATGGCCGATAGTTTGATCACAGTGTTGGCTTCGTGCGCAATAGTGCGCAGGATGCCTTCTACCGTATCGGTCAATGGTGAAAACCGCTCGAAAATTTGTTGCGCGGTGCTGACGACCTGTTCTGCTGCCAGTGCGCCACCGGACAGGCCGCCCATGCCGTCGGCTATTACTGCCAGCATGTAGCCGGGAGCCTTGGGAGCAGCAAATAATGCGACTCTATCCTGTTGTTCTTCGCGGTCGCCAATATGTTGGCCGGTTCCTGCTTCTATCTTGTATTGGCTCATACGTCTGGGTGGATTAAACTATGCAGGTGAGTTTGTTGCGTTTGATTATTGCATGCAGGGTCTGTATACAGTCAAATGCATGCTTTTTAAATTGTAATAATTTTATACGGACAGTTTTACAGTTGTCTTTATTGCATAAAGATAATTGAAGCGACGCGATGCACGGCGCTTCCATGTGAGATTCGTTGTTTTTTGTAGGTATTTTGGCATCGACGTATGGGTAGCTCCCAGACGTCGGGCTTGAGGAATGCATCTGCCGGACGCATCCATCGAACGCAGCATTGCAAAGAATGACAATATGACCATGATTTCTCCGCAAGCCATCCATCAACGCATCGTTGAACTTGAAGTCGAGCATCGCGATCTGGATCAGGTGATTGAGACCTTGACCCGCGATGGGCGGCATGAGGAGTTACAATTGCGTCGTTTAAAGAAGCGCAAACTGCAGTTGAAAGACAATATCACTCTGCTCAAGATGCAGCTGGTGCCGGATATCCCGGCCTGATCGCGCATTGGGGACGATTTATCCGTTGTACGTTTGCCTTGTTTGCATCGAATCCTAGTCTTTTAACGTATTTCCAAAGTATTTACCTTGACCGCCGAATCTTCTGCATTGCCTGTAGTCGCCACACACGATGCCGAAATCGATCAGCTGTTTGGTGTTGATAGCCCGCTCGGCCATGCGGTCGGCGGCTTCCGGCCGCGCCAGTCGCAAACCGAAATGGCCAAGGCGATTGCGCATGCGATTGCGAATCAAAATACCCTGATAGCAGAAGCCGGCACCGGTACCGGCAAAACCTTCGCCTATCTGGTGCCGTCGCTACTGTGGGGTGGCAAGGTTATCATCTCGACCGGCACCAAAAATCTGCAGGATCAGCTTTTTTTGCGTGACATCCCGACTGTGCGCAAAGCGCTGGGTGCGCCGGTTTCGGTTGCCTTGCTCAAGGGGCGGGGGAATTACGTTTGTCATTTTCATCTGGAACGTACCTTGCAGAATGGCCGACTGACTTCCCGCGACGATGTTGGTTATCTGCGCGAAATTTCCCGCTTCATGAAAACCACCGGTTCAGGCGACAAGGCTGAGCTGTCGAAAGTCCCGGAAACGGCTTTGGTGTGGAATCTGGTGACGTCCACGCGCGATACCTGCATGGGCGCTGAATGCCAGTATTATCAGGATTGCTTTGTGATGAAGGCGCGCAAGGAAGCGCAGCAGGCCGATGTGGTAGTGGTCAATCATCATCTGTTCTTTGCCGACGTGGCGTTGAAAGATACCGGCGTGGCTGAATTGCTGCCTTCAGCTAACACGATTATTTTCGATGAGGCGCATCAACTGCCGGAAACAGCGACGCTGTTTTTCGGCGACACGATTTCAACTTCGAACGTATTGGAGCTGTGTCGCGACGTGTTGGCAGAAGGTCTGTCGCATGCACGTGATGGCGCCGATTGGGCGGGTGTCGTGAGCAAGGTTGAACGCGCAGCGCGCGATTTGCGCCTGACCTTCCCGCAGGATATTGTGCGTCTCGCTGTCAATCAGATCGCACCGTCCAGCCCGTTTTTCCCTGCGCTGGAAACGTTGAAGGACGAACTGGACGGCATGATTTCGGTTCTGCAAAAGCAGGCTGAACGCGCCGAAACGATAGAACAGTGCCGGGTACGCGGAATTGAAATCGCCACCAGGCTGGATGCGTGGAACAAGCCCAGAGGCGAGGTGATCATCGGCCAGGAAAGTGTGCTGTGGGTAGAAGCGTTTTCATCGTCGCTGCAACTGCACCAGACGCCGCTTTCGATTGCGCCTATTTTCAACAAGCAGCGGGAAGGCGCAGCGCGCACATGGATTTTTACTTCTGCCACGCTGGCGGTGAAAAACGATTTCAATCATTACAGTGCGCAGATGGGTTTGTGGGACGAACCGGCGCATTCATGGCCCAGCCCTTTCGATTACGATAGCCAGGGTTTGCTGTATGTGCCTGCCGGTCTGCCGCAGCCGAATTCGCCTGACTATACCGATGCCGTTATCGATGCGGCGTTGCCGGTGATAGAAGCAGCGGGCGGCGGCGCATTTTTTCTGTGCACGACGATACGTGCAGTCAATCGCACAGCCGAACGTTTGCGGGAAGAGTTCGAACGGCGCAAATTGCCATTTCCGCTGATGGTGCAGGGTGAAGCCGGACGCACCGAATTACTGGACCGTTTTCGTGCCGCCGGCAATGCGGTATTAATCGGCAGCCAGAGTTTCTGGGAAGGCGTCGATGTGCGCGGCGATGCACTGTCGGTGGTCATTATCGATAAACTGCCGTTTTCCCCCCCGGACGATCCGGTTCTGGCAGCGCGCATCGAAGCACTGGAACGCAAGGGCATGAACGGTTTTATGCATCATCAGCTGCCGGCCGCGATCATCAATCTGAAGCAGGGCGCCGGCCGTCTGATTCGGGATGAAACGGACCGTGGCGTGCTGATGATTTGCGATCCGCGTCTGATTGCCAAGCCCTACGGCAAGCGCATCTGGCAAAGTCTGCCACCATTCAAGCGCACACGCGAGCTGGATGTAGTGCGCACATTTTTTGCATCGATGGACAGCGAGCTGGATGTTGCGGAATAAATTGACGCATGGCGCTGCACGCTTTCCCGGTGCTTGAGCGGGGATGAAAGCTGGTTCGGAAAGCAGTATTGCTTCAGGTAAAATTCATTCATGAAAATTCTTATCAGTAACGATGACGGCTATCTTGCGCCGGGGCTTATGGCACTGGCCGATGCGCTGGCGCCGATTGCCGACATCGTCGTCGTGGCGCCCGACAGCAATCGTTCCGGCAGTTCCAATTCGCTGACGCTGGATCGACCCTTGTCGGTCTATCAGGCATCCAACGGTTTTTATTTCATTAACGGCACTCCGTCCGATTGCGTTCATATTGCGTTGACCGGCATCATGAGTTTTCGACCCGACCTGATCGTTTCCGGTATCAATCAGGGGCAAAACATGGGCGATGACACGCTTTATTCCGGGACTGTGGCAGCGGCAACCGAAGGACATTTGTTCGGCATTCCGGCGATTGCATTTTCCCAGCTCGACAAGGGGTGGGCCGAACTCAAGTCGGCGGCACGGGTAGCGCGCGACCTTGTCGAGCGTCGTTTCGATACCTTGCCCGAGAATTTTCTGCTCAACGTCAATATTCCCAATTTGCCTTATGAGCAATTGAAACCTGCGGTCGCCACGCGTCTGGGCCGGCGGCATCAGTCGGAAGCCGTGATAAAGGCGCAGGATCCGCATGGTCGCGACATCTACTGGATAGGTCCTTGCGGCGGACAAAAGGATGCTGGTGAGGGTACCGATTTCCATGCCACGGCCCTAGGTCATGTATCGATCACGCCCTTGCAGATCGATCTGACGCAAAATGCACAGCTGGCGACCTTGAAGAAGATTTTGGCATGACGGACAAGACCAAGCGCTTTCCACTGTCGCTTTCCTCTGTTTCAGAGAAGACACCGCGCAATGGTGCACGCAGCGATCCCCAGCGCATTACGGGAAAGACCGCGACGCCGCAGACGGCAACGCTGAATGCATCCCGGCACGGCAAAGCACCGGCAGCACGGCAGCAGGAAGCGCCGCACAAGGTTGCTGCGCCGACTGCGGCGCATGTTGCGTCATCACGAACAACACCGCTGGTGTCGGATGCAATACGCAAGGCCATGACGGCGCGCGTGGCGAAACAAGGGGTCACAGACAGAAAAGTGCTGGCGGCGATGGAGGCGGTGCCGCGTCATTTGTTCATGGAGCCGGCCTTGGCCAGTCAGGCGTATATCGATGCTTCGTTGCCAATTGGTTATCATCAGACGATCTCGCAACCGTATATCGTGGCAAGAATGATTGAAGTCATGCGGAACAATACCAGCGCCGGTGTACTCAATCGTGTGCTGGAAATTGGTACCGGTTGCGGTTATCAGGCTGCGGTGCTGTCGCTGGTGGCGAAGGAAGTCTATTCGATCGAGCGCATCAAGGGTTTGCATGAATTGGCAAAAACCAATTTGCGGCCCATGCGTGTGGCAAATATCCGCTTGCATTACGGAGATGGTATGCTTGGCCTGCCTCAGGCAGCGCCGTTTGATGGAATTATTCTGGCCGCCGCCGGACTGGAAGTGCCGCAGGCCTTGCTGGAGCAAATGACAATAGGCGGACGACTGGTTGCCCCGGTTGGTGACCGTCATCAGGTTCTGCAATTGATAGAGCGCGTCAGCAAATTTGAATGGAAAAGTTCAACCCTGGAGGATTGCCACTTTGTACCGCTCCGTCCGGGTATTGTAACTTGAACGCAACGAATCACTCCGTTGTAAATAATTAAACGTAAAGAGAATGAAAAAATTTCGAATCACATTGCTGGTATTGCTGGTCGGCTCGCTTGCCGCCTGCGGGACCACGCATCGCGCCGCCCCTGTCTCTGAACGCTCGATCGGCGGCAATAAGGCAAAAAGTGCAGTAGACGGAAATTTCTATACAGTCAAAAAAGGCGACACCTTGTATCGTATCGCGCTGGATTTTGGGCAAAGTTATAGCGAGCTCGTGACCTGGAACAGGCTGGCCGATCCAAATGACATCAAGGTCGATCAGGTACTGCGCATTACGCCACCTGACGCTCCAGTTGCACGCAGCGGTGGTGCGCAAACCGGCGCAGTGGCGACCGGATCCGGCGCCGAGGCACGCTCCCTTGCTGCACCGGTAGGCAGCACGGCCGGCAACAAAAACGGTCCGCGCGGCGAAAAACGTCCCTATTCCGATAGTACGCTGGCCGACCTGCAAAAAGCGGAAGGTACAGCGGCAAGCACGGGGCCAAAGACAGCGGCATCGAACGACAAACCGGCATCTGCGGTCGCTGCAACCGACGACGAAACCGTATCGTGGATGTGGCCGGCAGAGGGCAAGCTCGTCGCCACTTTTGACGATAACAAGAAAGGCATCGATATCGCCGGCAAGTCGGGACAACAGGTGCTGGCAGCTGGTGCGGGCAAGGTGATGTATGCAGGCAGCGGGATTCGCGGTTACGGCAATCTGGTCATCGTCAAGCATACGAGCACCCTGTTATCTGCCTATGCGCATAACAAGACGATTCATGTGAAAGAAGGCCAGAGCGTCAGCAAAGGGCAGAAAATTGCAGATATGGGAGATTCCGATGCCGATACCGTGAAGCTGCATTTTGAAATTCGCCAGCAAGGCAAGCCGGTCGATCCAGCCAATTTTTTACCCAGCCGCTAATGAACCGCAATCGAAACGCACAGGTGGACGATGAAGAAAGCGCGGAAGCTGGACCCGCTGAACTATCGTTTCA
>DGBN01000066.1:29404-31611 GCA_002384815.1 Oxalobacteraceae bacterium UBA4003 | reverse complement strand
CGGTCTTGCACTGGGTTTTCTCGATATCCGGCTGGGGCTGGGGATGGCAGCCTGGCTGATCGTGGCCGGTGTGGGAATAGCCTTGCTTACTGCGCAAGCGGCGCGTGCGGCGGCGCGCCGCCGCAGTTATGCGCTCGAAGCCCTGCGCGCGCGCAGCATTGATCTGCTGGCCGGGCAGACGGAATTGATCATGGTCGGGCGTCTGGATGCGCAAATAGAGACACTGGCTGCAGCCGATCGTTACCTGGCACGCGCAGACGATGCCTTGAACCGTCTGGAAATACAGGCGGGCGCAAGTTACGGCGCGGTCGGCAGTTTGACACTGGCGGTTACCTTGCTGGTAGTCGCTGCGCTGGTTGATGCGGGGGAAATAGGCACACCGCTGGCCGCACTGGCCTTGCTACTGGTGCTGACGGCGCTGGAGCCGTTTGCCGGACTGCGCCGCGGCGCGCTGGAGCTGGGGCGCACGGTGCTGGCTGCGCGTCGGCTGGCACCGCGCTTGCAGCAGACGGAAACGGCAAGTGCAGCAGCGCAATCCCCGGGCAGCAACCTGATTCTCAATCTGGTAAATATGACAGTGCATCCGGCAGGCCCGGAGGCCTCAGGCGATCCTGTTTTGCACAACATTACCTTCGCCATGCAGACCAGCGAACGCGTGGCGTTGATAGGTGCGAGCGGAGCGGGTAAATCGACATTGATGGCAGTTGTCGCCGGAGAGTTGAGCGCGCCCGGTTTGCTGCAAGTCGAGTCACACTGCCTGTTGACGCAGCGTACCGAGCTGTTCCAGGACAGCCTGGGCAACAATTTGCGTCTGGCCGATCCGCAGGCCGACGATGCCAGACTGTGGCAGGTACTGCAGACAGCAGGTCTGGCCGATGATGTGGCAAGAATGCCGGCCGGACTGGACACGCGGCTAGGCGAGGGCGGCATGGGTTTGTCTGGCGGACAGCTGCGCCGGCTGGCACTGGCACGCTTGTTGTTACGGCAGGTGCCACTGTGGTTGCTTGATGAACCGACTGAAGGACTGGATCCTGCCACCGCACGCGATGTACTGCAAAGACTGGATACGCTGGCGCAGGGACGGGGAATACTTCTAGCAACGCATGTACGACGTGAAGCGGTGTTGGCGAACCGCTTGGTTTGTCTGCAATATGGGCGTATTGTTAAGGACGTTACGCGTGGTGATACGGATTTTGAAATGGTATTGAATACGTTGCGACCGGATTGATCGGGGTTGTCAGCGCAACAAGCTCAAATCAAATACAAAGGACGTCTATGGAACTTGATATTGTTTCCTTGTCCCGCCTGCAGTTTGCGGTTACGGCGCTGTATCATTTTCTGTTTGTCCCGCTAACGATAGGGCTGGCGATCCTGCTCGCGATCATGGAGACGGTCTACGTGATGACCGACCGTGTCATCTGGCGCGACATGACCAAGTTCTGGGGCACGCTGTTCGGCATCAACTTTGCAATGGGCGTCGCCACCGGCATTGTGATGGAATTCCAGTTCGGCATGAACTGGAGCTACTACAGCCATTACGTCGGCGATATTTTCGGCGCGCCGCTGGCGATAGAAGGCCTGATGGCTTTCTTTCTGGAAGCGACCTTCGTTGGGCTGTTTTTTTTCGGCTGGGACAAACTCTCCAAGGTCGGTCATCTGACTGCAACGTGGGCAGTCGCCATCGGCTCCAATTTCTCTGCATTGTGGATTCTGATCGCCAATGGCTGGATGCAGAACCCGGTCGGCTCCGCATTCAATCCGGAAACCATGCGCATGGAAGTCACCGACTTTGCTGCTGTGCTGACCAATCCGGTGGCACAAGCCAAGTTCGTGCACACGGTGTCGGCCGGTTATGTGACGGCGGCGGTTTTCGTGCTGGGAATTTCAGCATGGTATGTGCTGAAAGGACGTCATCTCGAATTGGCAAAACGTTCGATGACAGTCGCCGCGTCCTTCGGTTTGGCAGCCTCGCTGTCGGTAGTGGTGCTGGGCGATGAAAGCGGTTATCTGTCGACTGAACATCAAAAAATGAAGCTGGCGGCGATTGAAGGCATGTGGGAAACCCAGCCTGCACCGGCCAGCTTTACCCTGATTGGTTTCCCGAATCAGGAGGCACGTGAAACGCACTATGCGATTCATATACCGTGGGTGATGGGTTTGATCGGCACTCGTTCGCTGGATACCACGATTCCCGGAATTAATGAACT
>DGBN01000066.1:0-29393 GCA_002384815.1 Oxalobacteraceae bacterium UBA4003 | reverse complement strand
GAAAAAATCACGCCGGCAATGCGCGCCGCATTTGAGGAAACCGGTGGCGATCTCGGCTATGCGCTGCTGCTCAAGCGTTATGTAGACGATCCGCGTCAGGCTACGCCGGCTCAAATTTCCCAGGCGGCGCTTGATACCGTACCGCAGGTTGCTCCACTGTTCTGGCTGTTCCGCATCATGGTCGGAATCGGCATGCTCCTGATCCTGCTGACCGGCACTTTCTTTTTCCTGTCGGCGCGCCGGCAACTCACTAGATATCGCTGGCTATTGAAGCTGGCCGTGTGTGCGGTGCCTTTGCCGTGGATAGCCATCGAAGCGGGCTGGGTGGTGGCTGAGTTCGGCCGCCAGCCGTGGGTAATAGAAGGCGTGCTGCCGACGGCGGTGGCGGTATCCAATCTCGGGATCAAGACACTGCTCATTACACTGTGCGGTTTCATCCTGATTTACACCGTGTTGTTCCTGATTGAGATGAAACTGATTTTCAAGGTGATTCATGCCGGGCCGAGCGCAGAACATTCACCGCAAATAAATAGTGGAATGAGGCCTGCCCTTACCGCCACTCCTGCCGCCACACCGGAGCAATCATGACACTGCACACACTCATCGACTACGATATCCTGCGGCTGACCTGGTGGGCCTTGATCGGCGTGTTGCTGCTGGCGTTTGCCGTGACTGACGGCTTCGATCTGGGCACCGGCATATTGCTGCCTTTTGTTGCGCGCAACGATATCGAAAGACGTGTCGTCATCAATAGCGTAGGCCCGGTATGGGAAGGTAATCAGGTGTGGCTGATTCTGGGAGGAGGGGCAATTTTTGCCGCATGGCCGCAGCTTTATGCAGTGGCATTTTCCGGGTTTTATCTCGCCATGTTTGCGATTCTGGTCGCGCTGATCTTGCGTCCGGTAGCATTCAAGTTTCGCAGCAAACGCGAAGAGCCGGGCTGGCGTGCACGCTGGGATGGCGTACTCTTCTTTTCAGGTTTCGTGCCGACGCTGATCTTTGGCGTGGCGCTGGGCAATGTGTTGCAGGGGGTGCCGTTCCGGCTTGATCCGCACATGCATATTTTCTACGAGGGCAGTTTTTTCGGTTTGCTGAATCCGTTTGCCTTGTTGTGCGGACTGGTCTCGGTCGCCATGCTGGTGATGCACGGCAGTGCATGGCTGCAGTTGAAAACCGAAGGCATTGTGGCAGAGCGGGTACGGCGTTACGGCAGCATGGCAGCACTGGCGACGGTGGTGCTGTATGCCTGTGCCGGTCTGCTGCTGTGGCAATACGTGGATGGCTATCGCATTACCAGCATGATCGACCCGGTCGGCCCCTCCAATCCCTTGCTGAAAACAGTTGAAGGGCATGTGGGTGCGTGGTTCGTCAATTACGCTGCGCAACCATGGACGATGGCGGCGCCGCTTCTGGGTCTGCTCGGGGCGATCGGTGCATGGCTGGGTTTGCGCATGCGGCGCGAAATATTCACACTGCTGTGCAGCGCAGCGAGCATCAGCGGCATCGTGCTGAGTGTGGGTGCATCCATGTTCCCATTCATCCTGCCATCGTCCATTCATCCGGCCGCCAGCCTGACGGTATGGGATTCTTCATCCAGCCATCTGACCCTGTTCATCATGCTGGTGGTGAGCGCGATTTTTATTCCGCTCATCGTCGCTTACACGACCTGGGTGTATCACGTGTTGTGGGGCAAGGTGGATGAAAAAGCGATACGCGATGAAACGGGGCATGCATATTGACCGGGAAATGTGGGTATCGTGTCGCCGTCATCTGACTGAGATCAATCAAGGACAAGGACAAATCATGTGGTATTTCGCCTGGATGCTGGGTCTGCCTCTTGCAGCTGCTTTCGCCGTGCTGAATGCGATGTGGTACGAGTTGATGGATGATGAAGCAGCACGCCAGGAGATGCTGAAAAATCCCTGATGCCGGCGCTGTGCCAGCATGAACGCCGGCATAAAAATATGTCGGTGCAGCGAGTTCGTCGTGCGCGAATTCATATCGCGCTTCTTCGGAGTCAGCGTAAAATTGTATTTGTGCAGCTTGGGAAAAACCATTTTGCCATGTTGATTTGCGCAGCATGTCTCATGCTTTTAACGCCATTTGAAATTCAGGGTTGGATGCATACCGTTACCATCGTTCTCATTCTGCTTCTTGCCGTAGTGGCAAGCGGTTTTGTCGTCCGGCTGCTGCCAATCAAGGTGCCTTTGCCATTGGTACAGATTGCCATGGGCGCTGTACTTTCCTACGGTTTCGGTATCAGCGTACCGCTTGATCCTGAATTTTTCTTCCTGTTTTTTATTCCGCCTCTGCTTTTTCTGGACGGCTGGCGCATACCCAAAAGCGCGTTCTTCCGGGACGCCCGTCCGATTGTTATGCTGGCAATCGGGCTCGTGCTGTTTACCGTGCTTGGCATGGGGTATTTCATACACTGGATGATTCCTGCCATTCCACTGGCAGCGGCTTTTGCGCTGGCGGCTATCCTGTCGCCTACCGATCCGGTCGCTGTTTCCGCGATTGCATCGCAAAGTCCGATTCCTTCGCGCCTGATGCATATCCTGGAAGGGGAATCGCTGCTTAACGATGCGTCTGGTCTGGTGTGCTTCCGCTTCGCGGTAGCGGCTGTCATTACCGGCAGTTTTTCGCTGTTCGATGCCTCGCTGACTTTCCTGCAGACAGCAGGTGGCGGTTTGCTGGTTGGTATTGCCGTCGCCTGGCTGATCGGCATCCTGAATCGATGGCTGGTGGCAGCGGCCGGCGAAGATCCCGGCACGCAGATTCTGATCAGCCTGCTGATTCCTTTTGCCGCCTATCTTGGCGCCGAGCATATAGGCGGCTCGGGTATTCTGGCTGCGGCTGCAGCGGGCATCACGATGCATTACGCCGATCTGGTTGGGCGCCGTCTGGCTGCCACACGCATGCAGCGGCGCGCAGTATGGGACACCATACAAATGGCTCTGAACGGTGTGATTTTCGTGATTCTTGGCGCACAACTGCGCACCACCATCGAAGGTTTGCCGTTCGTTGCCGCCGAAGTGGGCTTGAGTACGGCGTGGTGGCTGGCCTTGTATGTGGTCGCGATTACAGCCGTACTGGCCATTCTGCGGTTTTTGTGGGTCTGGAGTTCGCTGAAAGTCACGTTGTTCCGTACCAGTCGGGACGAAATAGACGGTCTGAAACCTTCTTTCCGGTTGTTGCTGGTGACGGCATTTTCCGGCGTGCGGGGAGCCATCACGCTGGCCGGTATTTTGACATTGCCGTTTTTGCTACCCGACGGGACGCCGTTTCCGGGACGGGATTTGCTGATATTTCTGGCAAAAGGAGTGATTTTGCTTTCACTGCTGAGTGCCAGCGTGGCCTTGCCTATATTGACCAAGGATCTGGAGGCGCTGCCGGAAGCGGTGAGCGGTATAGGCGAAGCGGAGGCGCGCGGACTAGCCGCGGAGGCAGCCATACGCCGTATCAATCAGATTACCAAAAACATGAGCGCGCATGATGCCTACTCTGAGGCTGCTACGCGCATTATCGAATCGTACCGACGTCGGCTGGACTACGGCAATGACGGTGACGAAGCCGCCGCTGTTAAGTTGCAGGTGGAGGCCGAACGCAGCTTGCGTCTGGAAGCCATCCGTGCCGAACGTGATGCCTTATATCAGATGTGGCTCACGAGCAAACTGGACGATAGCGTTCATCAACACCTGCTGCGCCAGCTGGATTTGCTGGAAGGGGCGTTAACGCGCCATACCTAGTGCGCTGCAGGCATTGCACTATCGGTGATGTCCTGTGACGAGGCCGAGATAGCATTTATTGCAAGTACATGAGGCGCTGAGCGGAGAGGCCGCTCTGGTCTATAATGGCGACCCGCGCACCACAAGCAACAAGGCAGTCCGGTATTGCCTTCTGTTATTTCCGCGGCCTTGCATAAACCTTCATCCGGCCATCATTTTGACTTACAGCGTAAAAGAGATTTTCTATACATTACAGGGCGAGGGCGCACACGCCGGACGTCCTGCCGTGTTTTGCCGTTTCTCGGGCTGCAATCTGTGGACTGGTCGTGAAAGCGATCGCGCCACCGCCGTGTGCCAGTTTTGCGATACCGATTTTGTCGGTACCGATGGTGAAGGCGGCGGCAAGTTTGCCGATGCTGTAAAGCTGGCAAACACGATCAATACTTTGTGGCCGGCGTCGTACGCCGCAAGCAAATATGTAGTGTTTACCGGCGGCGAACCGCTGCTGCAACTCGACACGGAACTGATCAATGCAATGCATGCCGTCGGCTTTGAAATTGCGATTGAAACCAACGGCACCTTGCCGGTGCCGGCCGGCATCGACTGGATTTGCGTCAGTCCCAAGATGGGTTCGCAACTTGTGGTGCGCCAGGGCAGCGAGTTGAAGGTCGTGATTCCGCAACTGGATCAATCGCTGGCTGCCTATGAAGGTCTGGATTTTGAGCACTTCTTCGTGCAGCCTATGGATGGCCCGCTGGCAGAACAGAATACCAGGCTTGCCATTGATGTCTGCAAACGCAATCCGAAATGGAGGCTCAGCTTGCAGACGCATAAACTTTTACAGATACCCTGACGCTTTACTGATAGCTTTACAGAAAAAACCATGCTGACAATTACCCGCAAACTTGAATTCGATGCCGGTCACCGTATTCCCGACCACAAAAGCCAGTGCCGCAATCTGCACGGCCATCGCTATACGCTCGAAATCACGCTGGTCGGCAATGTGATTGATGAAGAGGGTAGTTCAGACAACGGCATGATCATGGATTTTTCCGACATCAAGTCGCTGGCGAAACAGCATCTGGTCGATGTTTGGGATCATTCGTTTATCGTCTATGAAAAAGACGCCAAGGTACGTGAATTCCTCGAAAGCATTCCTGGGCATAAAACGGTAATCATCGATCGTATTCCGACCGTCGAGAATCTGGCGCAAACGGCATTCAATATCCTGAATGTCGCATACAAGGATCACTACGGAACGGGCTTGCGTCTGCACAAACTGGTGCTGCACGAAACGCCGAACTGTTGGGCTGAAATCACTGCGGAAGGCTGATCGCTCTCATGGCGGATGCAAGTCAGGATGTGACACAGGACGAGATCCGGATGCGGCAGGCGCTGGATCAGGCGCATAACGCCTGGGCGCTGGGCGAAGTTCCGGTTGGCGCGGTGGTCGTCAAGGATGGACAAGTCATTGCCACCGGTTTCAATCAGCCGATAGGCACGCACGATCCGACCGCACATGCAGAAATCATGGCTTTGCGCGCTGCGGCAACCATCCTGGGCAATTATCGTCTTCCCGGCTGCGAACTGTATGTCACGCTGGAACCATGCGTGATGTGTTCTGGTGCGATGATGCATGCGCGGCTTGCGCGCGTGGTGTTCGGTGCATCCGACCCCAAGACCGGTGCCTGCGGCTCGATCGTCAATTTGTTCGAACAGAATCAGCTCAATCATCACACGCATCTGACAGGTGGTGTGTTGGCAACGGAATGCGGAACATTGTTGAAAGACTTTTTTGCCGAGCGCCGCAAGGCGTCGCAACTGCAGTCCAAACAGGATGCCGATTCGGCCTGAATCGGCTTGAAGTCTCGGTGTCGCCCACCTCGATTTTCGGCTGCAGCGATGGTATTGTATCGAGCGAACCGGGCGTTTCTGACGCAACGGACATCGCGACATTGAATAATCCATTTATTGCGAATTGCAGTGTGCGTCGCGCTGCACCATTTTTCAGGAAGCCCCGATTTGCCTATCATCCACGTAAACGACATAGACATCAGCGTTGAAACGCAAGGAGATCCACGCGATCCGGCCATACTTCTCATCGTCGGTCTCGGCATGCAACTGGTGTCGTGGCCGGAATCCTTTTGTGATGCATTGGTACAGCGTGGGTTTTATCTTATTCGCTTCGACAATCGCGATAGCGGCCTGTCCACCAAGCTGCATCATCTCGGTAAACCAAATACCTTTCTGGCCGTCCTCAAAATGGCCTTGCGCATGAAACTGGGGGCGGGCTATCTGCTGGACGACATGGCAGCGGATGCAATCGGCGTGCTGGATGCGCTGCAAATCGAGCAGGCGCACATCCTTGGCGTTTCCATGGGTGGCATGATTGCGCAGATTGTGGCGGCGCGTTATCCGCAACGCACGCTCAGTCTGACTTCCATCATGTCTACCAGCGGACGGCGCGGTTTGCCGGGGCCGACGCGGGCAGCGCGCAAAGTACTGTTTGCCGCCACACCCGACCCGCTCAATCATGCGCGCGTGATCGATCATTACGTTCATACGATGCAAGTTATCGGCAGCCCGGCTTATCCGACGCCGCGCGATGTGCTGCATGGACGCATTTCCCGCACGGTCAAACGCAATCTGGAGCCAACAGGTACGACGCGCCAGCTACTGGCGATAGGTGCATCCGGCGATCGGGTTGAACTGCTGAAAACAATACGTGTGCCGACCATGGTAGTGCACGGCCGTGACGATCCCCTGGTGCCGATTGCCGGCGGACGCGATACGGCACGACTGATAATGAATGCGGTGATGCATGAAATCGACGGCATGGGGCACGATTTGCCGGATGCGTTGAGCGATCGTTTCGGCGAGCTGATTGCAGAACACTGCCGTGCTGCCGATGAAATTTCCCTAGCGCTTGAACGGGCATGAATACCGAATTGAATCAGGCAGTGCGGAACATGCTTGAGCACGGTGGTAATAGCGGCCCCATGGTGGCCATCGTTGCGCCCAGCGGTTATGCCGCACAGCCGGATGCGGTGGAGCGCGGCATCGCGGTTCTGATCGCGCAGGGTTGCCGTGTACGCAACTTTACTGATGCGTGCGGGAAATTCCAGCGTTTCGGAGCTGCCGACGATCAGCGCATCGCGCAACTCTATGCGGCAGCACACGATCCTGAGGTTGATATTGTGCTGGCATTGCGCGGCGGTTACGGTTTGACGCGTTTGTTGCCTGATCTGGATTTTTCGCAACTGGCCGCAAGCGGCAAGCTGTTTGTCGGCCACAGCGATTTCACCGCCTTGCAGATGGGTTTGCTGGCGCAGGCCGGCACCATGAGTTTTTCCGGACCCATGCTGTGCAATGATTTTGTCCGGGACGAGTTGAGCAGTTATACGCTGAACAATTTTTGGCAATGCCTGACGCAGCCTGTGCACAGGATTACGGTACAGGCAGACAACAATCCCCAGTTACTGCTCAAAGGCACGCTATGGGGCGGCAATCTGGCGATGTTGACGCATCTGGTCGGTTCGCCGTGGTTACCGAAAATAGATGGCGGCATACTGTGTGTGGAAGATATCAACGAACATCCGTATCGCGTTGAACGCATGATGCTGCAGTTATTGCATGCCGGCGTGCTGGATGGACAGCAGGCAGTATTGCTGGGCGATTTTTCCGGTTACCGCCTGACCGATTACGATAACGGTTACGATTTTGCAAAAATGGTCGCGTATCTGCGGGCGCATTTGCCGGTGCCGGTGTTGACGGGACTGCCGTTTGGACATGGACGGGATAAGGCGACGCTGGTGCTTGGCTCGCAGGCTGAGCTGGTTTCGGATTCAACATTGTTTTCGCTGACGATGTCCGGATATCGCTCGTTAATCGCTTGGTAACTCTTTTTGTTTTTCGTGGTCGTCGATGGTGTCTCGTGGCACGTCAAGCACGAAGAAATATCCATTTCGGGCATCGAATCGCCGGTAAAGCCTGACAGGCTTCCTCCCAAGCGCTGCCAGCCAGCTCCCGCAATGGTAGAATGTCCAGTTACCCAAATTCATATCTGCAAAGGCATTATCAGTGTTATCGACAGCAAATATCACGATGCAATTCGGCCCCAAGCCGTTGTTTGAAAATATCTCCGTCAAGTTTGGCGACGGCAACCGTTACGGCCTGATTGGGGCCAACGGTTGTGGCAAATCCACCTTCATGAAAATTCTCGGCGGCGATCTGGATTCGTCGGCTGGTACCGTCATGCTCGATCCGAACGAGCGTCTGGGTAAATTGCGCCAGGATCAGTTTGCGTTTGAAGAAATGCGCGTGCTGGACGTCGTGATGATGGGTCACACGGAAATGTGGGCGGCAATGTCGGAGCGCGATGCGATTTACGCGAATCCGGAAGCGACCGATGATGATTACATGAAGGCCGCTGACCTCGAAGCGAAGTTTGCCGAGTACGATGGTTATACCGCTGAATCGCGTGCCGGCGAACTGTTGCTGGGTGCAGGTGTTGCGATCGATCTGCATCAGGGACCGATGAGCAATGTCTCGCCAGGCTGGAAGCTGCGTGTATTGCTGGCTCAGGCGCTGTTCTCGAACCCGGACATTCTGCTGCTCGACGAACCGACCAACAATCTGGACATCAACACGATTCGCTGGCTGGAAGACGTGCTCAACGAGCGCAACTCGACCATGATCATCATTTCGCATGATCGTCACTTCCTGAACCAGGTGTGTACGCACGTGGCCGATATGGATTACGGCACACTGAAGATTTATCCGGGCAACTACGACGACTACATGTTTGCTTCGACGCAGGCGCGCAATCAGCAACTGGCGAACAACGCGAAAGCGAAAGACAAGGTTGCCGAGCTGCAGGAATTCGTCCGTCGTTTCGCGGCAAACAAATCCAAGGCGCGTCAGGCTACGTCGCGTGCCAAGCAGATCGAAAAGATCAAGGTAGACGATATCAAGCCATCGTCACGTGCCTATCCATTTGTACGTTTTGATGGCGAGAAAAAATTGCATCGCCAGGCCGTTACGGTAGAAGGCATCTCGAAGGCCTTCGATAAACAGTTGTTCAAAAACTTCAGCATTACTGTTGAAGCAGGCGAGCGCGTCGCGATCATCGGTGCCAACGGTGCCGGTAAAACCACTTTGTTGCGCAGCATAGGCGGCAGGGACATCACAGGCCTGGACGCGGATAGCGGCAGAGTCAAATGGGCTGAAAACGCCAACGTCGGTTACATGCCGCAGGATCCGACTGAAGATTTTGCCAGCGACAAGAATCTGACCGACTGGGTCGGGCAATGGACACAGGAAGGCGACGATGATCAGGCTGTGCGTTCGATTCTGGGACGTTTGCTGTTTGGTGGTGACGATGTGAAAAAATCGGTCAAGGTATTGTCCGGCGGTGAAAAAGGTCGCATGACTTACGGCAAGCTGATGCTGGGCCGTCACAATGTGCTGCTGATGGATGAACCGACCAATCACATGGATATGGAATCCATCGAGTCGTTGAACATCGCACTGGAAAAATACGCAGGTACCCTGATTTTCGTTTCGCATGATCGCGAATTCGTTTCTTCGCTGGCGACGCGTGTGCTGGAAGTGAAAGAAAACGAAATCGTCGACTTCCGGGGTACATACGAGGAATATCTGACCAGCCAGGGCATCGATTAAGCATCGTAAGGAAAAAGCGCGACGTGGAAGATTCACGTCGCGCTTTTTTACGTTTGCAACCTTGTTTCACCATAACAAGCACTGCATTTGAGACGGCCAGCCGTCATATCAGAATGACGCTACAATTTGACTGTAATATTGTCACAGCCTAACAAGTTCATCGTGTTCAATCACTGACCAGCCATGCAAACCCAGCCACTCAAAACCATTGAATTCGAACGTCCAGCGATGGGAGGCGGCACCAGTTGTGTCGCCCACGCATGGGCGCGCGCACCAGCCACGCCAACACCGGAAGAAAAAGTTGCCTTGAAGGAGCGCATCAAGCGGCTATTGAAAGAGCGCGAAGCCGTTTTGGTTGCGCATTATTACGTCGATGCCGATCTGCAGGATCTGGCCGAAGAAACCGGCGGTTGCGTATCCGATTCGCTGGAAATGGCGCGCTTCGGTCGCGATCATCCAGCCAAGACGCTGGTCGTTGCCGGTGTCAAGTTCATGGGCGAAACGGCAAAAATCCTCAGCCCTGAAAAAATCATTTTGATGCCGGATCTGGATGCGACCTGTTCGCTCGATCTCGGCTGTCCGGTTGATGAATTCAATGCTTTTTGCGATGCGCATCCGGATCGTGTGGTCGTCGTATATGCAAATACCAGCGCGGCAGTGAAGGCGCGCGCGGACTGGATGGTGACCTCGTCGATCGGATTGAAGATCGTTGAGCATCTGCATGCGCAGGGCAAGAAAATCCTGTGGGCGCCGGACAAGCATCTGGGTGGCTATATTCAAAAACAGACCGGTGCCGACATGTTGTTGTGGCAGGGTTCCTGTCTGGTGCATGACGAGTTCAAGGCCGTTGAACTGGAGCTCTTGAAAAAAGAGCATCCGCTGGCAAAAGTGCTGGTGCATCCGGAATCGCCGGCTGCAGTAGTCGCGCTGGCAGATGCTGTCGGTTCGACTTCGCAACTGATACACGCCGCGCAAACCATGGATGCGCCGGAATTTATCGTCGCAACCGACAATGGCATTCTGCACAAGATGAAAGCTGCTGCGCCGGGCAAAATCTTTATCGATGCGCCAACCGCAGGCAATAGCGCGACGTGCAAGAGCTGCGCGCATTGTCCGTGGATGGCAATGAACGGCTTGCAGAATCTGGCCGATGTGCTGGAATCGGGACGCAATGAAATCCACGTTGCTCCGGAAATCGGCCGCAAGGCAACCGTCTGTATCGATCGCATGCTGGATTTTGCAGCCGCACAAAAAGCCAATGTGCGTCCGTCCAGTGATCTGGCTAAAGAAGGAAAACTGTTTTCAGGAATAGGTCCGGCATGAGCCTGCTGCGCAATCCATTTGCTCCCTTTGACGCTGCACTGACGTCGGCGTTTGAAGCCAATATCGTGGCGGCGCTGGCCGAAGACGTAGGCACTGGCGATGTCACCGGCCAGTTGGTGCCCGAGCAGGAAATCGTCAGCGCACACGTGATCGTGCGTGAAGCAGCAGTGTTGTGCGGCGCGCCTTGGTTTGAAGCGGTAATGAAACAGATGGACGCACGTATACGTATTGAATGGCGCTATGCAGAAGGCGATCTGATGCAGGCAGATAGTGAAGTGTGCGCCATCGAAGCACCGGCGCGTGCCTTGCTGACCGCTGAACGTGCGGCTCTGAATTTTCTGCAATTGCTGTCCGGTGTTGCCACGGCTACGCGCGAATATGTGGAACTGATCGCAGGTACCCAGGCGGCCATTCTCGATACGCGCAAGACTTTGCCTGGTTTGCGTCTGGCGCAAAAATACGCGGTGCGCGTAGGTGGCGGCAAGAATCAGCGGCTGGCGCTGTATGACGGCATCCTGATCAAGGAAAACCATATTGCGGCAGCTGGCGGTGTGACGGCCGCCATGCAGGCGGCGCAGGCCTTGCAAGCCGGCGTGACGATACAGATTGAGGTTGAGAATTTGACGCAGCTTGAAGTGGCTTTGGCGGCAGGTGCGCAATCGGTATTGCTGGATAATTTTTCTCTGGACATGATGCGGGCTGCAGTGGCTGCGACGCAAGGGCGCGCTGTGCTGGAAGCATCCGGCGGCGTGAATCGTGATTCGGTCAGGGCGATTGCAGAGACAGGTGTTGATCGTATTTCGATAGGCGGCTTGACCAAGGATGTACGCGCGACGGATTATTCTTTGCGGATACTCTAAGCGAAATTGGATTTTGTGTTTTATTAAGAAGCCGCGTTATGCGGCTTTTTTTATTGGTGTTGTGGTTTTGAAGTTTGGCTTGTAGTTGTTTGTTTTGGTGTTTCTTCGAGCAGGCTCAGTTGCCGGGCTACCCCCGGCAAACCAACTTCGTCCGAATAGATACAAATATCAACAACAGTAACTTAAAATAAACATCCAACAAAAAAGCCGCTGATTTTGCGATCAGCGGCTTTTTTATCAGCTTGCGGCTAGCTACTTATTTCCGATCAGGCTGCAAAACACTAGGCAAAGCCTTAGGCAAAGTCTCAGGATAATCGCGACTAAAGTGCAAGCCACGGCTTTCACGACGCGACAGTGCACTATTGACGATCAGCGACGCCACTTCAACCAGGTTACGCAACTCCAGCAAATCCGGCGTGATGCGAAAGTTGGCGTAATACTCGTCGATTTCTTCTTTTAATAAGCGAATGCGATGTTGCGCGCGTTCCAGCCGTTTGGTGGTGCGCACGATGCCGACGTAATTCCACATGAAGCGACGCAGCTCATCCCAGTTGTTGGCGATGATGACTTCTTCGTCGGCATCGGTGACACGGCTTTCATCCCAGGCTGGCAGGCTGACGGATTTTTGCTTGGGTTGCGCATCGATGTATCGGGCTGTGGAGCGACCCAGTACCAGGCATTCGAGCAGGGAATTGCTCGCCAGGCGATTGGCGCCGTGCAGACCAGTGCAAGTGGCTTCGCCGACCGCATACAGGCCGGGCAGGTCGGTGCGGCCGGACAGGTCGGTAATTACGCCGCCGCAAGTGTAATGTGCAGCCGGCACCACGGGAATCGGTTCCTTGGTCATGTCGATGCCGAGCTCCAGGCAACGCGCCATGATGGTAGGAAAGTGTTCCTTCAGAAATTCCGGCGACTTGTCGCTGATATCGAGATCGACATAATCGATACCGCGTTTTTTCATTTCGGCATCAATGGCGCGCGCCACGATATCGCGCGGCGCCAGTTCGGCGCGCTCATCGTGCGAGGGCATGAAACGCTTGCCGTGATTTTTTCCGGCAGTCACCGGTAATTTCAGGACACCGCCTTCGCCGCGCACCGCTTCAGTGATCAGGAAGGATTTTGCGTAGGGGTGATACAGGCAGGTCGGATGGAACTGGATGAATTCCATATTCGCAATCCGGCAACCGGCGCGCCATGCCATCGCAATGCCGTCACCGGTCGCCGTGTCGGGGTTGGTGGTGTACAGATAGACCTTGCCGGCACCGCCGGTAGCCAGTACTGTGTGCTCGGCAGCAATCGTGATGACCTTGCCGGTTTTGACATCCTGCACATAGAGTCCGAGGCAGCGCGGGCTGCCCTTTTTTTTCTCCAGCACATCGGATGTGATGACGTCGATCGCGTAATGATGCTCCATCAATGTGATGTTGGGATGCGCGCGCACTTTTTCTTCCAGTGTCACCTGTACCGCGTGTCCGGTGGCATCGGCAGCGTGGATGATGCGGCGCTGGCCGTGACCGCCTTCGCGCGTCAGGTGGAAACCGAGTTCGGCGCTGGCATCTGGCGTGAAGGGTACGCCTTGCTTGATCAGCCATTCGATCGCTTCGCGTCCGTGTTCGAGGATGAAGCGGGTGGCGGGTTCATCGCACAGGCCGCCGCCGGCGACCAGTGTATCGGCCACATGTTCGTCCACGCTGTCATTGGAATCCAGCACTGCAGCAATCCCGCCTTGCGCCCAGCTGCTGGCGCCATCGAGCAGCGCGCGTTTGGAAATAACAGCGACTTTGCGGGTTTCTGCCAGGTGGAGGGCAACGGAAAGGCCAGCCAGTCCGCTACCGACAATTGCGACATCAAATTTCATAAATATCTGTATTAAGAAAAAGTTTGTCCATGACTATATTCGATTTGGCGCCCAGGCGTGTAATTTGCATATAGAAAAGTTGTTGATTCTTGCAACTCGTGGTGACTGGCAGTCAGTCGAGTGGGAATTGATGGCTGGAGCAGATCAGCGTTTCCGCTTCTTCGCTTGATAGCGGTGGCGAGAAGATGAAACCCTGGCCCAGATCGCAACCCATTTTCTGCAGCTCATGAATGTGTGTCGCTGTTTCGACGCCTTCGGCAACGGTTTGCAGATCCAAGGTTTGCGCAAGTGCCATCATCAAACGGATGATTTCCCGGTCGCTTTGCTTGGTGCCCAGTCCGTGTACAAAAGTCTTGTCGATTTTGAGTATGTCGATTGGCAGTTTTTGCAGATAGGCGAGAGATGAATAGCCGGTGCCGAAATCGTCCAGAGCCAGACGCAGGCCGAGTTTCTTCAGCAAGGCCAGATTCTCTACCGTCTGTAGCGGATTGGCCATGGCGGAGGTCTCGGTCAATTCCAGCTCTATCGTATGCGCTACCACGCCGCTACTGTCGAGTATCTCGCGTACCTGGCTGAAGAACGAGGTGTGCAGCAACTGCCGCATCGAGACATTGACGGCGACCGTGATGTCGCCCATTGCAGGGTAGCTGGCTTGCCATGCTGCGAGTTGCTGGCAAGCCTGTTCCATCGCCCACATGCCTATCGGCACCACCATGCCCGAGGTCTCGGCGATAGGAATAAATTCGTTGGGCGAGATCATGCCGTATTCCGGGCTGTTCCAGCGCAGCAGCAATTCAAATCCCCTGACGCTGCCATCCGCCAGCGATACTTTCGGCTGATAGGCTACCGATAGTTCATTGCGTTCAAGTGCAAAGCGCAATGCCACATCCATGCGTGCATGCTTGGTCGATTTGCTTTGCAGGGCGGCATCGTAGATTTCCGCACGATTGCGGCCGCGCTCCTTGGCTTGATACATGGCGGCATCGGCTTCGCGGATCAAATCGGCCGGGACCTGATGGTCCGTACTCAATTGCGCAATACCGATGCTGATCTGAATCTTGACGGCGATGTTGTCGAAGATCAGACGTTCGGATACCGCGCGTGCAATGGCTTTGGCCTTGATGCTGCTTTCTGCCAGTGAGGAGTTGGTCAGGATGACGAATTCATTGCCGCCGAAACGGGCAACGAAATCGGTTTCCGGCAAGACGGCAACGATGCGTTTGCTGATTTCAAGCAGGCACTGATCGCCGAAGTCGTGACCGTGTGTATCGTTGATGCTCTTGAAAAAATCCAGATCGCAGAACAGCATGGTCAGGCTGGACTGGCGCTGCCGACTGCTTTCCATCGCAGTGGCCAGTGTGTTGACGAGATAACGGCGGTTCGGCAAATCGGTAAGCATGTCGTGCATGGCCTGATACTCGATCTGCATTTCGGTCGTCTTGCGTTTGGTAATGTCGCGTGTGACGCCAAGTATGCCGATGATGTTATCCCTTGCATTGCGCAACGGATACTTGCTGGTATGAAACCACAGATGCATGTCGCTGTGCCAGAATCCCGGCGCTTCCATATCCTGCAGCGGGATACCGGTTTGCATGACCTGTTTATCCTGCTGCTGGATTTCGTCGGCAATTTCGCGCGCGCTGAATTCATCGTTTTCATTCGCCATCTTCAGGCAGATGTCGTAGACGGTTTTGCCGCGCAATTCGTCTTCGCTGGAATAGCCGAAACGCCGCTGGAAAACCTGATTGCTGACAGTGAAGCGTCCGTCGCTGTCCTTGACATAGATCATCGAGGGATTGAGATCGAGTACGGCGCGCAGCAGTGCCGTTTCCTCCTGCAGTTTCAGCTCGACATCCTTGCGCAAGGTAATGTCTTCTATGCTGAACACGAGGCCGTTGATGGCCGAATCGTGCACCATGTTGTAGCCGCACGTTTCCAGCCAGACCCAGTGACCGTCCTTGTGTCGGGTGCGGTGACGCGAAAATATCGTGCTGTGCGGCGTATCGCGCAAATGGCGTAATTTTTCTTTGTGTTCCTCTTCATCGTCCGGATGCAGAGTAGGTTTGAGTGCATTGCGAAGGATTTCTTCGTGGCTGTAGCCTATGACTTCCTGTAATGCAGGATTGGCAAATTTGATTCGATAGTCGGCATCGGTAATGATGAAGATGTGACGCGTCACTCGCGCTATGGCGTTAAAGCGACGTTCGTTGGTGCGCGCCTGGCTGAGTGCAATGCGATTGATGTTGAGTGTTTTTGCCAGTAACAGCGATAGCCAGCCGACGCAAAGAGTGGCAAACAAATCAGGTAGCCAGTCGCCTGCGGTGGCACCCAGATATACATTGAGACGATAACCGATCAAGGCCAGCATTGCGATGCTCAGAATCGCAATGCGGTGGCGCAACACCAGTGGAAATACACCGGCGATGGCAATCAGCCACGGCATTGGCAATGCCGGTATGGTGTTTTGCGCGGCCAGTACGACAACGGAGAGCGTTGCGACCGACGCTTCGGCCAGCAGAAAGTTCTCACTGAGCAGAATCGCTGTGCGCAGCCAGAAATAGCGTATGAAGGCAATTGCCAGCAGGGTCAGCAGAAGTACGACGATGCTCATGCCGACGTGCGACAAGCTCAGATGCTTTGCATATACGAGCAGCATGATGTGGAACAGCAGCGTCGCGTATAACAACAGCGAAGCGGTGCGGAAGATATGGCTTCCTGCCAAAACACCTACGGCACGCAAGCGTGTTTCCTTCATCTGTTGTGCACCACCGGCTTGATCTTCGCAGCTGCGGTTCTGGCATTGTTGCGTGCGGTTTCAACATCGGCAGCAACAGCCAGCGTTACTCCCATGCGACGGTGGGAGAACGCTTCCGGCTTGCCGAACAGGCGTACATCGGTGCCTGCGACTTGCAATGCATCGGCCACTCCCTCGAATGCGATGACCTCGCCGTCGTGCCGGCCGTAGATGACAGCTGAAGCGGCCGGGNNGTCGCTTACTTTTTTTGCGATGTCGTGTGCTTTCTGCAGCGCGCCGGGATGCATGGCTTGCGGCTGCCAGGATTCCACATAGTCGCCGTTGACTTGCAGGTGACCGATAGGTTCGCAGAAATGCGTGCGCGTTTCGCCGTCGGCACCGATGGCGCGTACGGTCAGCAAGGTAACTTCGTAATCGAAATCGATAAAGCCTTCGACGATCACACGTCCGGTATCGACGCGTCCGCCGGCGGCAGCGCAATCCCATGCTGCTTCAATATCGTCGGAACTGTTCAATTTCGACTGGCCTTTGCCGGACGAAGACATTACCGGTTTGACTACGCAGGGATAGCCGATTTCGGCGCAACCGGCCTTGAGTTCCTTCAGGCTGTCGGCAAAACGATAAGGCGAAGTGGCGACACCCAATTCTTCCGCTGCCAGCCGGCGTATGCCTTCTCTATCCATTGTCAGCCACGCTGCACGCGCGGTGGGAATCACGCGCACGTTGCCGGCATTTTCCATTTCGAGCAGGGTCGCGGTAGCAATGGCCTCGATTTCCGGCACCACCAGATCCGGTTTTTCCTGATTGATCAATGCGGATAGTGCCACGCCGTCGGTCATGTCGATTACATAAGCACGATGTGCGACTTGGTGACCAGGCGCGTTGGCGTAGCGATCTACTGCAATCACTTCAATGCCCAGACGCTGTAATGAAATGATGACTTCCTTGCCCAATTCGCCGGAGCCCAGCAGCATGACCTTGGTGGCGCTGCGAGTGAGGGGAGTGCCGATACGGGAGATTGTATTGCTTTTATTCATGGGAGGAAATTCTATGGGTACGCGAGTACCCGTATTGTGTACAAGAATATTTTATTGGCATCCCGACAATAGCAAATCCTGATCGATTTGGACAGCGCAAATTATTGCTGCCATATGTTTTGCATCAGGCAATATTTGAATCGATAAAGCAAAAAAAAACTGCCAGAAATTTCTGGCAGTTTTGATTCGAAGTTTGCTCGAATGGAAGACTAATGACGCTTAATCGTTGGCGTAGATATCATTGTCCTTGGTTTCACGAACGAAGATCATGCCGATGACGAAGGTCATCAGTGCAATGATGATCGGATACCAGAGACCGTAGTAAATATCGCCCTTGAAGGCCACCAGTGCAAATGCCGTGGTTGGCAGCAAGCCGCCGAACCAGCCGTTACCGATGTGATACGGCAGCGACATCGACGTGTAGCGGATACGGGTCGGGAACATTTCAACCAGCATGGCGGCAATCGGGCCGTACACCATCGTCACGTAAATCACGAGGATGAACAGCAGCAACAGCGTCATGCCATAGTTGATCTGTTCCGGATCTGCCTTGGTTGGGTAACCGTGCGCCTTGATGGCATCGCTCAGCTCTTTCGAGAAGACCTTGTCCTTCGCTGCAGCATCTTCTTTCGACAAACCTTTGGCGTCGTAAGACGTCAGCAGGGTATCGCCTACCTTGACCGTTGCCACTGTGCCTGGTGCTGCGTCCTCATTCGAGTAGGCAACCGAAGCAGCAGCCAGTTTCCCTTTCACGATGTCGCATGACGACGTGAATTTCTTGGTGCCGGTCGGGTTGAACTGGAATTGGCAGGTTGCCGGATCGGCAGTAACCACCACTGGTGCATCTTTCAATGCAGCTTCCAGCGCGGGATTGGCATAGTGTGTCAAGCCGCTGAAGATAGGGAAGTAGGTCAGTGCAGCAATCAGGCAACCGGCCATGATGATAGGCTTGCGTCCGATTTTATCGGATAGCGTACCGAAGATCACGAAGAAGGGTGTTGCCAGCAATAATGAGACTGCGATCAGGATGTTGGCAGTTGCTCCGTCTACCTTCAGTGTTTGCGTGAGGAAGAACAGGGCATAAAACTGGCCGGTATACCAGACCACGGCTTGACCTGCGGTCAGGCCGATCAGCGCCAGGATAACGATTTTCAGGTTGCCCCATTTTGCAAACGCTTCAGTCAATGGTGCCTTGGAAGTTTTGCCTTCCGCTTTCATTTTCAGAAATGCTGGTGATTCAGCCATCGACAGGCGTATCCATACCGAAATGCCCAGCAGGAAAACCGAAAGCAGGAACGGAATGCGCCAGCCCCAATCGGCAAATGCTTCTTCGCCGACGGCAGTACGGGTGCCCAGAATCACCAGCAGCGACATGAACAAGCCCATGGTTGCAGTGGTCTGAATCCACGATGTGAATGCGCCACGCTTGCCGTGCGGTGAATGTTCAGCGACATAAGTAGCTGCGCCGCCGTATTCCCCGCCCAGAGCCAGACCCTGCAAGATACGCAGAATGATCAGGATCACAGGAGCGGCGAGACCAATCGAAGCATAGTTTGGCAGCAAGCCGACGATGAAGGTCGAGGCACCCATGATCACGATCGTGACCAGGAAGGTGTATTTACGACCTATCATGTCACCCAGACGGCCAAATACAATAGCGCCGAACGGTCGCACGAGAAAACCGGCCGCGAATGCCAGCAGCGCAAAGATGAACGCTGTGTTGGGATCGGTACCGGCAAAAAACTGTTTGGCAATAATGGCTGCCAGTGAACCGTACAGATAAAAGTCATACCATTCAAATACAGTGCCCAGAGAGGAAGCAAAAATAACTTTACGTTCCTCCGGGGTAATGCCGTTGCGTCCGGCTGTCGCTACTGTGACCATGCTCGTCTCCTTAATAATTATTAACAGAATGCGTGTGCACATTCCTTGTATTGGGTAAGCGAGTCGAGTGTGCGACTAAAACCTTACGGGATACTTGCATTAAACTTACGTAATGCTTACATATGCAAATGACTAAAACACTGTTTTTTGATACTTGAACCCCTGTCATGGCAGCGTTTTCATGGCGAGCGCAGGCGAAAAATTTCTGCATAAGTTTGGCGTGTGATACGGATGGTTCTAAAATGGCGCCATTTTGCAGATAAAAAGTACCCATGACGAATCCATCCCATAGCCCGGCTGCCCATGCAGCCGCACCCCTGATTCCATTCCTGCAGGAGCTCGGCATCCATGTGGTCGAATCCGGCGGTGGCCAGGCACAAGTCGAATTGATCCTGCAGGCCCATCATCTGAATGGCTGGCAGGTTGCGCATGGCGGAGTGCTCATGACGATGCTGGACAATGTGATGTCGCTGGCCGGACGTTCGATGCAACCGGATATCCGCGGCGGTGTGACGATAGAGATGAAAACCAGCTTCATGCAACCGGGCGGAACAACAGGATGCCGCCTGCTGGCAAAGGGCAAGGTCGTGCATGCATCGACCAGTATTTATTTTTGCGAAGGAGAATTGTGGAACGGCGACAAACTGGTGGCCAAGGCCAGCGGTACCTTCAAATTCATTCGTCGTACCGATGTGGTGAAAAAAATGACGCCAGCGTGATCCCCCATCCGTGAATTGCTGCGTGCCAGTCTGAGACGCTGAAGGCGAAACCAGGGTAGGTTCACTGCTTATTCAAAATCCTTTTGTGCAATGCCCGCGATGTATGCGCTCCGGCACGGGCGGCATCGCTACTGTCGGGCGCTCCAATAATAGCGGTGCCTGATCCGTTTGCAATTTGACCAGCGTCGATACGCGTGTGCCGTAATCGGGAGAGGTGATGCAAACGGCAGACAACAAACGTTCGCGCTCCACACTGACACCGGTTTTAGGCAATCGGCAATCCGAAGCGCAGGTAGTGTCGGACAGCATTTCAAAGAATGCGTCTTCCGGCGCTCCCTGGCACAACAGACTGGCAAACTCCGCCTTGGCGCTGACGACCTTGGGCCATGTGCAATCCAGCAGCGAGTTCGAGAGGCCATACATGCCGGGTTTCATAGGCTTGCCATTGCGCTCGTCTTTTTCGCCGCGATTGGAATACCAGATTAATTCATTCTGATTGCCTATCAACAGATTGAAGCCGTTGTAGTCGGCAGCACGGGGAGAAATTTCTTCTAAGTAGTCGTTTGGCGTTGCTGTTCCGGCCAGATAATTCAATACCAGATTGCCGCGCGTAGGCGCATCCGGACGACTCTCGGACGGTGCGCGAATATTCGTGATCGCAGCAAAGCGTCCGTCGCGTGTGATACCCATCCATGTGCCGCCGCCTTGCAGATCGCGTCCGGCATAAATCTGCGGATGGTCATGCCACCACCCGGCCGGGCTGGCCGGGCGATCGTAGAATTCGTCGCGATTGCCGGCTGCAAGCAAAGGCATATTCGGCATTATCTGCCAGGCAAAGACGATTAAGCACATAAGGATAAATCCAGAAATTGTTCCGTGTGGCGTTTGCCGTCGATGAGCGACGGCAGCTTGCTTGCCGCAACGGCTTGCTCCAGCCTGACTGGAAAATCTTCATCCACGTCCAGATACACTTCCATCCACGTATGCATGCCGTCCTGCGCGACGGGGCGGCGCTTGAGCGCGGTACGAACCGTGTACAGGTGCGCCAGATTATCCTGCAACTCCGACACTTCTGCCAGAAAGAGTGTGGTGTCGGCAAGCGGTACCCGGTAATAAATATAGAGGTCCATCGTTTGTTGTGTGTTCTGGAGCATTGCGACGTTGCTCAGGCCGGATCAGTCAAAGGATAAGGCAAGGGCTGGAAAGACAGTGTCGGGCCTTGCGCTGAACCCAGTCGTACTTCGGATTCTGCCGCCGCCAGTTTGATCTCGACCAGGCAGGCGATTTCCTGCGCATTCACACGCTCGGCATTGACGACCATGCCGCATGGTTGTTCGGGATCGTTGACGGAAAAAATTTCAGTTCCGGGCGCAGCGCTTGCCGCCTTCACGCTCGCATGCAGCATGCGGCGCTTGAGCTTGCCGAGGTACTGGCTGCGGGCGACGATTTCCTGGCCGGGATAGCAACCTTTCCTGAAGTTCACGCCGCCTATCAATTCAAAATTGATCATTTGCGGAACGAATTTTTCCTGGGTGGCACTGCCGATGTGCGGCACGCCGCCATTGATTTCCGCCAGCTGCCACGCCGCTGTGCCGGCCGCCTGCAGCACTGCCGTCAATCGGGGCCATGCTTCCACAGCCTGCACCGCAGTGGTGATCCATTGGTAACGCGTACTACCAAATGCATCGGGATGACGGATCAGGGTGCCGGCGGCAGATTCGGCCTTGTCGTAAATCGCTGCAGGCAAGACAGGAAACCACTGTTGCAGCAAGCTGACTGCCGCCGGGCCGGCGAGGCCAAGCATCACGTGATTTTCTGTTGCATCGATGAGCTTGGCCTTGGCACGCAGCACAAACATTTGCAGGCGTTTTTGTACGCCCGCCTGCAGTTCGCGTGGCAGTTGCAGCATGATGCCGTCGGCGGTTTTCCAGATCAGCAGACTTGCCAGCAGCCGGCCTTTGGGGGAGCAATAGCCGGCCAGTCGCGCTGCGCCGGTCTCCAGATGTTCGACATCGCTGGTCAACTGGCTGTGCAGAAAATGAGCGGCCTCGTCGCCGCTGGCGGCGATCAGGCCCAGATTGGTCATGGGGGCGACAAAATCGGTGCGCGGCGTTTCAGACGGCATCCGTACGCCAAAATGCAGAAGCTCAGGTACCGCTTCAACGTTGGCTGGCGTGCTGAATTGCGCGCCCTGATCAGCCAGAAAATTCAACCATGTAGTCATAATTTCAATCAATAAGTTGGAGCAATCAGCGGTTCCGCTATTATCATTAGGGTCTGATTATAGTGGCGTGAGAAAAACGCGTCGGATTGTCCGCGATTTGCCCTGAATTTCACCGAGACCTTGCCTTGATTAAAAAATTCTTCACCCTGATTATTCTGCTGGCAATTGCTGCCGCGGCTGCCTTCGTATTCTGGGCACAACAACCCATCATCCAGAAAGACCAAACCGCCATCGACTTTACGATTACTCCCGGCAGTGGCGTGAAAAGCAGCATGCAGCAAATCGAAAGTGCCGGTGCACCGGTGCAACCTTTTCTGATGATGGTACTGGCACAGGCAACCAGCAACAGCACCAAACTGAAAGCCGGCAGTTACGAATTGAAACCCGGTACGACACCGAGCCGCTTGTTGACGCAATTGGTGCGCGGCGAGTTTGCCCAGGAAGCGCTGACCGTCATCGAGGGCTGGACCTTCCGTCAGATGCGTGAGTTGATCAATGCGCATCCGGCACTGAAGCATGACACCGCCAGCCTGTCCGACCAGGAATTGATGGCAAAAATATCTGGCGATTACACAAGGCCGGAAGGCTTGTTTTATCCCGATACCTATATGTTTGCAAAGAATTCCAGCGACTTGCAGATTTACAGGCAGGCGCACAATCTGATGCTCAGGCGTTTGAATGAGGCATGGCTGACGCGCAATCCGTCGCTGCCTTATGCCTCGCCTTACGAAGCCTTGATCATGGCTTCCATTGTGGAAAAGGAAACCGGCAAAAAATCCGAGCGCAGCACGATCGCCGGTGTTTTCGTCAATCGCCTGAAGAAGGGCATGCTGCTGCAAACTGACCCGACCGTCATTTACGGCATGGGCGATAGCTACAAGGGCAATATCCGCAAGCGCGACCTGCTGACTGACACACCGCACAACACGTATACTCGCACCGGTTTGCCGCCTACGCCGATAGCCTTGCCTGGCACGGAATCACTGCATGCAGCGATGAACCCGGCAGCTACCGACGCAGTGTATTTCGTCGCGCGCGGCGATGGCAGCAGCCAGTTTTCAGTGAATCTGGACGATCACAACAATGCAGTCAACAAGTATCAACGCAGACAAGTCCAGCAAAAATAATGAGTAACACTTTTATGGCAGTGGTATGACGACAGCAAAATTCATCACATTTGAAGGCATAGACGGCGCGGGAAAATCAACGCATTTGTCATTCGTCGCCGACTTGTTGCGCGCGGGCAAAAAAAACGTGGTCGTTACGCGCGAACCGGGTGGTACCAGCTTGGGCGAAGCACTGCGCGCTATCCTGTTGCATGAAAAAATGCATCTGGAGACAGAAGCCTTGCTGATGTTTGCTGCGCGACGCGAACACATCGCGCAACTGATCGAGCCGGCACTGGCGCGCGGCGACTGGGTGATTTCCGACCGTTTTACCGACGCGACCTTTGCCTATCAGGGCGGTGGCCGCAAGCTGGATCGGCAAAAACTTTCTGCACTCGAGCAGTGGGTGCACCCGCATTTGCAACCTGATTTGACCCTGTTGTTCGATGTGCCTCTGGATGTGGCGCGCGCACGGCTGGATGCAACGCGTACGCTGGACAAGTTCGAGCAGGAAAAGGCGGATTTCTTTGCCGCCACGCGCACTGAATATCTGCGCCGCGCCACCGAATTCCCGCAGCGTTTCCGCATCATCGATTCGACGCAGGCTATCGCGCCGATTCAGGAGCAATTACGCGACATCATTGCAGGACTAGCTTCTTGAATACTCTTTATCCATGGCAGCACGCTTCCTGGCAGCAATGGCAGAAATTGCGGGAACGCCTGCCGCACGCGATTCTTTTTCATGGGCCGGAAGGCATAGGCAAGACGGCTTTTGCCGAAACCTGCGCCCAATCGCTGCTGTGCGAAGCGCCGGCCGCCGATGGACATGCATGCGGCACATGCGATGCATGCGGCTGGTTTGGGCAATACAGCCATCCTGATTATCGTCGCGTGCGTCCGGAAATTCTGGATGACGGCGAATCTGCGGAAGGTGATGAAGCCGAGGCTGGCGATACCAAAAAATCCAAATCCGCCAAGGCACCTTCGAAGGAAATCAAGATCGACCAGATCCGCGCCTTGTCCGATTTCATGAATATTTCCACGCATCGTTCCGGCATGCGTGTGATTACACTGTATCCGGCTGAAGTCTTGAATACTGCGGCCGCCAATTCCTTGCTGAAAATGCTGGAAGAGCCGCCGCCAAATACGATGTTTTTGCTGGCGACCAACAGCATCGACCGCCTGTTGCCGACGATACTGTCGCGCTGCCGCAAGTTTGCACTGGCGATGCCGGGAGGTGAGGAAGCCTTGCAGTGGCTGCAGACGCAACAGGTAAAAGATGCGGACAGCTGGCTGGCCGAGCAGGGCGGTGCACCGCTCGCCGCGCTGGCATCGTCGCAAGCCGGTGCGCGCGAAACGCTGGATGATTTTTTGCAGCAACTGGCACAACCTGGTGTCGATGCCGCATTGAAAACTGCCGAGCGTCTGCAAAAAACACCGGTAACAGAATTGGTCGCGTGGCTGCAACGCTGGCTGTATGACGTGCTTTCCGTCAAACTTTCCGGCACAATCCGTTACTATCCGCGTTACAAAAAAGAATTGACCGCGCTGGCTGCACGCGCCGATGCCGGTGCATTGCTGCAGGCGATCAAGACACTCAATGAGCGGCGTGCAATTGCCGATCATCCGCTGGCGCCCAAGCTTTTTATAGAAGACATGTTGCTGGATTATTCGACGCTTTTTTCCTGAAAGGTAGATGATGGCAGATGCCCCGATTGCAGCAGCTAATCCCGCAGTGGGTCGCCCGTCGGTATTGTCTTTGCCGATCAAGGAGAAATCCGCTTTGTACGCGGCGTATATGCCGTTTCTGACAAATGGCGGCATCTTCGTGCCATCCACCAAACAGTACAAGATCGGTGATGAAATTTATCTGATTCTGACCTTGATGGATGATCCCACCAAATACCCGATTGCCGGCAAGATTGCGTGGATCACGCCAGCCGGAGCGAACAACAACAAGGCGCAGGGCATAGGCGTACAGTTTTCCGCCGACGAGAGCGGTCAACGCATCAAGCAGCGTATCGAGGAATTACTGGGCGCAGCACTGGGCTCATCGCGGGCTACGCATACGCTGTAGTTTTCGCGCTCGGTGTACGATAAATTTTTGCGGCAACTTGAACGCAGTTTTCCTGTTCTAGCTTTGACGTTGGCGCGCAGCAAAGCTGTCTGGCGCGTACAATCCGGTCTATGTATATCGATTCCCACTGTCACATCAATTTCCCCGAGCTTGCTGCGCGCATGCCGGAGATACTCGGCAAAATGGCCGACAACAAAGTCAGTCATGCGCTCTGCGTTTCGTGCGATCTGCCGAATTTTCCCGGTGTGCTGGAGCTGGCTGAACGTTATCCCAATATTTATGCCTCGGTTGGCGTGCATCCTGATTATGAAGATACGCCGGAGCCGTCGGTTGATGATCTGATTCGTCTCTCCAATCATCCGAAGATTGTGGCGATAGGCGAAACCGGACTCGATTATTACCGGCTGGAAGGCGACCTGGAATGGCAGCGCGAGCGATTTCGCAGACATATCCGGGCCTCGCGTGCGACCGGAAAACCCTTGATCATCCATACCCGTGCGGCTTCTGAAGACACGATACGCATCATGCGCGAAGAAGGGGCCGGCACCGATGCAGGCGGTGCGGCCGGTGTCATGCATTGCTTTACCGAATCGCTGGAGGTGGCGAAAGCGGCGATGGAAATGGGATTCTATATTTCGTTTTCCGGCATCGTGACGTTCAAGAGCGCGAAGGATTTGCAGGCGGTGGCGCGTGAAGTGCCGCTGGAGCAGATGCTGATCGAAACCGATTCGCCTTATCTGGCGCCGGTACCGCATCGCGGCAAGGTGAATGAGCCGGGGCTGGTGCGCCATGTGGCAGAATATCTGGCGCTCTTGAAAGACGTTCCACTGGAGCGAATTGCGCAGCAGACGACGGATAATTTTTTTAACTTGTTCAAGATTATGCGGTGAACAGATGCTGAACAAAAAAACGAATGAAGTGCGCAGACGTTCTCTGCAACTATTGATGGCGATGCCACTGGCGGCAGGCTTGCCGATGCTGGCGCACGCAGGTGCTTACGAAGATTATTTTCAGGCAGTGAAGGCAGATGACGTGGCTACCGTGACTGCACTGCTGCAGCGCGGTTTTGACCCGAATACGGTAGAACCCGAGCGTGGTGATTCGGGTCTGATTCTGGCTGTGCGTGAAAAGGCAATGAAGGTGTTTGCCATCTTGCTGCAGGCGCGCGGTACCGACGTCGATCTGAAAATCAATAACGGCGATACGGCGTTGATGATCGCAGCCTATACTGCCAACAAACAGGCAGTGACCGCCTTGCTGGCCAAAGGTGCAATGGTCAACAGGAGCGGCTGGACGCCTTTGCATTATGCGGCTGCGAGCGGCGATGACGATATCGTGAAAATGCTGCTGAATAAATCGGCCATGCTGGATGCGCCATCGCCGAACAAAACCACACCCATGATGATGGCGGCGCGTGGTGGCCATATTTATGTGGTGAAAATGCTGCTCGATGCAGGAGCGGATGTCGCATTGAAAAACGATGCAGGCATGACAGCCATCGATTTTGCGCGACAGGGCGGCAACACGGATATTGTTGAAGGTTTGACGTATCGCTTGAAGAAGGCTGGCAAGCTTTAGCCATTCAATAACGAGCGTTTCTGCATAAAAGCGCCGTGATTCTTGGGGATGTTTGGACTTCAAATAAAAAAGCCTGCATTTCTCTGTGGAGAGATGCAGGCTTTTTTGCGGAACCGGTAACTGTGCAAGACGCAAATGCAGGAATTAAATCAATCCCTCAAACAGCATCACATCGACCAGATCGCCGGCCTTTACTTCGGCCCTATCGTGTTCCAGAACGACCATGCAATTGGCTTCCGACATGGAGCGTAAAACGCCGGAGCCTTGCGATCCGGTGATGCGTACTTGCTGTATGCCGTCGCTGTTTCGACTCAGTATGCCGCGCTGATATTCGGTGCGTCCCGGACGCTTGCGTATGTTCGCCTGCGAGACGACGCGCAACAAGGGCGGGGGTGCTACCGCCGATGCACCCATCATGTGCAGCAAGGCCTGACGTGCGAGGAAATAGAAAGTCACCATCACTGCAACCGGATTGCCGGGCAGACCGAACAGATAGGCTTCCTTGCCATTCGATGCGATTTTTCCGAAGGCCATCGGACGACCCGGGCGCATGCCGATTTTCCAGAAGCCGACATCGCCCAGCTGCGCCATCATCTGCTTGGTGTAATCCGCCTCGCCGACCGATACGCCGCCGGACGTGATGATGGCATCGGCGTTTTCGCAAGCGGTGCGAAATGCGGCTTCGAGCACAGCCGGATCATCCTTGATGACGCCCATATCAACGACATCGCAACCGAGACGTGTCAGCATGCCATACAGCGTATAGCGATTGCTGTCGTAGACGCAGCCTTCATCCAGCATTTCACCGATGGAGCGCAGTTCGTCGCCGGTAGAGAAAAACGCCACGCGCAAACGACGCTGCACCGGCACTTCACCTATGCCCAGCGAAGCCAGCAAGCCGAGATCGGCTGGGCTGAGGATTTTGCCTTTTTGCAGCGCCGGTGTGCCGATCTTGAGATCTTCACCTTGCAGCCGACGGTTGTCGCCAGGTTTCACTGTGCCGGCTGGAATTGTGATGTCGGTCTCATTTGCATCTCGCACGAATTCCTGTGGAATCACGGTATCGCATCCGCCCGGCATCACGGCGCCGGTCATGATGCGTACGCATTCGCCACTGCCGACTTTGCCATCGTAGGTGCGGCCGGCGTAAGCGGTGCCGATGACCTTCAGGCTCGCATCTGCATTCAGCTTCAGTTCACTGCCATGCAGGGCATAACCGTCCATGGCGGAATTGTCGTGCGAGGGTACGTTGATGGGCGATACGATATCAAGCGCCAGTACGCGGCTCAAGGCACTGCGCAAGGCAATTTTTTCCACCGCATTGACAGGCTGGATGAGCTGGCGAATGATGGCTTGTGCATCGGCTACAGGCAAGGCATCGGGATCGTAGTCCGACAGACAACTGATCACGCTAGAGAGCGTGCGCGGTGGGTTCTGATCGGAAGGAGAGGCGTTGGACATGGGGTCGTCTAAATCGTCAAGGTTGGCATCGCGCAGGATGTGTGAGTAACGCAGATTCATGGTGCTGTTGCGGCAAACTTGTGCAGATCGTCCAGTGTATTAATGTTGCGGAACGCATCTTCATCATCGAAATGGACTTCGGCTACTGCCAGCGATGCATACCATTTATCGAACTTGCGTCCGCCTTCCTGTAAATAGAGCGTCAGATGCGGCAGCAGAGATGCCTTTGCCAGGCAAAATACCGGATGCGCTTGCAGCGATTCGCCTTCGCCAGTGAAGGCAACGGCTAGGTCGGCATTTTTTTCTTCCAGCCCTGCGGCCAGACGCGCGACCAGATCCTTCGGTAGAAAAGGCGAGTCGCAAGGTACGCTTACCATGTATTCCGTTTCGCAATGCGTCAGGCCCGTGTGCAAACCGGCCAGCGGTCCGGCAAAGCCCTGGAATTCATCCTGCCAGACCGGTACGCCAAAACCTTCATACGGTGCAATATTCTGGTTCGCATTGATCATCACATAGCCCACTTGCGGTGATAGGCGCATCAGCACATGCAGAGCCATAGGCGCATCGCGGAATAATTGCAGACCTTTATCGACTGTACCCATGCGAGTGCCGCGTCCGCCTGCGAGTATGAGTCCGGTGATTTGACTGGTATCCATTTTTTAAAATTATTTCGGTAACAGTTATGAACAGCTGAGTGAATGGCAGGAGGTGTTAGCCGCCTATGTAGGACATCTCGACTTTACGCGTCGATTTCAAATCGGTATTGGCCGTGCGTAATTCGGAATAGCGATCGTCGCGCGCGCGCCAGATGTGGGCAATGACTGTGGAAATCTCTTCATCCGTTTTGTCGTTGCGTAACAGCGCACGCAAATCGTGGCCGCCGGTGGCAAACAGGCAGGTGTAGAGCTTGCCTTCGGTAGATAGGCGGGCGCGGCTGCAGTCGGCGCAGAAGGCTTGCGTGACGCTGGAAATGACGCCGATTTCACCACCGCCATCGCTGTCGTTGCCAAGGTAGCGCCAGCGTCCTGCGGTTTCGCCGGTGTAATTCGGCGCAATTGCCTGCAGCGGCATTTCGGCATTGATGCGACGCACCACTTCGGC
>DGBN01000026.1 GCA_002384815.1 Oxalobacteraceae bacterium UBA4003 | reverse complement strand
CGCGGTCATAAAAACCGGTGGCAAACAATATAAAGTTGTCGCTGGTGAAAAATTTAAAGTAGAACAGATACCGGCAGACATTGGATCCGAAATCACCCTTGATCAGGTGCTCGCATTGGGCGCTGGAGAAACCATTAAGTTTGGTGCTCCGCTGGTTGAAGGTGCTACGGTCCTTGCTACGGTTGTCTCCCACGGTCGTCACGATAAAGTGAAGATTTTCAAGATGCGTCGCCGTAAGCACTACCAGAAGCATCAAGGCCATCGCCAAAATTACACCGAATTGCAGATCGTTTCGATCAACGGCTAAGCCGCTGATTCGGACTAACCAGATACAAGGAGTCAGAAATGGCACATAAAAAAGGCGGCGGCACTACGCGAAATGGTCGTGATTCAGAGTCAAAGCGACTGGGCGTTAAAGTCTACGGTGGTCAAGTTATCAACGCAGGCGGCATCATTGTTCGCCAACGCGGTACCAAAATGCATCCAGGCGAAAACGTCGGTATGGGCAAGGATCACACCTTGTTTGCATTGACCGATGGCAAGGTAGCTTTTGTTACCAAAGGCGCATTGCAACGTCATTACGTTACAGTAGTACCCGCTTAAGTTTACTTAGGCACGCAAAGTAAGGCGAAAGCCTTCAATCGAAAGGCTCTGCCGTAGGTAGAGCCTTTTTAGTTTATGACGGCAAAAAATTATGAAGTTTATCGACGAAGCAAAAATCGAAGTCATTGCTGGTGACGGCGGCAACGGCGTCGCCTCCTTTTGTCGTGAAAAATTCAGGCCTTTTGGCGGTCCGGACGGCGGCGATGGCGGCAAGGGCGGCAGCATCTATGCTGTAGCCGATCGTAATATCAATACGCTGGTCGATTTCCGCTACTCCAAAATGCACAAGGCGCGTGACGGTGAAAACGGTCGCGGCGCGGATTGCTACGGCAAGGGCGCAGACGATATCAAATTGCGCATGCCGGTTGGCACGCTGATCATCGACAACAACGACGGCGAACTGATCGCCGATCTGACCGAACACGGCCAGGAAGTCTTGATTGCCAAGGGTGGCGAAGGCGGCTGGGGCAATATCCATTTCAAATCGTCGACCAATCGCGCGCCACGGCAGAAATCCGAAGGCAAGGAAGGCGAACGACGCGAACTGCGGCTGGAGCTGAAGGTGCTCGCCGATATTGGTTTGCTCGGCATGCCGAATGCAGGAAAATCCACCTTCATTTCTGCGGTGTCGAATGCCAAGCCGAAAATTGCAGATTACCCGTTTACCACGCTGCATCCGAATCTGGGTGTGGTACGCGTCAGCCACGAAAAGAGTTTCGTGATTGCCGACATTCCCGGTCTGATCGAAGGCGCATCCGATGGTGCCGGTCTGGGCATCCAATTCCTGCGCCATCTGCAACGCACTCGTTTACTGCTGCATATTGTCGATCTGGCGCCGTTTGATAATGTTGACCCGGTCAAGGAAGCCAAGGCGATCGTCAAGGAACTGAAAAAATACGATGAATCACTGTTCGACAAGCCACGCTGGCTGGTCTTGAACAAACTGGACATGGTGCCGGAAGAAGAACGCAAAAAACGCGTAAAGGATTTCATCAAGCGCTTCGGCTGGAAAGGCCCGGTATTCGAGATTTCAGCGCTGACGCGTGATGGTTGTTCCGAGCTGGTCACTGAGATTTATGACTACATCGCGGTGCAGCGCCAGGCAGAGCAGCGTTCGGAAGAAACGGATATCAGCGAAGAAGCGCGCCTGATCGATTCGATCGATCCGGACGATCCGCGTTTCAAGATCATCGACTGAAGCAATAGAGTGAAACGGATTGCCGACAGCGGCAATCCGGCATCAAAAATCAAAACAGTGCCGGACTACAAAGCATGGACTCTGCCATTCAATCAGCCAAACGCATCATTATCAAGGTCGGCTCTTCGCTCGTCACTAATGATGGCAAGGGACTAGATACTGCTGCGATTCAAAAATGGGCGGAGCAGATCGTTCGATTACGTGCACTGGGCAAGGAAGTGGTGCTGGTTAGCTCAGGCGCGATTGCCGAAGGGATGCAGCGGCTTGGCTTTGACAAACGGCCGACTGGTATCCATGAGTTACAGGCTTGCGCTGCAGTAGGGCAAATGGGGCTGGCACAAATTTACGAAACCAGTTTCCGTCAGCATCAGGTACAAACTGCGCAAATCCTGCTGACGCACGCCGATCTGGCCGATCGTGAGCGTTATCTGAATGCGCGTTCGACGCTGTTCACCTTGTTGCGTCTCGGCGTCGTACCTATCATCAACGAGAACGACACTGTCGTTACCGATGAAATCAAGTTCGGCGATAACGATACGCTGGGCGCATTGGTGGCCAATCTGATCGAAGCCGATGCGCTGGTCATTCTGACCGATCAACGAGGTTTGTTCAGCACCGATCCGCGTAAAGACCCGCATGCTACTTTTATTCATGACGCACAGGCCGGCGATGTCGCGCTGGAAGCGATGGCTGGCGGCGCTGGTAGCGTTCTGGGACGTGGCGGCATGCTGACAAAAATACTGGCCGCCAAACGGGCGGCATTGTCTGGTGCGCATACGGTGATTGCCTGGGGGCGCGAGGAACAGGTGTTGACGCGGCTGGCGGCAGGTGAAGCGATCGGCACACAATTGACTGCGCAAACCGCGCAACTGACAGCACGCAAGCAATGGATGGCAGATCATTTGCACACGGCAGGCAAGATCGTGCTCGATCAGGGGGCTGTACTGAAATTAACGACGGAAGGAAAATCGTTGTTGCCTATCGGTGTGATCGAGGTATCTGGCAGTTTCGGGCGCGGCGATGTGATTACCTGTGTCGATCAATCGGGCCGTGCAATCGCACGCGGCATTACCAACTACACAAGCTCGGAAGCGCGTCGCATCATGCGCAAGCCGTCGATTGATATTTTATCTATTCTGGGTTTTGTTGAAGAACCGGAACTGATACATCGCGACAATCTGGTTTTGCTGTAAATTTTGCGTCGCGTTCTGCAGCGCAGGGATGCCAGACGGCTTTACCTGCTGTCGGTTGATTTTATTTTCCCCGGATATATTCCTGCCTATTTGTGCAGCAGATCGTCGGTCAGGGTTTTGCCCGACTTGATACGTTGCAGCATATCCTTCTCATTTCCCACGATAGTCAGATTACTGCAAAAATAATCCTGCGACAGCGCGGCATGCTGGCGATGGACTTTGTTGCGCACGATGCCTTCCCACTGATCGCGACGTGAGCGCGACCACGTGCCATCGTCGCGGCCAAGCGCATAGATTTTCTTTTCAAACGACGCGCAGCGTATACCTTCATAGCTGATGTTTTTTGCACCGCCCGGACTGACTGCGACCAGCGTATAACGCACTACGCCATCTTTGCCAATGGACAGTGATTCGGCATCTATTGCAAATTCCTGAGTCGCGGTTGGCCCGACGTAGAAAGGCAGCAGATTTTCATCCTTGGGGGCGGGCGGCAACTCCGCCTGGATTTCCTCCCAGGGTTTGACCTCATCATCATTGAAGTCCTTGTTGAATTCCAGTTGCTGGGCAATAGAAATCTGCGCCATCGCTAAAAGCGCCAGCCCGAACAGCGTTGGTGTCAGTTTGCGTGAAGGAAAGAAGGACTTATTCATTGTTGGACTTGCTCTGTTCAGTAGATGGTTCGTCGGTTTTGCGCGATGAATGCGTTTGGCGCAGGTAACGAGCCGTATTCTGGATGGCTCCGGGATGTGCCGGGCGCGACAAGAAGCGGGAAAGCTCTTGCAGCGCACGTTGATATACATCGCGTTTGAATTCAATCACGACGTCCAATGGCACCCAGTAATCGTGCCAGCGCCATGCGTCGAATTCGGGATGTTCGGTCAGGCGCAGATTGACGTCGCAATCGCGGCCAACCATACGCAGCAAAAACCAGATCTGTTTCTGCCCTTTGTAGTGGCCGCGAATTTCACGTTTGATGAAATGATCCGGAACTTCGTAGCGCAACCAGTCGCGCGTGCGGCCGATGATTTTGACATGCTCCGCCCGCAAGCCTACTTCTTCTTCCAGCTCGCGGAACATTGCCTGTTCGGGTGTTTCGCCGAATTTGATACCGCCCTGCGGGAACTGCCACGAGTGCTCGCGCACCCGCTTGCCCCACCACACTTCATTCTGGGCGTTGATCAAAATAATGCCGACGTTTGGGCGAAAGCCTTCACGATCCAGCATATTGCACCTCAAACTTTCTGCGGCTGAGCTACCCTCAATCGAAAATCGGCTATACGGCCTGATACCGTCGTGCGCACGATAGCGTGCGAACAACGGAGACAGTAATCAATTGTGCGAACAGTGGGTGCATCAGCCAGCTAATCCTTTAAAATTGAGTTGATTATAACCTTCTCTCTTTTTAAAAAGAATTCATCGTCATGCGCGCATCCCGTTTTTTCATTTCCACTCTCAAAGAAGCTCCTTCCGACGCAGAAATCGTCAGTCATAAACTGATGATGCGCGCCGGCATGATCAAGCGCCTGGGTTCCGGTATTTATACTTATATGCCTATCGGCCTGCGCGTGATCCGCAAGGTGGAGGCGATTGTGCGCGAAGAAATGAACCGCGCCCATGCGATTGAATTGCTGATGCCCTTGGTGCAGCCGGCCGAACTGTGGCAGGAAACCGGCCGCTGGGACAAGATGGGGCCGGAATTGATGCGTGTGAAGGACAGGCACGGCCGTGATTATGCAATTCAGCCGACCTCGGAAGAAGTTGTCACTGATGTGGTGCGTAGCGAAATCAAATCCTATCGCCAATTGCCGCTCAATTTTTACCATATCCAGACCAAGTTTCGTGACGAGCGTCGTCCTCGCTTCGGCTTGATGCGCGGACGCGAATTCACGATGAAAGATGCCTATTCCTTTGACCGCGACGTGGAAGGCTTGAAGCGTTCGTATCAGATCATGTTCGATGCCTACGTGAAGATCTTCAACCGTTTCGGCCTGCAGTTCCGTGCCGTGGCCGCTGACAATGGCGCCATCGGCGGTTCCGGCTCGCATGAATTCCATGTGATTGCCGATACCGGTGAAGACGCCATTGTCTATTGCCCGACTTCCGACTACGCAGCCAATATGGAAGCGGCAGAAGCACTGGCGCCAGCTGCACCGCGTGCTGCACCTGTGCAGGCATTGACCAAGACGGCCACTCCGGGCAAGGTCAAATGCGAAGATGTGGCAGCTTTCCTGAATCTGCCGCTGACGCAAACTGTCAAGTCCATCGTGTTGACGACGGAGAAAGAGGAAAAGGGTGTCGTCAGCAAGGAAGTCTGGTTGTTGCTGTTGCGCGGCGACCATGAATTGAATGAAGTGAAAGTGGCGAAGATTCCAGGCCTGGGCGAACATCGCTTCGCCAACGAGGCGGAGATAGTTGAATGGTTCGGCACGCCGCCGGGTTACCTGGGGCCGGTCAATACCAAAAAGCCGGTGCGGCTGATTGTCGATCGCACGGTGGCTGCGATGAGCGATTTTGTCTGCGGTGCCAATGAAGAGGATTTTCATTTCACCGGTGCGAACTGGGAGCGCGATTTGCCGGAAGCGACGGTGCTCGATTTGCGCAATGTGGTCGAGGGTGATCCGTCACCGGATGGCAAGGGCGTATTGGCGATTCAGCGCGGAATCGAAGTCGGCCACGTATTCCAGCTCGGCACGCGCTATTCGGAAGACATGAAAGCAAGCTATCTGGATGAAAACGGCAAGCCGCAACTCATTCAGATGGGTTGCTACGGCATCGGCGTGACACGGATAGTCGGCGCGGCAATCGAACAGAATTTCGATGACAAGGGCATCATCTGGCCAGCCGCACTGGCTCCGTTTGAAGTGGTGCTGTGCCCTATGGGTTATGACCGCAGCGAAAGCGTCAAGGCGGAAACCGACAAGCTGTATGACACACTGCAAGCAGCTGGCGTCGATGTCATTCTGGACGATCGCGGCGAACGTCCAGGCGCGATGTTTGCAGATTGGGAATTGATCGGTGCACCACATCGTATCGTGATTGGTGAGCGCGGTTTGAAAGAGGGTGCGCTGGAATATAAAGGCCGTCGTGATGCTGAAGCCACCGCAGTTGCGCTGGATGACATGCCCGCTTTCATTCAAGCCAAACTGGCGGCGTGATTGCTGCGATGCGACTGGCGATGACTAATACGGTCGCCGGGCTGCTTGGCGGTGGACGGAGCCCCTTGCCTGCCTTGCGCAGATCGCTGCCTTGCATGTTTGCAGCCGGCGTTTTCCTGTTTTTTCTGACGGGCAGTGCTGCAGTTTTTGCCGGCAATCAAAAGGAAGAGGCGATGGCCGATTCGGTGCGCATGGCCTTGTCGCGTGCGATTTCCGACCCTAGTCCACCGGTTCCGCAATTTGCAGAGATCAAGGAGCGCATCGATTATCTGCATTGGCTGGGCGAGATGTCCGATCGTCTTGCCAAGCGTATTCCGGATCGGCAGGTGCGCATAGAGTTCCTGCGTACGGTCTGGTACGAAGCGCGTCGTGCCGGACTTGACCCTGCCCTGGTGCTCGGACTGATACAGGTGGAATCGGCATTTCGCAAATATGCGGTATCGCCGGTAGGCGCCCACGGTTACATGCAGGTGATGCCTTTCTGGACCCGCGTGATCGGCGACGGTGATCCGGGCAAGCTGTTTCACATGCAGACCAACCTGCGTTTCGGCTGCGTCATTTTCCGGCACTACCTTGACCGCGAACGTGGGAATCTTTTCATGGCCCTGGGCCGCTACAACGGATCGCGAGGCAAGTCCGAGTATCCCAATGCGGTGTTCAGCGCTCAAAAGCGCTGGGTCTGGGCTGATTCAGGATTGTCTGCCGTCTGATTCTGGAAGTAATCGTTCTTGTTTTAAGCAAGTGCCATTCGGTCTACACCGAAGTCGCGGATGGCTTGTCTGGCGAAGGGTGGGCTTGCTCCGCGAGCGAGCGCGTGATCAGCACTTGGTCGATGCGGTAGTTGTCGACGTCCATCACCTCGAAACGATAACCGCCCCAGCGGACGGTGTCCGTGCGGCGTGGCACGCGCCTGAGCATTTCCATGAGAAAACCGGCCAGCGTGTCGTATGCCTCGGGGTCGGGTAAGTCGTCCAGATTCAGGGCGCGCTGAACATCTGGCATGGGTGCATGGCCGTCGATCAGCCAGGAACCGTCGTCGCGGCGCACTATCAACTCCTCGTCTTCCTGCGTCACCAGGTCACCCATTACGGTGCTCATGACATCGTTCAGCGTGACCACGCCCACGACGGTGCCGTATTCATTGACGATGACGGCGAAATCCTCGTGCTGATGGCGAAATTGCAGCAACACCTCCGACAGCGTGAGTCTGTCTGGCACCACGACCACCTTGTGAAGCAGGGTGGGGTCGGTCAGGCGAATCTGCCGAGAATTCAGCACACATTGAAATAAATCCCGCGCGTCCACGTAGCCCAGCACGTGGTCGAGTTCTCCGTCGCAAACCGGATAGGTCGAGAATGGTTCTGCGGCAATTCGGGCGCGAACCACATCGTCGGGGTCGTCCTTGCTGAGCCATGCTACGCGATCACGGGGGGTCATGGCGCTCGTGACGAATCGAGTGTCCAACTCAAAAACGTTCTCGATCACTTGTTGTTCAGGCCGTGCCAGCACCCCCGCCTGAGTGCCGGCTTCTGCCAGCGCCAGAATGTCGTCCGGGGTGATGCGCTCGTCGCGTTGGGTTGGAAGGCCAAAGAGTTGCATGGTCAGGTCGGTAAACCGCGTGTAGAGCCACACGATGGGCTTGAAGGCGACCAGGAATTTTTCCATGGGTCCGACGACTGCCATGGCCACGCGCTCTGGTTGAGCCATGCCCAGCCGTTTGGGGACGAGGTCGGCATACACCACGAAAACGGAAGTAACGGCTACCACGGAACCCACAAAGGACAGTGTGGCAGCGGTGCGCTCGGGCAGCCATGTGACCAGCCACGAGGTCAGATAGGGACTTAGCAAACCTTCACCAATTATTCCACCGAGGATCGCAATGGCGTTCAAGCCGATCTGCACGGCGGTGAAGTAGTGGCCAGGTTGTTCTTGCACCCGCAGGACGCGCAACGCCCTCTCATCACCTTCGTCAGCGATCTGCCGCAAACGCAGGCGGCGCGAAGCGGCGAGCGAGATCTCAGCGATCGAGAAGAATGCGCTGGCCACTATCAACAGGATAATGACCAGAATTTGTTGGGTGAAGCTCATAGACGGTTCTTATTGGAAATGGCTTCCAAGTTCACCTGCTCTCTACGGAGGGTGTTTTCAGTGAGTGAAATTTGTCAGTTTACACAGTCTGGCATCCTCGCAGCGCAGTTGGAAGACTGTAGGAACCGGATGACATGTCTCAGCCATATCGCTTCTTATAATCAATCTCGCAGAGATTCCCCCAAGTGGCATGCCGTGGAATGAATGACGGCCCAGGAGTGCGTTGCCTGGAAAAGAAAGGTTTTTTATGTTTGATATCCTGATTCGTGAAGTTGCGGCGCGCTTTGGCGTCGGCGACAAGGCCTTGCCCTTGCTGCAGGTGCTTCTGGCTTATATGACCTCCAAGGAGAGTGGGGGCCTGATTGGTTTTCTTGAAAAATTCAAGGCGGCGGGCTTTGGCCCCATTGTTCAGTCCTGGCTCGGCGGCGGCCCGGCCGCGCAACCTATCAGCAACAGCCAGCTGGAAACGGTGTTGGGCTCCAGCGGAGGGCTCTTGTCCCAGCTGACTTCCCGTCTGACGCTTGAGCGGGAGAGCGTCGCGTCGTCCCTGGGCTATTTGATTCCAGTGCTCGTCGGCAAACTGACGCCTGGCGGTAGCATTCCGTCCAACCTTGCTCCCGAGGTGAGCAGTATGGCCGCCGCCGGCCAAAACCTGTTGTCAGCGCCGGTCGCCACCAGTGGGTCCGCCGTATCTGGCGGCGGGGGCTGGATGAAGTGGTTGCCGTGGGCTATTGTGGCCATTGCAGCGCTGGTCGGGCTGAATTATTGCTCCAGAAGCAATAACGTAGAGGCGCCCCCGGCAACGGCCCCAGCGCCGGCTTCGTCAGGCCCGGTTGTTGGTGCCTTCGGCCCTGGGCCGGCAGTGGAGCCGGCTTCTTCTCCTGCGGACTCAGGCAGCGCACCGGCAGCTACCCCGGGTGCGGGTGTTCCTGCGGCCGATGAGCCGGCGGGTTCGGGTGTTGTGGGCTGGACTGTGGAATCCGCACCTGCGCTCAAGGTGTACTTTGACTCTGGCAGTGCCGAGCTATTTGGCGAGTTCGCCTCGAAGGCGGGTTCACTGCTTAATTATCTGAAGGAGAACGCCGGCGCCAAGGCCGTGATTTCCGGCTTTAATGATTCAACGGGCGATCCGGAGAAAAATGCCGAGCTTTCCAAGCGCCGCGCCGAGGCGGTGCAGGCCGCCCTGGTTGCTGCTGGCGTACCGATAGAGCGTGCTCTGCTGGAGAAGCCTGCTGACACCACCGGCACCGCCGCGACCGCTTCAGCATCGCGCCGCGTGGAAGTTGTGGTGCGCAAGTAGCCAATTTGATGTCCACAAACGAAAACGGATGCCTCGGCATCCGTTTTCGTTTGGCTGTTCCAGAGGAAAGGCTTCGGCGCTTCCTTGAATCGAGAGCCTAGAGGCTCAAGTCCAGACTCAGACTCAGACTCAGGCGCTGGCGCCTACCATTTGCTGCAATTCACCCGACTCATACATTTCCATCATGATGTCGGAGCCGCCGA
>DGBN01000059.1 GCA_002384815.1 Oxalobacteraceae bacterium UBA4003 | reverse complement strand
GAGCGAACCCAGATCCTGCAAGGCTGCGTTGTATGACAGGCTGCGTGTTGCCATTTCATCTGCAACGGCCAGCAAACCCGCACCATCTTTTTGCGCCAATGCATCCAGCAGGCGTATCAGGAAGGATTGATCCAGCGCGCCCAGCATGCCCTGCACCGCTTCCAGCGTGACTTTGCCGGCGGCATAGGCAATCGCCTGATCGGTCAGCGACAGCGCATCACGCATGGAACCATGCGCGCCTTGCGCCAGCAAGCGCAAGGCAGGTGTTTCAAATTCGATTTGTTCCTGTCCCAGAATATCGTCGAGATGCGCAACGATATGGCCGGGCGGCATTTGCTTGAGGTTGAATTGCAGGCAGCGCGAAAGTACGGTGACCGGAATTTTTTGCGGGTCGGTGGTCGCGAGTATGAATTTGACGTGCTCTGGCGGCTCTTCCAGCGTCTTTAGCATCGAGTTGAACGCATGGTTGGTGAGCATATGCACCTCATCGATCATGTAAACCTTGAAGCGTGCATTCGATGGTGCATAGACTGCCTGCTCCAGCAACTGCGCCATTTCATCGACGCCGCGATTCGACGCTGCATCCATCTCGATGTAATCGACAAAGCGGCCGGCATCGATCGCNNGTCTTGCCGACGCCGCGCGTACCGGTGAACAGGTAGGCGTGATGCAAACGCTTGTTATCCAGCGCATGCGTCAAGGCTCGCACGACGTGCTCCTGCCCGACCAGCGTGTCGAAGCTTTTCGGACGATATTTACGGGCGAGGACTTGATAAGACATAGGGCCGTTCGTGAATAAGGGCAAACCGCATTTTACCTGACGACGGCACCGGATTTACAGTGTTCATGTTTTCCTTGCATGTACGGTAAGAATCCGGCGCAAAATCAGTGGGCAATCAGGCCAAAACATACCTGTTCGCATGAACCTGGCATCCGGTGGCACATCGTTATAGACTCACTCATCACAAGCTCACTCATCCCGTAGTCTTTCAGCAGTTTCCAGCATCGAAAAACAAAGGAGCTCGCATGCAATGGCCGACACACGAGGTCAGCAACCAGACACCTGACCTGCATGACTATAATCTGTACGCCAGCGATCTTGCATTGGTCGCCGGCGTACAGCGCGAGCTGGCTGGCTGGCACGAGCAAGACTTGATCCGCTACGGTGCCGAACTCGGCATGCAGAAAACCTTGCAGCTGGGCCAACTCGCCAATCATCACCTGCCGGAATTGCACACCCACGACCGTTTCGGCCATCGCATCGATACCGTTGAATTTCATCCGAGCTGGCATCAACTGCTCGCCATGCAACGGCGTGAAAACCTGCATGCAATGCCGTGGTCGCAAGCGCGCGCAGGCGTGCACGTCGCGCGCACGGCGACATATTATTTGCAGGCGCAGGTCGAATCGGGTTCGCTGTGCCCTACCACGATGACCTTTGCCGCTATCCCCTTGCTGCAAAAAGAAACAAAGCTGTTTGCCACATTGGAAGCGAAACTGTTTTCTCTCGAACACGATCCGCGCGATCTGCCCTGGGCGCAAAAACATTCAATGCTGATCGGCATGGGCATGACGGAAAAACAGGGTGGCTCCGATGTGCGCAGCAATACTACCGTTGCCCGCGCTGTTCATGGCAGCGGACGCGGCGCCGACTATGCACTGACTGGCCATAAATGGTTTTTCTCCGCACCGATGTGCGATGCGCATCTGGTACTGGCACGCACGGAAATCGGTCCGTCCTGTTTTTTCGTGCCGCGCTGGCGTCCTGACGGCAGCAGGAACGCGATACTGATACAGCAACTCAAGGACAAGCTGGGCAATCGCTCCAACTCCAGTAGTGAAGTTGAATTCCAGGATGCCTACGGCGTGATGGTGGGCGAGGAAGGGCGCGGCATACCGACCATCATCGAAATGGCCAATCACACGCGACTAGATTGCGTGATCGGCAGCGCCGGCCTGATGCGCAATGCACTGGTGCAGGCGATACATCATGCACGGCATCGCAGCGCATTCGGCCATCCATTGGCAGAGCAGCCGCTGATGCGCAATGTACTGTCGGATCTGGCGCTGGAAAGCGAAGCCGCGACCTTGCTGATGCTGCGACTGGCACGCGCCGCCGATGCATCGCAGGGTGCTCCCGACGATTTTCTGGAACGCGCATGGCGTCGCATTCTCACACCCGCAGCCAAATTCTGGATCTGCAAGCGCGCACTGGAATTCAGCGGCGAATGCATGGAGGTCTGGGGTGGCAACGGCTATGTAGAAAATGCGCCGATGGCGCGGATGTATCGTGAAGCACCTGTCAATTCAATCTGGGAAGGTTCCGGCAATGTAATGTGCCTGGATGTATTGCGCGCAATCGAAAGGGAAGCTGAAGGTTTTACCTTGTTGCTGCAGAACTTGCACGACACCGCAGCCCCGCACGCGGGCTTGCGCGCGCTTGTCGCGAGCTTGCGCAGCGATCTGATCCTGCCGCCGCAACAACAGGAAATGCAGGCACGCCGCTTTACGCAGCGTTTGGTGCTGGCTGCCCAGGCAAGCCTGATGCTGCAACACGCGCCGGCAACGGTTGCCGAAGCCTTCATCGCCAGCCGCATCGATGCAGAATGCGGCCGCGTCTTTGGCACTCTGCCCGCTTCGGCCTTGCAGCACGATATGCTGGCGCGGGCCTGGCCGGTTTGATCCGGTTTAGCGCGCAGCGAGTTCCTGTTCCCGCGTGATCTGCAACGGCCCCTCGCCGCTAAAGCGATCAAGGGACAGATAAATCACCGGCGTGATCAGCAAGGTAATCACCTGTGATACCAGCAAGCCGCCGACCACAGCCAGGCCAAGCGGTTGACGCAGCTCTGCACCTGCTCCCAAACCAAGCGCAATCGGCAGTGCGCCGACGGCGGCGGCCAGTGTCGTCATCATGATGGGACGGAAGCGCAGAATACAGGCCGTTCGTATCGCCTCCAGCGGCGTCAAACCTTGTTCGCGCTGTGCCGCCAGTGCGAAATCGATCATCATGATCGCGTTCTTTTTCACCAGCCCGATCAGCAGCAAGATGCCGATCGTTGCAATCAACGTCAGCTCGAATCCGAAAATGCGCAGCGTCAGCAACGCACCTACCGCAGCCGAAGGCAGGCCGGCAAGAATCGTGATCGGATGGATATAACTTTCATACAGTACGCCCAGCAGGATGTAGATAACCACCAGAGCCAGCACGATCAACGCCGCCTGACTTCCCTGTGACGACTGGAATACCGCCGCGTCGCCGGCATAGTTGGTCACGATACTGGATGGCAGATTGATCTCTGACTTGATCTGATCGATCATGCGCGTCGCATCGCCGAGCGGCACGCCGGGAGCGAGATTGAATGACAATGTGATTGCCTGAAGTTGCCCCTGATGATTCACTGAAATCGGACCGGCCGTGCGCCTGACCGTCGCCACACTCAGCAGCGGCACCAGCGCACCGCTTTTGCTGCGCAGATAAATTTTGCTCAATGCCGACTCATCCAGATTGCCGACATCCTCGTCTTGCAAAATTACCGAATAGCTGTTGCTGCTGGTATAAATCGTTGAAATTTGCCGATCACCATAGGCGCTATACAGCGCTGTACGAATATCCTGAATATCGATACCAGCCTCGTTGGCACGGTCGCGATTGATGTCAACCTGCGCCTGCAAGCCCTTCAGTTGCGAATCGCTGGTGACATCAATGAAGACACGCGCGGCACGCATCTTGACCAGCATTTTGTCCGCCCACGCGTGCAATTCATCGGCACGCACGCTCTGCAGCACAAACTGATACTGACTCTTTGAAGAACGTCCACCGAGGCGCAAATTCTGTACCGGCGTCATGTACACCGTCACGCCGGGAATCGCACTGACCTTGCGTCGAAGATCGCGTAAAACATTGTCCATCGACTCGCGTTCGCCGCGCGGCTTGAGCCCGAGGAACAGACGGCCTTCATTGCTGTCTCGCACCCGCGATGTGATGGTTGCGACATTCGGATCGTTCTGGATGATATCTGCCGCCTGGGTGACCAGGCTCACCATTGTCGGATACGACGCATCATCCGGCCCCTCCACCGTCACGCTGATTTGCCCAATGTCCTCGACCGGGAAAAAGCCCTTCGGAATCGTGAAGAACAGCCATCCGGTTAGAAAGAACGTACCCACCGCCAGCCACAGGATTGACCTATGATGCGAGAGTGACCAGTCGAGCGCGCGCGTATAGCTGGCCAGTACGCGATTGAACACTTTTTCAAATGAGCGGATGAGCCAGTTTTCCTGCGACTGCGCAGGGTCGTTGCCGTGCTCTTTCTTCTCATGCTTCAAAAATCGGCTGCACAGCATGGGAACCAGCGTCAGTGACATGACAGCCGATACCAGAACCGCCAACGACACCACGGCGGCAAATTCATGGAACAGCAAACCAATCACACCCGGCATGAAAAAGATGGGAATGAATACCGCTACCAGAGAAATCGAAATCGAGATAATCGTGAAACTGACTTCACGTGAACCCTTCAGCGCAGCGGCCAAGGGCTCCATGCCGTCTTCGATATGCCGCACGATGTTTTCCAGCATCACGATTGCATCATCGACGACGAGCCCGACTGCAATCGTGATGCCGAGAAGCGACACGTTGTCGAGGCTATACCCCAGCCAGTACATCAATGCACAACAACCGATCAGCGAAATCGGCAGCGACAAAACCGGAATGATCGTCGCCGTCAGGCGTTTCAGGAACAGAAAAATCACCAATACCACCAGCATGATGGTCAACGCCAGTGTGAAATTGACGTCGTGAATCGCTTCGCGAATTGACACCGAACGGTCGTTCAATACCTGTAACTCGATCGAGGCCGGCATTTGTGATTTGAACTGCGGCAGCGTTTGCTTGACCGCATCCACCACCGCGACCGTGTTCGCATTAGGCTGACGCTGCACCGCAAGTACGATTGACGGCTTGCCATTAGCCCAGCTGCCGCTCTTCGTCTCTTCGACACTGTCTTCAACCGTCGCGACATCCTTCAGCCTTGTGACCTGACCGTTATTGCTGGCGATGATCAGATTGCTGAACGCTGCTGCATTCTGTAATTGCTTGTTGGCCTGCAGCGTCAGCGTCTGACGCGGACCGTCGAGCACACCGACCGGCGAATTGGCATTGGCGGAACGCACCGCGGCAGCAAGCTCATCCAGCGTCATGTTGCGCGCAGCCAGTTCGTCGGACTTGATCTTGACACGCACCGCATAACGACGCTGGCCATACACCTGCACCTGCGCCACGCCGTCGATGGTCGACAGAGATGGCGAAATCAGGTTTTCTGCATAGTCATTCAGTTCGGACAACGACAGCGAAGGTGACGTCAACGTCAGCAACAAAATCGCCTGATCAGCCGGATTGACCTTGCGATAGGCAGGCAAATCAGTCATCTCTTCCGGCAAACCGCGTTGCGCACGCAACAATGCGGCCTGCACATCGACCGCCGCTGCATCGATATCGCGGTTCTGGTTGAATTCGAGCACGATCGATGTACTACCGAGCGTGCTGCTGGAACTGATGGTATCGACACCGGCAATTGTCGAGAACTGCTTTTCCAGCGGAGTCGCCACAGACGACGCCATGACTTCCGGGCTGGCACCAGGCAGCGACGCGGTGACATTGATCACCGGCGTGTCGTAGCTCGGCAGTGCGGCGATCGGCAATTTGAAATAGCAGAACAGTCCGACCACCACCACTGCGATCGAAAGCAGCACAGTCATCACCGGCCGGCGTATGCAAAGTTCGGAAATATTCACTGGGTAATCAGTCTGGACGTGACACTCTGTTGATCAATTTGACATACGACAAGCCGCCATCGCACGACGATGAAATGCTCTTGCGAACAGGCATGCTAGTAGCTGGATGCACCGGGCGGGTTCTTTGCAGGAGCGGTCGATCTGTCCCCGGCCTCACTGATTTTGCTGCCCGGACGCAAATTCTGCATGCCCTCCACCGCCACGCGTACGCCTGCATCCAGGCCGATTACGGCAGCCTGGCCATCTTCGATTGCCAGGACATCGACCTTTTGTTCCTTGACCGTGTCATCGGGCTGTACCACATAAATGAATTTATCGATCGGCCCAGTCACGACAGCCTGCGCCGGCACCAGCACCGCATTCGACACATTGCGCGACACCAGACTCACATTCACAAAACTGCCCGGCCATAATTTTTGCGCGGCATTGTCGAATTGCGCCTTCATCCGTATCGTGCCGCTTTGTGTGTCGGCGGCATTATCGATAAAAATCAATTTTCCCGTCAGCTCTGGCTGACCGGGAAGTTGTGCCGTCACAGGTGCATTGCCCTGCGGATAAGTAGTAATGATATTTGCCAGCTCGCGCTCCGGCAGGGTAAAGCTGACCGCAATCGGATCCAGCTGCGAGATGGTCACCATCGCATCACCCGACGGTTGCGCCAGACTGCCGGGGTGCACACTAATGATGCCGATGCGGCCGGAAATGCTGGCTTCGATGCGATTATCGCTAAGCGCAATGCTGCTTGATTCCGCAATCGCCTGATTCGCCCTAGTCGTATTGCGCAAAGAGGCAACCTTGTTGCGCGCCGTATCGACGACTGCCTGCGAGACAAAATTCCTGCTCAGCAAATCCTCATTACGCTTGAGCGCCAATTCCGCATCGGCCAGATCCGATTGCCCGGCAGCCAGTTCTGCACGTGCTTTCGCCACATTAGATAGATCGCTGCGCTCATCCAGCGTAAACAAGAGTTGCCCGGCTTTGACGAACTGGCCTTCCTTGACATGAATTGTCCGCACAATGTTCTGCACCTTGGGCCGTACGTCGACCGTGTTGATCGCTGTTACATAACCATTCGCAAACACCTTGATCGAGATGGTTTTCTGTTCGGCCAGGGCGGTTTTGACGATCTGGACGTTATCGGTTTTGTTGTTGCGTACAGTGGTGTCGCGCAACCCCCAATAAGCAATTGCGCCAAGTACAACGATACCCGCGCCTATCAATAGATATTTTCTTGTTTGTTGCATGTTGAATGCTTGTCGTGAACTGGTTGTACGGTGGGATGCCCGGAGGAAGCAGCAAGGAGTCAAAAAGACTTTTCGCAAAAGGCTAACGTTACCAAGCATCAATTCGTTAGCTATACTAACTGGCAGCTTAACATGCCCAATATCACTCATCACAGCGGCGTGACAGAAATGACAGCGAACCATCAAAACAATTTAATCGATTATCAACTTGAACTCGGGCAAACGATAGGCGATATTTCGCGCGCATGGCGTTACCAGATGAACAGGCGACTCAAGCCCTTCGGGCTGAATCTTTCGACCCGCCAGGTATTGATACAGTTGTACAGGCACCCGCAAGGCCTGATGCAACGCGATCTCGCGCGCAAACTGGGGATTGAAAGTCCGACCTTGGTGCGCCTGCTGGATATTCTGGAAGAAAAAGAATGGATACAGCGCACGATCCTCGCCAGCGACAAGCGATGCAAATACGCAATACTGACGCCCAAGGCAAATGAACAACTGAAGATTATCGAGAAACTATCGAAAGAATTGCGCGCAGAGATGATGCAAGGTCTATCCCGCAGCGAGATAAGCAGCGCGACGGCAGTCATGCGTAAAATGAAAAACAGGCTGCTGCCGGATTAATTTCTGCCAATTATTTCAAACGGCAGATCCTGAGTAAATGCATGGAGAAGCAAGACTTCTATATAGAGGGGTATAGACAGTAAAGAGGCGAGCCTTGTCTACGGCACTTGCAGGAAATGGCTGTGGCTGCTTCGTTCCCGACCTGACCAGGTTGGCCATGCCACAATGCGCAGGGGCCCGCCGACATGAATTCTAACAGCAAAGAAGGAAATGCGCTGCAGGAATTGCCTGCTTTCTCCTCTGAAAATCCATCCGGCAACACACACGCGTAATGAAATGGCAGCCGGACAGAGTGCGATTTTTAATGCAAGCCTTTACCTACCCGACAAATAAAATTGCGCCGGTCGCTTATTCAAATCCCCAGTTCCTGCCAAATCTGATCGACGCGTTTTTTTACTTCCGGCGTCATGGCGATGGTCGTGCCCCATTCGCGACTGGTTTCGCCCGGCCATTTATTGGTGGCATCTATGCCCATTTTGCTGCCAAGTCCGCTGACCGGCGATGCAAAATCCAGGTAATCGATAGGCGTATTGTCGACCAAAGTTGTATCGCGGGTCGGATCCACACGTGTCGTAATTGCCCAGATCACCTCTTTCCAGTCACGAATATTCACGTCCTCATCCACCACAATGATGAACTTGGTATACATAAACTGACGCAAAAAGCTCCAGACGCCAAACATGACCCGCTTGGCATGACCCGGGTAGGCTTTCTTGATCTGCAGAACTGCCATCCGGTAGCTGCACCCTTCCGGCGGCAGATAGAAATCCAGGATTTCCGAGAATTGTTTTTGCAGCAACGGAATGAAAACTTCATTCAGTGCCACACCCAGCACGGCCGGTTCATCCGGCGGCTTGCCTGTATACGTAGAGTGATAAATAGGATCGCGCCGCATCGTGATGCGGTCTATCGTAAAGACCGGGAAATAATCCTGTTCGTTGTAATAGCCGGTATGGTCGCCATACGGGCCTTCGAGTGCATGCTCGTAGCCGGACGGATGCGATGCGTCCGGATAGATATGTCCTTCCAGCACAATCTCGGCTGAAGCCGGCACCCGCAACTCACTACCGATCGCCTTGACCAGTTCAGTCCGGCTGCCGCGCAACAAGCCGGCGAACTGGTATTCGGACAAACTATCGGGTACCGGCGTCACTGCACCTAATATAGTAGCGGGATCGGCGCCAAGCGCGACCGCGATCGGATATGGCTGACCACGATTAACAATACTGTGTTCGCGGAAATCCAGCGCACCACCGCGTTGCGCCAGCCAGCGCATGATGACTTTATTGCGGCCTATCACCTGCTGTCTATATATACCCAGATTCTGGCGCTTCTTGTGCGGACCTTTGGTGATTACCAAACCCCAGGTAATAAGCGGTGCGATATCGCCAGGCCAGCAATGCTGGATAGGCAGGCGCGCCAGATCGACATCATTACCTTCCCATACGATTTCCTGGCATGGCGCGCTGCTGCGTTCCTTCGGCGCCATATCCCACAGAGACTTCACCAACGAGCCAAGGTCCAGCATGTCCTTGAACCCCTTGGGCGGCTCCGGCTCTTTCAGCATCGCCAGCACATGCCCGATCTTGCGCAATTCACTGACGTCAGTTGCCCCCATACCCAGCGCAACCCGCTGCGGCGTACCGAAAAGATTACCGAGCACGGGAATTTCATGACCACTCGGCCGCTCGAATAGCAGCGCCGGGCCTTGAGCGCGCAGAGTACGGTCGCAAATCTCCGTCATCTCCAAATACGGTGAAACCGGCACGTTTATACGCTTAAGTTCGCCCATTTGTTGCAATTTGGAAATAAAGTCACGCAGATCAGAATATTTCATATGTATTTCGTCGCTTTGCGCAGTGGATTCGATTATTTAAACAAAACTTTCAAGCTATTGATTTAATTGAGTTTTATTTAAATCGATAAAAATAATAAGATTTAAAAGTAATAGAAACTAGTTTTTATAGTATTGACTTGATATAAACGGACTCCTACAATCCGCACAACTTGAAGAGTAGCCCGTATTTGAACACCAAACCGGGCATAAAAGAAACCCTCTTCATTTCACGGGATCGGGGTCCCATATGACATTTTAAGGAGTGTTTTCCAAGGCGTCTTGCCTTCTCCCCGACAAAGTTGTTTGCCACGGGCTTGCTGCACACGATGCGCGCCCTATAAGTAATCAACTCCGACGTTTGCCGTACGCGACACGCGGCAGCAAACGATTTCTCTGATTCACGGCATGTGCAGGGCTCTACATGGATACGTTTCTTGTAGTGGAGCCTTTTACTTGCCGCGTCAATCCAGGAGTTTGTATGTTAAATCGAATTACCACGGCGATGCGACAGGTCGCCAATCAATCGGCTCAGCAGGTGATCGCAACATCGATCTCCATGCGCGATTCCAACAACCGTATGGTCGCAACAGCACGTCAGGCAATGATGGCTCTAGGCTTGATCGCTATTGCTACCTTGACCCTGATGTTCTTCAAGCCCGAAATTGCAGACCGCATCCAGGCCTTGTCGCCCTTCAGCGAAGCCCTTGCCTCGACCGTTCCGGAACAGATCCCTGAAATGGCAAATCTGATGAAAGAAACGGCAGCAAAAGCAGCAGAGCCGGAAGTCGCATTGAAAACCGCTGTGACCGACAGCAATGCCATGATGGGTACCGACTTGCAGCAACAACGTGTAACGCAATGGATTTCCAAGCGCTACCGCGTTGCCAACGATGCAACCAATATGCTGGTTTCGGCTGCCTATCTGACCGGCAAGGAAGTCAATCTCGACCCACTGCTGATTCTGGCGGTGATGGCAATCGAATCGCGCTTCAATCCGTTTGCCGAAAGTCCGGTTGGCGCACAAGGCCTGATGCAAGTCATGTCAAAAGTACACCATGAAAAATTTGCTGACATGGGCGGTACCAAGGCCGCATTGAATCCAGTCGCCAATATCAAGGTCGGTGCATTGATCCTGAAAGAATACGTGGCGCGCGACGGCTCGGTAGAAGGCGGTTTGAAACGCTATGTAGGCGCTGCTGCCATGAGTACTGACGCCGGTTACGGCGCCAAGGTTCTGGGCGAATACGACAGACTGAAAGCAGTTGCAAATGGCAAGCGCATTTCAGTGTTTGCCACCATGGCAAGTCGTGCGGCTCCACGCATTCAGCCGATTCCAAATGCCGTACCGGAAAAAACGGCTTTGGAAGATAGCGCACGCGACAAGAGCTCTGACGGCGAACAATATACCGCACTGTAACAAGCAATCAGCATCACAAAAAAGGAGCCTCGTGGCTCCTTTTTTTATTCGCACCCCATCAAGCCAACCCGTCCTGCACATACATGCAGCAATGCACATTACTGTCTGCGCCTGTTCGCAAGGAAAATCCGCAGTCGCGCGATCGCCTCCTGTAAATTTTCCATCGATGTTGCATACGATATGCGCACATACTGATGCGCAGTAGAAGGACCAAAATCCAGTCCCGGCACCATGACCACACCAGCTTCATTCAGCATCGCAATCGTCAGCTTATCAGCATCATCCGACAAGGCGCTGCAATCGGCATAGACATAAAATGCGCCGTCTGGCATTACCGGCACTTTAAAACCCAGCTCTTCCAGTGCCGGCACAATATAGTCGCGGCGGCGTTTGAATTCCGCTTTGCGCGCTTCGTATACAGCAATCGCTTCCGGCGCAAAACAGGCCAGCCCGGCGTGTTGTGCCAGACTGGAGGCGCAGATAAAAAGATTTTGCGCCAGCTTCTCGACAGGCTGCACCAGGCTTTCCGGCACCACCAACCAGCCAAGACGCCAGCCTGTCATATTGAAATACTTGGAAAAACTGTTGATCACGATCACATCGTCCCCCAGCGACAACGCGGAAAATGGTGCCGCGTCATAACGCAAGCCGTGATAAATCTCATCGACAATCGTAAAACCCTGCTTGTCGCGCACGATGCCAACAATGTTGCGCAACTCGTCTTGCTCTATTGAAGTGCCGGTCGGATTCGATGGCGAAGCGAGCAGTACACCACGCGTTTGCTTGCCCCAGTTTTGCCGCACCATGTCAGCTGAAAGCTGAAACCTGTGCTCGGGACCACTGGTAATCATCTTCGAGCTGCCATCGAAGGCGGCAACAAAATGCCGGTTGCACGGATACGAAGGATCGGACATCAGCACTTCCGCACCTTTTTCGACCAGTGCTGCACAAGCCAGCAGCAAGGCACCCGAGGCGCCGGCCGTGACGATGATGCGTGCAGGGGCAAGGTCAACACCATAAATGTCACGATAATGTGTGGCAATCGCGGCGCGCAATTCAGGCAAACCGGTAGCCGACGTGTATTGCATCTTGCCGTCTGCCATGGCTTGCGTGGCGGCGGCCAGCACCGATGGTGCGGCGGTAAAATCCGGCTCGCCTATGCCCATATGGATGATGTGACGTCCTTGCCGCTCCAGTTCGGCCGCCATCTTGGCCAGCTCCATGACATGAAAAGGCGCGATGTTATCCAGCCGGGAGGCGAGTTTGGTCAGATACGAAGACAACAGAGTTCCCCATTGAAAACCGCCATCTGATCCGCATCAGGTTTTGCCTGATGCGGATCAGATGGCGGCGATGTAATGACTACTCATTCCTTCAAGAGGAAAGAATACGGCAAATCGGCAATTCAGCCCTTACGGCCGGCATTGATTTCCGGCTCGCGCACGCCTGCGGCAAATTTATCCAGCACGCCATTGACGTACTTGTGACCGTCTATACCGCCGAAGGATTTGGTCAATTCAACCGCTTCGTTGATGACAACCTTGTACGGAATCTCGATATGGTTTTTCAGTTCAAAAGCGCCGATCAGCAAAGCGGCATGCTCGACTGGCGACAACGCAGAAATTTCCCTATCGATCAGCGGTGCCAGGCCGGCACGCAACTCGCTGACCTGCTTGACGGTACCGTACAGCAGCGAATCGAAATGCTCGGCATCGGCCTTGTCGAAACCGTGGGCCTGACGAATATGATTTTCTATCATGCGCACATCTTCATTATTCAGCAGCCATTGATACAGGCCCTGCAGGGCAAATTCACGCGCACGATGACGCGGCGTACGGTTTTTGCTCGGATTGGCGTGGTCGGTTTTTTGGGTCATGGCTCACAAACAGCGCACTTCATTTCAAAGCGCGCATAAAAAGTTAAAAAACGCTGGCTGCGATCAGGTCGGCAATGCCGATAATTAATCGTCTTCTTCGTCACCGGCATCCGCCAGATCTTCCAGCGCGATCGTCAGGTTTGCCATTTCAATCGCGACGCGTGCGGCATCGGTGCCCTTCTCTGCCATGCGTACTTCAGCCTGCTCATCGGTGTCGGTGGTCAATACTGCATTGGCAATCGGCAGGCCAAAATCGAGAGCGACGCGCGTGATGCCGGCACCAGATTCGTTCGACACCAATTCAAAATGATAAGTCTCGCCACGGATCACCGCACCAATCGCGATCAGCGCATCGAATTGCAGGGTTTCCGCCATTTTGCGCAAGGCCAGCGGGATTTCCAGCGCACCCGGAACCGTCACATGCAGGATATCCTCATCGACTACGCCCAGATGCTTCAACTCGGCCAGACAGGCTGATAGCAGGCCGTGGCATACATCCTGGTTGAAACGCGCTTGCACGATGCCGATGCGCAAACCTTCTCCTGCCAAATTCATCTCATAGGTTCCAACTGTCATGGTATTTCCTTCATGCGCCAAGCGCGCTTTATATTGATCTTATTTAATGGCAGTGCATGCCTGCTGCCTGCTTAAACCCGAAAAATTTAAACGAACGATCAACTCTCCGGCGTCGCACGATATCCGGTTACTTCCAGGTTGAAACCTGTCATCGACGGCATTTTGCGCGGATTGGCGAGCAGTTTCATTTTGCCTACTGACAGGTCCTTCAGAATTTGCGCACCGATACCGTAGTTACGCAAATCCATCCGCGCCGCGCGTTGCTGCGGACGGCTGTCCGGATGGGTCAGCGCCGCAAACTGCGAAAACAATTCTTCGGCCGACTCTTCGCAATTGAGCAGCACCATCACACCACGCTCGGCCTGCTTGATCGCTGCGATTGCCGAAGCCATGTTCCATGAATGCGTGGTGGCGCGCGTTTCCAGCAGATCGAGTATGGAAACCGGTTGGTGCACGCGTACCAGCGTTTCCTGATCAGCTGCAATATCGCCATGCACCAGCGCCAGATGCGCGCCACCGCTAGGTTTGTCGCGATACAACACGGCCTGGAAAGTGCCGTACACCGTTTCCATCATGCGCTCATCCACGCGATCGACAATGCTTTCGTGCTGGCTGCGGTAGTGAATCAGATCGGCAATGGTACCTATCTTCAATTCGTGTTCCCGGGAAAATTCGATCAAATCCGGCAGGCGCGCCATGGTGCCGTCGTCCTTCANNTTCATGATTTCGCAGATCACGGCGGCCGGCATCAAGCCGGCCAGCTCGGCAAAATCACAACCTGCTTCGGTATGACCGGCGCGCATCAGTACGCCGCCCTTTTGTGCCTTCAAGGGGAAAATATGCCCCGGCTGCACGATGTCGGACGGTCTGGCATTCCTGGCCACGGCGACTTGTATGGTCTTGGCGCGGTCGGCGGCAGAAATTCCGGTCGTCACGCCTTCGGCCGCTTCTATCGACACAGTGAAATTGGTGCCGTACGAGGTGCCGTTACGCGATGTCATCATCGTCAGCGCAAGCTGATCGCAACGCTCCTCGGTCAATGTCAGACAAACCAGACCGCGGCCGAACTTGGCCATGAAATTGATGGCTTCCGGCGTCACAAACTCGGCCGCCAGCACCAGATCGCCTTCGTTTTCACGATCTTCTTCGTCGACCAGTATGACCATACGGCCGGCACGCAATTCTGCAACGATTTCTTGGGTAGTTGAAATAGACATGAGTAATCCCGGAGTAGGCCGCTATTTTAAAGGATTTGCGCGCCCTTCAGCCCAGCATTACGCAAGAATCACTCACTTATTAGCCACTTCTGCGGATATATCGCATAGCTCCCGCAGTTGACACCAATTTTGGAGCGCTATTTGTATGTAGAACCTGATATGCACTCAATAGCGCGCCCACAGATGCCAAAGAATCAACACCGCTGGTATACAAACTAAAATACAAACCAAAGGCACCGCAAGCAGAACAAATGCTTCAATATTTGACGCTGCAGTCCGGACAATTGCACTGGCCATTGCCCGAAACTTGACAAGCGCCGCCGCCATCGCCTAAAGTAGCTGCATGTTCGCTACACCATTCCATTCCCGCATTTCGTACGCTGCCGGCTCCCTGCTAACAGCGCTACTGCTATCGCTACGACTAAACTGATCGTCGCGCACCGTTGTTCCTGCCGGTTCCCTGTCTACCGGCACATTATTCAAATCAAGATTTCACCCAAAAAATGCATATCAAGGCCATTCCTGCAACATTGAACGCTGGCGTATTGTCCGCCGCGATGGTCCATGCTCGCGCACTGCTACTGCTACCGATCGGTTACCTGGCCTAGCGTACGTGGCAAGTCAGGTAGCCTTCCGCCACACCGAATCCCCCTATTCAGCAAGCAAGGAAAAACCATCATGATGTTGTCCAACCCTGAACAAAAATACCGCGCCTTCCCTCCCGTGCGTCTCACCGACCGCAGCTGGCCGAATCAAGTCATCAGCAAAGCGCCAACCTGGATGAGCACCGATCTGCGCGACGGCAATCAAGCGCTGATCGAACCGATGAACCACGAGAAGAAATTCCGTTTCTTCGACATGCTGCTGAAAATCGGCCTGAAGGAAATCGAAGTCGCCTTCCCTTCCGCATCGCAAACCGATTTCGATTTCGTGCGCAGACTGATCGATGAAAACCGCATTCCCGACGACGTCACAATCGAAGTGCTGACACAAGCGCGTGAAGATCTGATACGTCGCACCGTCGATTCCGTCATCGGCTCGCGCCGCGCCATCGTCCACATGTATAACGCCACGGCACCAGCCTTCCGCCGCATCGTGTTCAATATGTCGAAAGAAGAAGTCAAGGAACTGGCCGTCGCCGGCACCAAACTCATACGCGAACTGACCGATGCGCATCCGGAAACGGAATGGATATTCCAGTATTCACCGGAAACCTTCAGCATGACCGAACTCGAATTCGCGAAAGAAGTCTGCGACGCCGTATCCGAAGCATGGCAGCCGACGCTCGAACGCAAGATGATCATCAATTTGCCCGGCACGGTTGAAGCCAGTACACCCAACGTGTACGCGGATCAAGTCGAATGGATGCATCGCAATCTGGCGCGGCGCGATTCCATCATCCTCAGCGTGCATCCGCACAACGATAGAGGCTGCGCAGTTGCGGCAGCAGAACTGGCCGTCATGGCGGGCGCCGACCGTATTGAGGGCTGTCTGTTCGGCAATGGCGAACGTACCGGCAACGTCGATCTGGTCACACTGGCACTCAATCTGTATTCACAAGGGATCAGTCCCGAACTGGATTTTTCGGATATCGATGCAGTGCGCCAATGCGTAGAGGAATGCAACCAGATTCCTGTGCATCCGCGTCACCCGTATGTTGGCGATCTGGTCTACACGGCTTTCTCCGGCTCACATCAGGATGCGATCAAGAAAGGCTTTGCAAAACAGCAGTCCGATACGATCTGGGAAGTGCCGTACATGCCGGTCGATCCGGCCGATCTGGGACGCAGCTACGATGCCGTCATTCGCGTCAACAGCCAGTCAGGCAAAGGCGGCATGACCTATTTGCTGGAACAGGAATACGGTCTGGTATTACCGCGTCGCCTGCAGATCGAATTCAGCCGTGCCGTACAACACATCACCGACAAGACCGGCGGCGAAGTGGCGGCCAACGATATTCACACGATTTTCAACAATGAGTATCTGAATGCAGTGACGCCTTACCAATATCGCAGTCACCATATCGATGACTCGCAAGGCAACGCCGAAACACGCATCCGGGTCGAACTGGAGAAGGACGGCAAGCCGGTCACCTTGCAAGGCACGGGCAACGGGCCCATCGATGCCTTCATCAATGCATTGGGTATGGATATCAGACTGATGGATTTTCACGAACATGCAATCGGCGCTGGCGCCAGTGCCAATGCCGCCAGCTATGTTGAACTGCGCGTGAATAATGGAAGCACACGCTTTGGCGTCGGTATAGACGGCAACATCGTGACCGCTTCGCTGCGTGCCGTATTGAGTGCAGTCAATCGCGACATCGCTTTGGCTGCATAGAAATTTCTCGCATCACATGAAAAAGCCGCTGATGGTTCAGCGGCTTTTTCATTTTCAAGGCTGTTCAGAACAGCTCAACGATGCACCACCAGCAAACCTTCATACTCCTTGGTAAGGCTGGTGTAGCACTCGAAAATCTGCGCTTCGAGACCGCTACGATTCACCACCGTGATTTGTCCCCGACTGTAGTGAATCAAACCTTCATCCTGTAATTTACGCGCTGCTTCCGTTACGCTTTCGCGTCTTACGCCCAGCATATTGGCGATCAGATCCTGCGTCATGCTGATCTTGTTTGATGACAAACGATCCAGACTCAATAACAACCAGCGACACAATTGCTGGACGATGGTGTGATGACGATTGCAGGCGACGGTATGCGCCATTTGCGTAAACAATGCCTGGGTAAAACGCAGCAACAAGCCTTGCAGTGCGCCGCCTCGTGCAAACTCTTCCTTCAGCACCGAAGCCTTGATACGAAATGCGTAACCGGCGCTTTTAATGAATGCACGATTAAGTGATGCGCCGCCACCCATCACGATGTCTACGCCTACCATACCTTCGTAACCTATCACGGCCGTTTCCGACGATGCGCCATCGGCGGTTTCATACAATAGCGAAACAATGCTGCCGGTCAGAAAATAGGCATACTGCATTTGTTCACCGGCTTCGCAAATCGTGGCGCCGAAAGGCATTTCGACGAATTCCAGATGCGGCAGCAAACGATCATAATCGGCCGCCGGCAAGCCAGCAAGCAGGCTGTTGTGTTTGGGGCTGTGCCCATACAATCCGGCCAGCGCTTTGGGAGCCATCGAACGACAGCCAAGCATCTCATGCGCGCTGTCTTTCGTTTGCAGCGCTGCGATCATATTGGAAGTAATGACATGATGACCGGCAGACGGTATGCGAACATGCGAGACTTGTGCCATGGGTATTCCCCTCATCGAGATTTCCGAACTTTGAGCATGACAGCATCATGCCGCCAAAGAAATCAGCGCTTATCCCATTCGCTTGTGAGATCACACTGACAAAATGACAACGCGCCATCACCCCTCTTCTCAACTCGCATGAACTCTTTCTTCCGTGCAACAACACATCAGCTCAGCTGAAAAAAAAAGCCCGCCATCCTTACGGAAGCGGGCTGAATCCCGTACTTGAGAAGTTGGAGGAGACGCACTAACTATAGTGCTCCGCAACAAAACTTCAAACGACCAATTTGTTATTTATATAGCTGTAAATACACATAACGATGCATCGCTCACCATGCGACTGCGCATTTTCAATTGAACTGCAATAACACCGGAAAGTCTGCCATTACAAATGAAAGCAGCGGCTTGGCAAGAAAGGCTCCCGCTATTCCCACTACGGAAATAGACATCATCGCGATCGTCAATCTTAATGTCAGTGCCCGGTTATGTGCGCGCAGTACCAGCGGCAGGTTGATCAATACGCTGGCCAGCGATGCAATCACCGCCCCGGTCGAAGCGATGTGTGCCGGTATTGACCCAGCAGTGGCCAGGCTGGCAGCGGCCGCAACAGCACTGGCGCTGGATACTGCACCGCCTATCAGGCTGACTGCGTAGAAACCCGTTTCACCCATGCTTTGCTGGGCAATCACCCCGGCGATATGCAAGATCAGGAATACCAGACCGTATTTCAATGCAGCACCAAGCGCAAACGGCAACGGCAGATCGACTGGCTCCGAGTCATCTCCTGTCACTTTCTTCCGCGTATTGGCATCGAAGAAAAACCAGCCGGCATTAATCAACAACATCAGCGCGAAGGGAATTGCGGCGGTCAAGGCAGCACTCGGCGCGAGTATCAACAGCAGTGCGCCATTACGAATAATCATCGCCGCTGTCGCCAGCAAAATCCCGCGATATGCGGCACTGACGGTATCGCGCTGATTGTCTTTCGCTCGCGATGCCAGTTCACTTACCGTTACACTGCTGTTGACCAGACCACCGAGAAAACCAGCCATCACAATGCCGCGCGTGCCATACATCTTCCACAGTACATAGTTGACGAAGCCGATACCGGCAATCAGGATCACCGTCACCCATGCAGCGCGCGGTTCGATCAGATTCCACGGGCCGATGGCGCCAACCGGCAAGGCCGGATAAATAACGATCGCAAGAATTGCCAGCAACAGGGCCGAACGCATTTCATTTTCGGTCAGCCCGAGACTAAAACCGGTCAGCCTGTCTTTCCAGGCCAGCAGCGCGGTAACAATCACAATGATGGATGCCGGCGTAGCCGTATGGCCTTTGCCGCACAAAATACCTGCCACGCAAGTGATCAGCATCGCCGCCGATGTAGTCAGTTCGCTGCTGTCATTGGTGCGCAGACGCTGGACATTCAGGAATACTGTCAGGATGCCGGTCAGAAAAAGAATCAGATAGGCGTAGTTATCGCCCAGTGTGCCGCCCATCGCACCTAGCAGTGCAATCAGGGAAAATGTCCGCAAACCGGCTTCCTTGCCGCGTCGCTCGCGTTCCAGGCCGATCAGCAAACCAAGCGCCAGCGCCAGGCTCAGACGCGTCAGACTGGCCAGATACGGCCATTTGATTTCCGGCAGCGACATGCCGACCTGGATCAGCGGCTCAACAAGGGGGGTAACGGTATGCGGATCGATCATAATCAGGCTAGTGAGACATTGCCTGAGACTATAAACCACCCGACAGGAATTGTCCGCTCAAAGTATATGCGTTCCTATGCACGACACGCATAAAAACGCTGGCTGCATTGGCCAGCCGGAACGGCGGCATGCTGTTTTAATCCGCTTGCACCCATCGCCGTCATGGTTCGGCCAGCAAGTCGTCTATTTTTTGTTTTGTATCGGCAATCACCATGGCTTGCGCTTCTTCGCTGGTGTGTCCCTGACAAGGTCCGCCAAATCCCTGCGAGATATCGATGCCATCGGCGCCGTTGATCTCTATCTCGCTGGTAGCAGACCACAGCCCGCCATCGACGGGCACAACCATTGTGAAAATTTCATAGCCATGATAAACCGCAACAGGTGTTCTGCTCATACCAGCCTCCTTATCAAGCATGCCCGGACTCCAGCATCTCGGCCGCCACTCTACGCGCCTCCGCCTCCGCCTCCGCACTGGTCGGGAAAACAGTCTCCAGCGATACGCGCTGATCGGGGAACACACAGTTCCTGTGCATGGGATTGTTCGAGTGACCGTAGATTGCAACATGAGCGACCCAAGCCTTGCCATCCGTCGCCGGCACAGCAGAATATTCGACTTCGTACAATCCCATTGTTTCCGATGGCATGACGTATCTCCTCATAGTGTTTTATCCTAACATGACAGAATAAGAACTCGCTTGAGTCAGCCCCGCAAGAATATCCGGACGCGGGCAATTTTCTGTGCGAATCAACAGCATGTACTCATGCTTCAAGCACACAGCATTTCCATACTCCCCAAGGCCGACAGAGGAAAAATGGCGCAGGCAATAAAAAAGCCCGCTTGCGCGGGCTTTTTTATCAATTCTGGAGGAGAGAGAGGGATTCGAACCCTCGGTACGTTCGCACGTACGCCTGATTTCGAGTCAGGTACATTCGACCACTCTGCCACCTCTCCTTATTTGGTCTATCGCTGCAATTGAATGCAGGCAAGGGAAAAATTATAACAGAGTCTTGCACAATGTAAAACCCCATCGTTAGGCGCGGAATAATTTACTTTATTGAACCGTTTACCCGGTTCTAGCGCTCCTCTCCTTATTCAAGAAGCATGCAATACGTCCTGCCGAAATACTGCCAGCGCACCAACATTTCCCATCATCATCTTGTCATAAAGAATCATTATTATTCGGCAGAGGCTAGTCCGCATCATTAAATTATTACGCGTAGAGTTATTTCGATGTCAATTTTATCTGTCCAGCCAATCAAGGCCGGGGTAACAAGCATTGCGGAACACGCACATGATGTTGCCATTCCGCTCGCTCAACCTTTACGCTTCAGAACCAAGGAGGCTCACTTGTCAGCCGCTGCCAATGACGTTGCGATGCATGCAAACCCTTCCGATGCCGAGGTTTACCTGGCTCAGCGACTACGTGAAATCATTCAGCATCGGCAGTTGACGCCACTGTTCCAGCCCATCATCCGTATGCAAAGCGGTGAAATCATAGGCTACGAAGGCTTGATACGCGGTCCTTCCGACAGCCCCTTGCATTCACCTTTAAACCTGTTCAAGGTGGCGCGCTCCTGCAATCTCAGCGTAGAGGTCGAGCATTTGTGCCGTCGCATCACGCTGGAAAGATTCGCCGAACTGCAATTGCCTGGCCGGCTGTTTTTGAATGTCAGTCCGGAATGTCTGGTGCAGCCGGACGTCAGGCATGGCGAGACATTGGGTTACATCCACGAAGTCGGTATCAACCCGGAACGCGTCATCATCGAGCTGACCGAGAGCCAACCGACATACGATTACGATCTGCTGCGCGAAGCAGTCAAGCATTACCGTGCGATGGGCTTCCGTATCGCGATTGATGATCTGGGGGAAGGATTCTCCAGCCTGCGCCTGTGGTCGGAACTGCGTCCCGAATACGTCAAGATCGATATGCACTTTGTGCAAGGGATCAATCAGGATCCGATCAAGCTGCAATTCGTACGCTCGATTCAAGAGATCGCAGAAAAATCCGGCACCATCGTCATAGCAGAAGGCATAGAAACCGATGCCGAATTATTGATGATCCGCGACCTCGGCGTGGCTTACGGCCAGGGTTATAAAATCGCTAGACCGCATGCCAATCCTGCGACTGCACCCTCTGCCGATTTGCGCACGCTGCTGCGTCACAACGGCGTCGCCGTCTATCCGCATGAAACAGGGCGCGGTCACAAGATGTTGACGGCACTCAAGCTGTTGCGCAGCGTCAAAGCCGTCGCGCCGGAAGTGCATAACAACCGCATCTATGAAATGTTCAATAACGATCCGACGCTGGAAGTCATTCCCGTCGTCTCCAACGGCATCCCGGTCGGATTGATTACGCGTGCCAATCTGATCGACCACTTTGCCCGCCCGTATCTGCGCGAATTGCATGGCAAAAAATCCTGCACGCTGTTCATGGATGGTAATCCACTGATCACCGACAAGAATACGGCACTGCATGCATTGAGCCAGATCATTGTCGATGCCGATCGCCATCATCTGATCAACGGCTTCATCATCACGGATGCCGGCCAGTATATGGGCATGGGAAATGCACACGATCTGATGCGCGAAATTACGCAAATGCAGATCAGTGCAGCGCGTTACGCCAACCCGCTCACGCTGTTGCCGGGCAATGTGCCGATAGACGAACATATCGACAGACTGCTGGAAAACGGCACGCGCTTTTGTGCCTGCTATGTCGATCTCGATCATTTCAAGCCATACAACGATGTATATGGCTATCGCAAAGGCGACGACATCCTGCGTGTAACCGGTAAAATATTAAGCGGCCATTGTGACCCGCAACGGGATTTTGTCGGCCATATAGGCGGCGACGATTTCATCATCCTGTTCCAGAGCGAAGACTGGGAACAGCGTTGTCACGCCATTCTGGAGGCATTCGCAAGCGCCACACCGGATTTCTATAGCGAAGAAGATCGTCAAAGAGGTGGCTATGTCAGCGAGGACCGGCGCGGAGACAAAGTGTTCCATACGCTAGTGAGCATCTCGCTGGGATTGGTCAAGGTTGAGCCGGGGCAGTATTTCTCACATCATAAAATCGCCACCGCAACGGCCGAAGCAAAACAACAGGCAAAAAAAATCCCTGGTAACAGTCTTTTCATAGACCGTCGACAGGGAGCCGGCATGGGTGAAACGGGTGGCAAGGATACGTTACAAAACGATCCGTTCACATTCGCTTCCTGAGCGATATGCAACCGATATTTTTACACTTGCGGCAGCAAACGCGTTAGTCCACCCATATACGGATGCAAGACATCCGGAATGATGACGCTGCCATCAGCCTGCTGATAATTTTCCAGCACTGCCACCAGCGTACGTCCGACTGCCAAACCTGAACCGTTCAAGGTATGCAGCAGCTCCGGCTTGCCTTGTGCGTTACGGAAACGCGTTTGCATGCGACGTGCCTGGAAAGCTTCGCAATTCGATACCGATGAAATTTCGCGGTAGGTATTTTGTGCCGGCAACCAGACTTCCAGATCGTAGGTCTTGCTGGCGCCGAAACCCATATCGCCTGTACACAAGGTGATGACACGATACGGCAAGCCGAGTTTTTTCAGAATGTTTTCAGCATGGCCGCACATCTCGTCCAGCGCTTCATACGATTTTTCCGGGTGCACGACTTGCACCATTTCCACCTTGTCGAATTGATGCTGGCGTATCATGCCGCGCGTATCACGGCCATAACTACCCGCCTCCGAACGGAAGCATGGCGAATGCGCGGTCATGCGCAACGGCAAGGTATCGATGGCAAGGATTTCATCGCGCACGATATTGGTCAGCGGCACTTCAGCGGTAGGAATCAGATATAAAGCTTCGCCCTCGCCTTCCTGTCCACCTTTTTTCACCGCAAACAGATCCGCTTCAAACTTGGGCAACTGCCCCGTGCCTTGCAGCGAATCGGCGTTGACGATGTAAGGCGTATAGCATTCTGTATAACCATGTTCTGCCGTATGCGTATCGAGCATGAATTGCGCCAGTGCGCGATGCAGGCGTGCAATGCCGCCTTTCATGACCGAGAAACGCGAACCCGTAATCTTGGCGGCCACATCGAAATCCAGGCCCAGCGCCGCGCCGATATCGACGTGATCGCGCACATCAAAATCAAAAGTGCGTGGCGTACCGATTTTGCGCAGCTCTACGTTATCGGCTTCCTCTTTGCCCACCGGCACAGATTCGTGTGGCAAGTTGGGAATCGCCAGCATGAATTCGCTGATCTTCGCCTGCAAGATATCAAGCCGGGCGGCGGATGCCTTCAACTCGTCGCCAAGTCCGGCCACTTCGGCCATCACGGCCGAGGTATCTTCGCCCTTGCCTTTCAAGGCGCCGATCTGCCTGGATAGCGTATTACGCTTGTTTTGCAGATCTTCCGTGCCGGACTGGATTTGCTTGCGCTCCGCTTCCATGGCATTGAAGGCGTTGACGTCGAGCTGGAATTTGCGTCCGGCGAGGCGAGTCGCGACGGTTTCGATGTCTTTACGAAGAAGTTGAATGTCGATCATGGGAGGGAAGAAAATAATAAATCAAGCCGAGATTGTACCAAGGCAGGCCGCGATTCCGACATGCCCCGGAAAATTCAGCGTCCGGAAGTCGTATCGCGTTCATTCCGTGCCCAGACTTCCTTTGCAGTCTGCGTTACCATTCCATGTTTAGAGAATTCAAGCTGAAAATCATGGAAGAAAAAGCAACGCCCCCGCCGATTCCCCTGTACCTGCTGCTCGCCGGTTTGTTCTGCGTGCTTGGCTTTGCAATCTGGAGCGGCAGCAAGTTTTACCTGTATGGCGGCAGCATACTCTATGGCATAGCCGCCGGTCTCGCCATCGGTGCCGGCTACGCCTTCCTCAAGCAAATCAATATCCAGCGTTCGAACAAACAGGATCATTCGCAGTAAGTGCGATAAACAGTGCCCGGAATAGGAAGGCTTACTTATTGCGTTTCTTTGCAGCCTCGTCGAGCGAGCGCAGATAAGCCAGCTTATCGGATATTTTTCCTTCCAACCCGCGTGGCGTCGGCTCATACCAGTACGGCTCTGCCATGCCGTCCGGCAAATAGGTTTCGTCGGCGGCATACGCATCCGGCTCGTCATGCGCATAGCGATACAACTTGCCATAGCCAAGCTCCTTCATCAGCTTGGTCGGCGCATTGCGCAGGTGCACCGGCACTTCACGGCTTTTGTCCTGCTTCACAAAAGCCCGTGCCTGGTTATAGGCCTTGTAACCGGCATTGCTCTTCGCCGCAACCGCCAGATAAATCACTGCCTGTCCAAGCGCCAATTCACCTTCCGGACTACCCAGGCGCTCAAAGGTCAAGGCGGCATCATTGGCAATCTGCATCGCGCGTGGATCGGCAAGCCCTATGTCTTCCCAAGCCATGCGCACTATGCGCCGCGATAAATATCTAGGATCGGCACCACCATCCAGCATCCTTGTGAGCCAGTAGAGTGCAGCATCCGGATTGGAACCGCGCACCGATTTATGCAAGGCGGAAATCTGATCGTAGAAGGAATCACCGCCTTTATCGAAGCGACGCAAGGCATCACCCAGGCAGGTTTTCAGTAATTCGGCATCAACTTCCTTGCGTTGCTTCGCCTGCGCGGCGCGGGCCACGATTTCCAGATTGTTCAGCAATTTGCGGCCATCACCATCGGCGCTGGCAACCAGGGTCGCCTTTGCATCCGGCGTAAAGGCGATATCGTCCAGCTCATTCGCACTGGCTCTGTCCATCATTGCCGCCAGATCGTTTTCATCCAGCGATTTCAGCACATACACTGCTGCGCGCGACAGCAAGGCACCATTAACCTCAAACGACGGATTTTCCGTCGTGGCACCGATGAAAGTAAACAAGCCGCTCTCCACATGCGGCAGAAACGCATCCTGCTGACTCTTGTTGAAGCGATGCACTTCATCGACGAACAAGATCGTGCGTCTGTCCATCGCGCCACGCGACAACTGCGCCCGCTCGACCGCATCGCGAATATCCTTGACACCGGAAAGCACGGCGGACAAGGCAATGAAATCGGCATTAAAACTGTCCGCCATCAAACGCGCCAGCGTCGTTTTCCCCACGCCCGGCGGCCCCCACAAAATCATCGAATGCGGTTCGCCCGACTCAAAAGCCACGCGCAAGGGTTTGCCGGCACCGAGTATGTGCTGCTGCCCGATCACATCATCAAGGGTATGCGGACGCAGTCGTTCAGCGAGGGGGGTGAAGCTCATGATGTATGGCTTTTTGCTTGGTCTAAAAATAAAAGTCGACGCCAGTCGAACATTCAAACTGGCGTCGCACTGTAGCATCGATCATAATTGCCCTGCTGTTTCAGCCCGGCATGCAAGCTCACAAGGCATTACTGAAAAACGTCTGCACCTTTCGGCACTGCAAACTTGAACTGATTGGCCGGCAGAGGCGGATTTTTCTCGAATTTGGTAAACGACAGCAGCGATACCTGGCCGAATGAATCACGCAACTCCATCGCTTCCGGCACGCCATTGCGCAAGCCTATGCCGATATGATCGAAGGTCGTGTCCTTGGCTTTCGGCGTCGCTTCCAGCCACTCCAGGCCATTCTTGGTGCCGGCTTCTTTCAGCGTAAAGTTTTTTTCCAGATCGTTGCTCCCGAACAGGATTGCCGCAGGCGAAGAACCGAGCGCATCACCCAGTTTCTTGATCGTGACCTGATTCAAATCCTTGTCGTAGATATAAAGTTTTTCGCCATCGGCCTGCAACAATTGCTCGTATGGTTTTTGATACGTCCAGATGAATTTACCCGGACGCGCAAACGTGAACGTGCCGGACGATTTGTTGGATGCCCTGGTGGTCCCGCTATCGACCTTGACCAGCTGTTGGGTAAATTCGCCGCGGGCCGATTGCGTTGAAGAGACGAAGGATCTGAACTGATCGAGCGCAGCGGCATGCGCCTGCGCAGTCAGCAACAAGGCACCGGCAACAAGCGCCGTCGCAAACAAGGCAATACGCACGTCGATTGCCTTTGCAAGCAGGGGTTTCTGTTTCATATTGTTCGTCATGCGGTCTTTCTATTCAGCTGCATTCCCGGCAGGCACCAGAATTTCCCGGTTGCCGTTGGATTGCATGGTTGAGACCAGACCGCTTTGCTCCATCTGTTCCAGCAGACGGGCGGCGCGGTTATAGCCGATGCGCAAGTGACGCTGTACCAGCGAAATCGAAGCACGACGATTTTTCAGCACGATGGCCACGGCCTGATCGTACAAGGCATCAGCCTCGCCGCCAGCACCGCCCTCCGCACCCAGGGACAAGTCACCATCTTCGGCCACGCCTCCTTCCAGGATACCTTCGATATAGTTCGGTTCACCTTGCGATTTCAGGTGGTCAACCACCCGATGAACTTCTTCATCAGAAACAAAAGCACCATGTACGCGTACCGGCAAACCGGTACCGGGCGGCATGTACAGCATGTCACCCATACCCAGCAATGCTTCCGCACCCATTTGATCCAGAATCGTGCGTGAATCGATCTTGCTGCTGACCTGGAATGCAATACGCGTTGGAATATTCGCCTTGATCAAACCAGTGATCACGTCTACAGATGGGCGCTGCGTCGCCAGAATCAAGTGGATGCCGGCAGCACGTGCCTTTTGTGCAATACGCGCAATCAGTTCTTCCACCTTTTTACCAACGACCATCATCAGATCGGCCAACTCGTCGATGATGATGACGATGGTCGGCAATTTTTCCAGGGGCTCGGGCGCATCCGGTGTCAGGCTGAACGGATTCGGAATCTTCTGTTCATTCTTTTCCGCTTCGGCGATCTTGGTGTTGTAGCCAGCGAGGTTACGTACGCCGAGTTTGCTCATCAGCTTGTAGCGGCGCTCCATCTCATTGACGCCCCAGTTGAGTGCGTGGCCGGCCTGGCGCATGTCTGTCACGACTGGCGCCAGCAGATGTGGAATGCCTTCGTAAATCGACAACTCAAGCATCTTCGGATCGATCAGGATCAAGCGCACCTGATTCGGATCGGATTTATACAGCAGCGACAGTATCGTCGCATTGATGCCGACCGATTTACCCGAGCCGGTAGTGCCCGCCACCAGCAAATGCGGCATCTTCGCCAGATCGGCCACCACCGGATTGCCGGCGATATCCTTGCCCAATGCAATCGTCAGGCTGGAACTGCTGTCGTTGTAGACCTTGGAGCTGATGATCTCGGTCAGGCGCACAATCTGGCGCTTGGGGTTGGGCAACTCAAGCGCCATGTAATTCTTGCCAGGTATGGTTTCAACTACACGGATGGAAGTCAGCGATAGTGAACGCGCCAGATCACGTGCCAGACCGACGATCTGGCTACCTTTAACGCCGGTCGCCGGTTCGATTTCATAACGTGTAACAACCGGGCCGGGATAGGCCGCCACCACTTTCACCGAGATGCCGAAGTCCGACAATTTCTTCTCAATCAGACGGCTGGTGAATTCCAGTGTTTCGATACTGACGGTTTCCTGCGCCTGCGGTGCTTCATCCAGCAGGGACAAAGGTGGCAGATTGGTATCCGGCATATCGTTGAACAGGGAAACCTGACGTTCTTTTTCTACCCGATCAGATTTTGGTACCGCAACGATTTGCGGTTCGATGCGGATAGGTGGCGCATCGACGATTTTTGCCCGTTCGTTGACCACGACTTCTTCACGCTTGACTGCCGCGACATAACCCAGTTTGCGATCCTCGCGCGCGCCGTGCAGATTGCGCACCGCCCGCAACAGTAGCTCTATCGTTTCACCGATGCGTTCGGCCACACCCAGCCACGACACATGGAAAAACAGACTGAAACCCAGGCCGAACACCAGCAGCAGCAGCAGGGTCGCCCCCATGAAACCAAAGGTATTCTGTGCCGCATTGCCGAGCAATTCACCCAGCACACCGCCCGGCGTTCGCGGTAGCTGCGCCTTCAGCGTATACATGCGCAAATATTCCAGCGCGACGCTACCGGCCATGAGCAGGAAAAACCCAATGCCGCGAATCAAACCTTCCTGATGGTGTTCGGGTTCCGGTTCTTTTTTCAGTAAAAAGCGTTGCGACAAGCGGCGGTAACCCAGCCATACCAGGCGCAGTAAAAACACACATAACCACCAGGCCGAGAAACCGAAAATGAACAACAGAATATCAGCCAGCCAGGCACCTGCCCGACCACCCAGATTATGCAGTTTGGGAACAACATTCGCATGCGACCAGCCCGGATCGACAGGCGAATAGGTAAGGAAAATCAGAATCAGGTACAAGGTAAGAGCCGCCAGAACAAACCAGCGGGCTTCGGACAACAGCCGCACGAGTCTGCCAGGCAAAGGCTGGTCTTTTGTAGAATTGGTCTTGCGAGTATAGGCTGGGCTTGGTTTAGTCATAAATCCGGATGCAGTGACGCTAATATTGAACTTGCTTAAACACGCGAATCGCGCGTTGCGCACGCAGCAACGGCTGGCATGCGGAGCTGGTGCAGTGCGTTTTCCAGCTGCCGCTCCTGCCGACGCGGCTGGTTCGTCTATAATCTTAACCAGTTTTCTCCGATTACACCGAATAATTCAAGAACAGCTTGAAATTTGATGCCCCAGCAACATATGTAAACAACTGAACGCAGGTTTTACCAGCCCTGATCGCGTTTTCATTCACACTTTTACGATTAGTTACCAATGACCAGCCCAAAACATGCCCACGTTTTAATTCTTGGCTCCGGACCAGCCGGTTACAGCGCAGCAGTGTATGCTGCCCGCGCCAACCTCAAGCCGGTTCTGGTTACCGGTGTCGAGCAAGGCGGTCAATTGATGACCACCACCGACGTGGAAAACTGGCCCGGCGACCCGCTGGGCGTGCAAGGCCCGGAGCTGATGCAACGGCTGCTGCAGCATGCCGAACGCTTCAATACCGAAATCATCTTCGACCATATCCATACCACCAAACTCGATGAAAAACCGATACGCCTGATTGGCGACATGGGCGAATACACCTGCGATTCGCTCATCATTGCGACCGGCGCATCGGCCCAATATCTGGGTTTGCCATCTGAACAGGCGTTCATGGGCAAGGGTGTATCCGCCTGCGCGACATGCGACGGATTTTTCTATCGGGAACAGGAAGTCGCCGTAATCGGCGGCGGCAATACGGCAGTCGAAGAAGCACTGTATCTGTCAAATATCGCAACCAAGGTCACGCTGGTTCACAGGCGCGACAAATTCCGCGCCGAAGCCATCCTGATCGACCGCCTGATGGCCAAAGTTGCAGAAGGCAAGATCGAGATCAAATTCAATCACACGTTGGATGAGATTACCGGCGATGACAGTGGCGTCACCGGCATCAATATCCGCTCGACCACTGACGATTCCATCACGGCCATCAAGCTGCATGGCGTTTTCATCGCGATCGGACACAAGCCGAATACCAGCATTTTTGAAGGCCAGCTGGATATGCACAACGGTTACATCAAGACCAAAACCGGGCTGGAGGGCATGGCTACCGCAACCAGCATCCCTGGCATATTCGCGGCAGGCGACGTGCAGGATCACATCTATCGCCAGGCAGTCACCAGCGCCGGCACCGGCTGCATGGCGGCACTGGATGCGCAACGCTATCTGGAAAGCCAGGAATAAGCGCTTTCAGCACAGCCACGCGAACATGGGCAATCGCGTCCGTGTTCGTGCGCAATAAGCTCGCACACATCATCTGAGGTCGCTCACATGCCTGCTCCGCTCAAGGATTTTTCCGGACTTAAATCGCTGCAAAAAGATTTGAAGACGCAGGAAGAAGCGCGTCAGATTGCCGAAGAGAAACGCATGCAGACGGAAAAGACCGCTCAACTCGAAGCCGATCTCTTCCGTCGCAGCATAGGTGAAGTTGCGCCACTCGCACCATCCGGAAAAACAACGGTAATAGCACCACGCCCGCTGCCGATCGCACGCCAGCACCTGGCGGATGAACAGGCGGCACTACGCGAATCGCTGTCCGACGAATTCACCACAGATACCCTGCTCGATACCGACGAGGCGCTCAGTTATGCGCGCAAGGGCATAGGCCCGGATGTCGTGCGCAAATTGCGGCGCGGCCATTGGCTGATACAAAGCCAACTCGATCTGCACGGCATGCGTACCGACGAAGCACGCGAAGCATTGAGCGAGTATTTACGTACGGCGATCAAACGCGGCCTGCGTTGCGTACGCGTCATTCATGGCAAGGGACTGGGCTCCGTCAACAAGGAGCCGGTGCTGAAACACAAGGTGCGCAACTGGCTGGCGCAAAAAGACGAAGTGATCGCCTTCTGCCAGGCCAGAGCCGTCGATGGCGGTGCAGGCGCACTGCTTGTACTACTCAGAGCCAGCTAGGTTGACCCGCATTTCGCTACACGAGCGTAGCTGCTGTACTGCGTGTCGTGTCAGGGATAAAAGCTGCGACATGCCGCAGCCCCTCCATTTACCTCATACAATTTTCCCCGTCAGCCTGCTTTGACAGCGCCTTATACAGCGTCGATACCCGTTTCACCTGTGCGGATGCGCACGACCTGCTCTATCGCCTGCACGAAAATCTTGCCGTCGCCGATTTTCCCGGTGCGCGCTGCCTTGATAATGGCTTCGACTGCCTGCTCAACCACTGCATCATCCACCACCGCCTCAACCTTTACCTTGGGTAAAAAATCAACCACGTATTCGGCACCGCGATACAGCTCGGTATGGCCTTTTTGACGACCGAAACCCTTGACTTCCGTTACAGTCAAACCAGTCACCCCCACATCGGCCAAACCTTCGCGCACTTCATCGAGTTTGAACGGCTTGATAATTGCAGTAATTTGTTTCATTAATACTCCTTGAAGATTGCTCATCGATACAGCCAGTCTACGCCGCAGCCGGCAGATGCCGGCATATTTTATTCATTTTGCCATTATTCGCGGAATTTTGACGTGATCGGATAACGCCAGTCGCGACCAAAAGCACGATGTGTCACGCGTATTCCGACCGGTGACTGACGTCGCTTGTATTCATTGATCTTGATCAGGTGGGTAATACGCGCCACATCTTCTGCCCGATAACCGGCGGCAATGATCTCGGCCCCGCTTTGATTTTCTTCCATGTACATTTGCATGATCGCATCGAGGATTTCATACGGCGGCAGCGAATCCTGATCAGTCTGATCCGGTCGCAGCTCGGCCGAAGGCGCACGCGTCAATATCCGTTCCGGTATCACGGCTGAAACAGTATTGCGGTAAGCGCACAGCCGATACACCAGCGTCTTCGCAATATCCTTGAGTACCGCAAAACCGCCGGCCATATCACCGTACAAAGTGCAATAACCGACCGCCATCTCGCTCTTGTTACCGGTTGTCAGCACGATAGCACCATGCTTGTTCGACAGCGCCATCAGGATAGTGCCGCGTATGCGTGCCTGGATATTTTCTTCCGTCGTATCCTGCTTCAAACCTTTGAACTCATCTGCCAGCGTACGGTTGAAAGCCTCGAAACAATCGTTGATGCCGATTTCGTCGTAACGCACGTCGACGCGCCGAACCATATCGCGCGAATCCACCCATGAGATTTCTGCGGTATAGGGCGACGGCATCATGATGGCACGCACCTTGTCGGCGCCCAACGCATCAACTGCAACTGCCAGTGTCAACGCAGAATCGACACCGCCGGACATCCCTATCAAGGCGCCCGGGAAACCGTTCTTGCCTATGTAATCGCGCACGCCCAGCACCAGCGCTTTGTAGACTTGCGCCTCGGCCGACAGCTCTTCGATGATAATTCCGGCTAGTGGCTGGCCGCCCTTGAATTCAATAATTTGCAAATCCTCGGCACAATGCTGCAATTGCGCGCGTATCTCGCCAGCCTGATCCAGCACAAAGGAATTGCCGTCGAAAATCAGTTCATCCTGACCGCCGACCAGATTTGCATACACCAGGCTCATGCCGTGTGTCGTTACATTCGCATGCATCACATCGACGCGCAAATGCTGTTTGTTCATGTGATAGGGCGAGCCGTTTGGCACCAACAGCACTTGCGCACCAGCCGCTGCCGCACGCGCCGGCGCCTGCGGGAACCAGGTGTCTTCGCAAATATTGATGCCGAAGCGCACACCCTTGACGTCAAACACCACGGCCTGATCGCCAGAGGAAAAATAACGCTTCTCATCAAACACGGTTGCATTCGGCAAATCATGCTTGCAATAGGTGGCGCTGATTTTTCCGTTGAGCAGTACCGAAGCGGCATTGAAACGCTGCCCGTCTTTTTCAAACGGATGTCCAACCACCACGTGCAGATTTTTCAGTACTGCCAGATCGGCCGCCAGCGCATCCAACGTCTCTGCTGTTTTTGCGTAGAATGACTGGCGTAACAACAGGTCTTCCGGCGGATAACCAACCAGCGACAATTCCGGTGTCAACACGATATCGGCGCCCTGTTCGGCGGCACGGCGGGAAAATTCGGCGATCTTCGCACGGTTACCGGCAAGATCACCCACCGTACTGTTGATTTGCGCAATGGCGACTTTGACTGTCATGGCGTGAGTATTATCAGAAATGAGTGCGAAAAATGCAGGAAAATGAAAAGCCTGAAGTTTAAAAATGCATGGATAAAGCTGAATCACCTGTGAACGACTCTGCCAACACATCTGCTAATGCATCTTCCAGCGAATTGGCCAAGGAACCTGGTAATTATCGCACGCGTATCGTTTCTTCTCTGTCGGAAATCGGCCAGCCTGCATGGGATGCGCTGATTCAACTGCAGCCGGATGCCAATCCATTTCTATCGTTCGCCTTTCTGGATGCCTTGCATGAAAGCGCTTGCGCCTCGGCCAGGTCTGGCTGGCAAGCGCAGTTTCTGACGATCTGGCGCGATGAAGAAGCGGGGCAAGAACTGGCTGCAGCACTACCCCTGTATGTCAAAAGCCATTCCTACGGAGAATACGTATTCGACTGGGCCTGGGCCGACGCTTACGAGCGCAATGGCCTTGAATATTATCCCAAGCTGCTTTCCGCCATTCCCTTCACACCGGTGACCGGCAGCCGTCTGCTGACGCGCGATGCGGAGGCCACAACGGCGTTGATTGCAGCCCTGTTGGCAGTACAGCAGGACAATACCTTTTCTTCCACCCATATCCTGTATCCACCACCCGCACAGGCTGGCATCCTGCGCGACGCCGGCTTCATGTTGCGTACCGGAGTGCAATTCCATTGGCTCAATGCAGGCTACCGGAATTTTGATGAATTCCTGCACACGCTGGAACGGAAAAAACGTAAAAACATACGTGCCGAGCGACGCAAGGTACAGCAAGCCGGCGTTACCTTCCGCCATGTATCCGGGCATGAGGCGAACGATGCCGACTGGATTTTTTTCAAACGCTGCTACGACCATACATATGCAGCACATCATTCCACGCCTTATCTGAATCTGGATTTTTTCCGGCGTATCGGCAAAACGATGCCGCAAAATATTTTGCTGATCGTCGCTGAACAGAATGGCATGCCGATTGCTTCATCCCTGCTGATCCACAACGGACAAATCGTCTACGGTCGTTATTGGGGCGCAATAAAACATGTCGATTGCCTGCATTTTGAAACCGCTTATTACCAGCCGCTGGAATTCTGCATCGCCAACAACATGGCCTGCTTTGAGGGCGGTGCGCAAGGCGAACATAAAATGGCGCGCGGTTTTCTGCCGCAGAAAACCTGGTCTGCGCACTGGCTGGCACACGCGGCGTTTTCCAATGCCATCGAGGAATTTTTGCAGCGCGAGAGTGGCGGTATCGATACGTATATGGATGAGCTGAATGAACGCAACCCATTCAAGTTGTAAAAAATATTCGCCCGGCATATTTTTCTATATCGAACGCTTGTTATATTCTCAACATCGAGGCATGCTGAAAACACGATGACATTTATTGCCACACTTCCCCCTGCCCCACAGACCAAACTTGTCCGTATCGGACGTTTTTCCGTCACCCATGAACTGGGTCGAGGTTCTATCGGCGTGGTTTATCTGGGGCACGATCCGGTCATCGATCGCGATATCGCCATCAAAACTTTCCGCAGCCGCCTGTCGCCGGTAGAAAGAAAACAGCACGAACAGCAATTCATCAATGAAGCACGTGCTGCAGGGCGCCTCGCCCACTCGAACATCGTCACGATCTACGAAGCCTCCAGCGAAGGCGATTCCACCTATATCGCAATGGAATACCTGCAGGGACGCGAATTGAGCAAGCTGCTGAATGCCGGCCATCGTTTTACGCCGGACGATGTGGCGTCGATCGCGTGGAAAATTGCCGATGCGCTGGATCACGCGCACAAACATGGCGTCGTGCACAGAGACATCAAGCCGGCCAATATTTTTCTGGTGGCCGATCATCAGCCCAAGATCGTTGATTTCGGCATCGCCCGCACACCCAACAGAATTTCGGATCAGCCGCAAAAAGACAATGAACCGCATACGCTGTTTCAGGACAATGTGATCGGCACACCGAATTACATGTCACCGGAACAGGCGCTCGGACTGAACGTCGATGCGCGCACTGATATTTATTCGCTGGGTGCGGTGATGTTTGAAATGCTGACCTTCCGCAAACCTTTCCAGGGAGAAGATACCGACAAGCTGCTGCACCAGATTGCCTTCAAGGCAGCGCCGGAACCGCACATGATAGAAGCAGATGTACCGCTGACATTATCAAAAATCGTCGCCAAGGCGATGAGCAAAAAGGCAGACAAGCGCTATCAGACTGCAGAGGAAATGGCGCTCGACATCAAACGTCACCTGATGCGCACGCGGCGCGAACACGAACGCACATCGAAATTGATCGTCGATGTAGAGCAACCGGCCAATGCTCCTGATTTTCATTCATCGCACCTGTTCTGGCCGGCGTGCAGTGTTGTAGTCGCTGCCGCGATCGCCGCCTATACACTATGGTTTCGCTAGACAGCCTAGTTGTCACAAGCTTGAGCAGGCCAATAATAAAAAAGTGCACCTCGGTGCGCTTTTTTATTTCACAAACAGCATGACGCCACATTTTATTTGGCTATGCTTTTTTTATAGGCTTCGACACCGGACATGATTTCTGCCTTGGCTTCATCCGGGCCGACCCAGCCTTCAATTTTGACCCATTTGCCTTTTTCCAGATCCTTGTAGTGTTCAAAGAAATGCTGAATCTGCTGCAGACGCAGATCATTGATGTCTTCAGGTTTTTGCCAGTGACTGTAGATAGGCAGAATCTTGTCGATAGGCACTGCCAGCAATTTTGCATCGCCACCGGCCTCATCCGTCATCTTCAACATCCCGATCGCGCGGCAACGCACGACAACACCTGGATACAGCGGGAACGGTGTGATCACCAACACGTCAACCGGGTCGCCATCGTCGGACAGGGTTTGTGGAACGTAACCGTAGTTACACGGATAATGCATCGCTGTACTCATGAAGCGATCGACAAATATTGCGCCGGATTCCTTGTCAACTTCGTACTTGACCGGATCGGCGTTCATTGGGATTTCGATAATGACGTTGAAGTCGTTCGGCAAATCATTGCCGGCTGGGACGTGATTCAGACTCATGGTGTTTTCTCAAAAGTGGGGGGTGTAGTGCCAACCCGGAATTATAGCGGTTTTCATCATTTTGCCCTGGCTGGCGCTGCTGAAGAAAACAGATGGAAAGCTGCCGGACAGCAAACAAACCGGCAGCGGTACAGCAGAAAGTTCTTGCTCTTGCTCGTTACAAGGTCGTCGCAACCGCGCATAAACGATAATGTTCAGCCGCTTCTTCCGTATGATTCAGCGCTTCATGCAATTGCGCCAGTTTCAAATGTACTTCCTGCACCATGCGCGGTCCGCTCGCATCCGACAATGCCTGTTCCAATTGACGCTGTGCCTTGCCCCACAGGCTTTGGCGCAGACACAAAGTACCCAGGGTCAGGGCAAGCTCGGGATCAGCCGGGTGCTTTTTCGCCCACTCTTCGCAACGTTCGATCTGTCCCAGCAAAGCCGCTGAACCCTCAGTTGCTGCGGCCACGCGATAGGCGCGTAACAGCCTGTCGTCCCATTCCACTGCCAGTGCTTTTTCAACGATTGCGCGCGCCTCATCCTGCAAGCCGCGCTTGGTAAATGCTTCTGCGGCATGGGCGGCAATAAACGGCTTGACGCGATCTTCCGCCGGAATACTCCACCAGACATTACGTATCGCTTCTTCATCGTTGGACGGATCCTGCAGCAAATCCCGATAGGACAGTTCGCGCAAGCGATTCGACAAGGTCGGATGCAGCGCGTTGTTCTTGTCCAGCGTACGTACCAGGCGCAAGACTTCCGGCCAGTTTTCCGCACGCTGATTCGCCTTGAGCGCCATGCGCAGCGCGTGTATATGACGCGTGCCGTTGGCATTCAATTCCTTGACCACATCCAGGGCGAGTTCCGGCTGGCGTTCATCCACCAGCAGTTCGATAGCCGTCATCAGACGTGCGGTTTTCAGCGTCTGATCTTCTTCCACTGTCGCCAGCCAGGTATCGCGTCGTTCAGTCTGCTGCATGCGGTGCGCGGCGCGCGCGGCAATCAGCGCAGCCAGGCCGGCGTTCTCCGGTGATTCGGTGGCGCGCATCGCCGCTTTTTCTGCATGGCCGAAACGGCCTTCAAAATAAGCCTTCAGGGATTCGCGCAAGGCTTGATTTCCTTTGCGCTCCTGTTTCTCGCGACGGTAAGCAGCCACGCGGCCCGGCATTCTTTGCGCCACACGCAAGGTCTTCAACACCAGATAGATGAGGAAGAACAGCAGGACGGCAAGCAGCAGGAAAAAGTTCAGCGACAGATCGATCCGGTACGGTGGGTAGAAAAACACCACGTTACCGGGATTGAAACGCGCCACGACCGCCAATCCGATGGCAGTGGCAAACAAGGCAATGAGCCAGAGAAATATGCGCATATTAAAAACGGGTGGCAATCATGGTTTAAAAAGCGAATCCTGAAACCGGGTTCAGGATAATCAACTCGGAAATAATCAGGGCTTCGCTTTGTAGTTACGGACTGCGTTCAGACTTTCGGCCAAAGTAGGCATCTCGATTGCCAGATTGCTCGACTGTACCTGCTTCAGCATCGCCTGCGCGGTTTGCGTCTGCTTGGCGCGCGTATCGAAATACTTGGCGATGCTGTCCTGCGACGCAATCATGTCGCTGCGGAACGCCGCTTCATTGCGCGACAACAGGGCCAGACGCGCATTCAGCAAGCGCAGCTTCAAATTTTCACGTGCGTAATATGCCTGCGTCGGCGAAAGCAGCAAGGCATCCGATGTTTCCACACTGCGCACACGCATCAGTTGCTGGATTTCGCCCCACATTTCATTGGTCCAGCTTTCCCATTGTGCTTTTGCCAGCGGCCACCAATCGTTCGCTGCCTGTTCTTTCGCAACCCCTGCTTTTTCTGCTTTTACCTTGCTCGGGGGACGACGATTTTTCGGCTCGCTTGCCGGCAAGGCCGGTTGTTCATCGGCCAGCAGCGGTATGGTGTCGATCTGTCCGATCACGCTATCCAGACGCAGCGCGATACCGGTCAAATCCAGGCTGGGCAAGGCCTTCAGGCGTTGTATATCATGCCCGATGGCACGCCGCACATTAACGAATTGCGGCGTATCGGAACGCGACAGACGCGCATCGGCATTTTGCAGCGCAATCAGGGCACCTTGTACATTGCCGGCCAATTGCAGCTGCTGGCTGGCGGTGGACAAAACCTGCTCGATTTCCGCCAGCGCCCAGTCTTCGCGTTTCTTGAATAAATCCTGATACAGCTGCTCCAGCGCGAGTTGCTGGCTTTGCGCTTCTATCTGCTTGCTTTCCAGCACATTCACCTTGGCCTGCAATTCGGTGATGGTTTCCTGCGCCGATTTCACGATGACCTTGGTTTCGCTGTTGATGGCATCGCCGCTTTGCATGCGCCGCGCGACTTCATTGCGCACGCTGGAAAGCTCGCGGTGTGAGGTCCACCATTGCGCTGCCAACAGTGCGGCCAGCACGATCAACGCAATATAAATCAGCGGTTGACGCGTCCTGGTTCGGGTCTTTTCCTTGTGCAAGGGAGCGCTATCCTCTTTGATTTCAGGAGCGGATACCACAGCTGGAGTTGCTGGCGGCGTGGATTCTGGAGATGTCGGCATGTCGTTCATGTGCGAGATTGTAACGCGGCTAACAGTCCGTCGTCGCCTGATCTGGTAATGGTGATATTGCTGAAACCCAGCAACTGCGCGGTTTCAGCAATGCGTATATGCGATACGATCATTCTTTGTTGTTGCATTTTAGCGACGCCCTCCACCTCATCGAGTTGCGTAACCATCTGCGTCAAAAAGCGCAAGGCTTCCGAACTGGTCACGATCCAGTCGTTCTGACCATGCAATAAACGTTTCAGTTCGCGACGACGTGTTTCGTCGAATACCGGCGCCACTCTGCGGTAAGCGGCCAGCAAGCTCACCTGCACCCCGGCTGCACGCAAGGCGTCGCTCAACAGCGGTCGCCCGGTTTCGCCGCGCACAATCAATACCTGCCTGTTGCGCAGGGCGGGCAAATCCAGTTCCGCCAGTAAAGTTTCAGAATCGCTGCGTTCCGGATCGGTCGGACTGATGATGGTGCTGTTTTCCGCTGTCAAACCGTGTCTGGCCAGTGCCAGCCGGCTGCCCTCGCCGACTACTGCCATCGGAATATCGCGCGGCCAATCGGTACGTGCGCCCAGAGCAGCATCGATTGCGTTGGGACTGACGAAGGCAATCAGCGCATAGCCACTGAGATCACGCAGCGCCTGTTGCAGGGGCGCCTGATCGGCCAGCGGCAAAATATCAAGCAGAGGAAATACGGTTGCGGTGCGACCCAGTGCAGTCACGCGCCGCGCCAGTTCGTCGGCTTGTGCCAGCGGCCGCGTAATGATGACCTCGCCCAACACGGAATCAGGCATCCCCGGCATCTTCCGTTTTGCAGGATGCCAGAATGGCGTCGGCTTCCTGCTGCTGCAACAACCCGGCAATCTGCTCGCCCAGCGCCTCCGGCGCATGCGCCGCTCCATTCAGATCGGCACGTGCCACCCGCTTGCCATCCGGAGTGGCGATCATGGCGCGCAAACGCATGCTGCCGTTTTCTATCGTGGCAAATGCCGCCAATGGAATCTGGCAACTGCCGCCGAAATTTCTGGATACGGTGCGTTCCGCAGTGACCACCTGCGCTGTCGCTTCATGATTGAGCGGTGCCAGCCATTCCTGCAAATCGGTTCTATCGGCGTGAATTTCTATGCCCATCGCACCCTGCCCGGGTGCCGGCAGACTCTGTTCCGGATCGAGCACGGCGCGTATGCGTTGCAGCATACCCAGCCGTTTCAGGCCGGCGGCAGCCAGAATGATGGCGGCGTATTCGCCCTTGTCCAGCTTGCCCAGGCGAGTATCCAGATTGCCGCGCAATGGACGTATCACCAGTTTCGGATAGCGCGCGGCGATCAGGGCCTGACGCCGCAGGCTGCTGGTGCCGACGATGGCGCCATCCGGCAAGTCGTCCAGCGATGCATAGTCATTAGAAACAAACGCATCGCGCGGATCTTCCCGTTCCAGCACGGCCGCCAGTGCAAAACCTTCCGGCAGACTCATCGGCACATCCTTCAGCGAATGTACAGCCAGATCGGCACGCCGCTCGGCAATCGCCACTTCCAGCTCTTTGACAAACAGGCCTTTGCCACCGACTTTGGACAGGGTCCGATCGAGAATTTGATCGCCGCGCGTAGTCATGCCGAGAATCTCGATCGCACACTGCGGATATAATAAGGACAGTTTTTCGCGCACATGCTCGGCTTGCCACATGGCCAGACGACTTTCACGCGAGGCAATGACTAATTTTTTCGGGGGTGGAAATTTCAACGGATTCTTTCGATTTTCTGCAGGTTCCGCGTTTTTCTGGTGCGCAGAACCGATGACATCGCAGATTGTAGGTTAAGGCATTCTTGAAATTTTAGCATGCGTCTTCGCTCGACAGCCGGTCCACTCCATCCTTATCCCCCTCAACAAGCTGATTGCATTTTTCAACTATGGCAAAACAACTGAAAACTCCACCGCGCGCGCTTACCCCTTCCGCTAATAAAGATGCGCCACTCAAGGAAGATATCCGTTTGCTGGGACGCCTGCTCGGCGATGTCTTGCGCGATCAGCAAGGCGATGCCGTATTCGAAATAGTGGAAACCATACGCCAGACTGCCGTTCGCTTTCGCCGCGAATCCGATGTACAGGCCGGCGCCGACCTCAACAAGCTGTTGAAAAAACTCACACGCGAACAAACCATTTCGGTGGTGCGCGCTTTTTCCTATTTTTCGCACCTGGCCAATATCGCGGAAGATCAGCATCACAACCGTCGTCGTCGCGCCCATTTGCTGGCAGGCTCTCACGCGCAAGAAGGCAGCGTCGCCTATGCGCTGGAAAAACTGCACGATGCAGGCGTCTCCGGCGCCACCGTGCGCAAGTTTTTCAAGGATGCATTGATTTCGCCGGTGCTGACCGCGCACCCTACCGAAGTGCAACGCAAGAGCATCCTCGATGCCGAACATGAAATCGCCCGCCTGCTGGCCGAGCGCGATCTGCCCATGACTGCCAAGGAACGCGCAGAAAATACCGGACGTATCCATTCACGCGTCACGACCTTGTGGCAAACACGCCTGCTGCGTTACACGAAATTGACCGTTGAAGATGAAATCAATAATGCGCTGTCGTATTACCGCATGACCTTCCTGCGCGAATTGCCTGCGCTATACGAGGATATCGAATCTGAAATCGCCGAGTGCTTCCCGCAACGCGCCAGCAGCGTCAGTCGCGAACAGCCTTTGTATGTACAGATGGGCAGCTGGATAGGTGGTGATCGCGACGGCAATCCAAATGTCAATGCCGACACGATGCAGCTCGCACTGGCCCGTCAATCGACCACCATTCTCGAGTTCTATCTGGAAGAAGTGCATGCGCTGGGAGCCGAGCTGTCGATTTCGACCTTCCTCGCCGGCGTCAGCCCGGAAGTGCAGGCCTTGGCCGACAAATCACCGGACACGTCCGAACATCGCGCCGACGAACAATATCGTCGTGCCCTGATCGGCATGTATGCCCGCCTCGCGGCCACTGCACGCGCACAAGGTGCAACCGTGCTGCGCAAGGAAATCGGTTCTGCGCCAGCCTACGAAAATGCAAGTGAATTCTCCAGGGATCTGCAGGCACTGACCGATTCGCTGAGGGCACGGCACGGCACGGCCCTGATCAAACCGCGTCTGGCATCCCTGCTGCGGGCGGCGGAAATTTTCGGCTTCCATCTGGCCTCACTGGATATGCGCCAAAGCTCGGACGTCCACGAACGCGTATTGAGCGAACTGTTCAAGTGCGCGCAGGTCGAATCGGCCTACGCCGCCCTGCCGGAAGAAAAGAAAGTGGCATTGCTGCTATCCGAACTGGACAAACCGCGTCTGCTGTATTCGCCGTATATCGATTATTCGGATGAAACCAATTCCGAACTGACCATCCTGCGCGCCGCCAGCGATATCCGCAAACATTACGGCGCACGTGCAATTCGCAACTACATCATCTCGCACACGGAAACCGTATCCGACATGCTGGAAGTGCTGCTGCTGCAACGCGAAACCGGCCTGTTGCGCCTGGATACAGAAAAGAACGCGATCGGCGAACTCGATCTGATGGTGATTCCATTGTTTGAAACGATTCCCGATCTGCGTCTGGCCGCCACCATCATGGAACAGGTGATGGCAATTCCGCAGGTCAGAAAACTGATCGCCAAACAGGGCCACCTGCAGGAAGTCATGCTCGGCTATTCGGATTCCAACAAGGATGGCGGCTTCCTCACCTCGAACTGGGAACTGTACAAGGCGGAAACGCAACTGGTCGAAGTCTTCAACAAAGCCGGCGTCAAGCTGCGCCTGTTCCACGGTCGCGGCGGCACAGTCGGACGTGGCGGCGGACCAAGCTATGAAGCGATCCTGGCACAACCGCCGGGCACCGTGAATGGCCAGATTCGTCTGACTGAACAGGGCGAAATCATCGCATCGAAATTCTCCAATCCGGAAATCGGCCGCCGCAATCTGGCGCTGCTGGTTGCCGCGACACTGGAAGCCAGTCTGACACCGCCGCCGTCCGAAAACCGATATGCGAAAAAGCTGGCCGAGTTTGAAAACGTGATGGGTGAGCTATCGGAACTGGCATACGAGGCTTACCGCAATCTGGTGTACGAAACCCCGGGCTTCACCGATTACTTTTTCTCGGCTACGCCGATTGCGGAAATTGCCGAACTCAATATTGGTTCGCGTCCTGCTTCGCGCAAGGCGACCCGTCGCATCGAGGATCTGCGCGCCATTCCATGGGGTTTCTCCTGGGGTCAGTGTCGTTTGCTGCTGCCGGGCTGGTACGGTTTCGGCAGCGCCATCGAGCTGTGGCTGGCACAGGGAGATAACAAAGCCAAGCGCGTCGCTACGCTGCGCGCGATGTTGAAGGAATGGCCGTTCTTTGCCACGCTGCTGTCAAATATGGATATGGTTCTGTCGAAAACCGATCTGGCTGTCGCTTCGCGTTATTCGGAAATGGTCAGCGACAAGAAACTGCGCAACAGCATCTTCAAGCGCATCGTCAATGAACACGAACGCACTTCGGCATCGCTGACACTGATCACCGGCAAGAAGGAACGCCTGGCCAACAATCCGCTGCTGGCACGCTCCATCAAGAACCGCTTTGCCTATCTCGATCCGCTGAATCACTTGCAGGTTGAATTGATCAAGCGCCATCGCGCAACCATGAACGGTGACGGCGGCAATGTGGATGATCGTGTTCGACGCGGCATCCATCTGTCCATCAACGGCATCGCAGCCGGTTTGCGCAATACCGGCTAAGCAGCCTCTGCAGCAACAAAAAAGGAAGCGCATGCGCTTCCTTTTTTATCGCATGAACACCGGTGAATGCCGCTATCGAACCAGAGTTTTGACTGCCGGCCACTGACGTCGTGAAATCGGCAGACGATCGCTGATGCCGTGCAAAATCACTTGCCATGACTCCTGTGCGCGATCGCCATCGTTATTGCCATCGTTTTCCATATCCACCGGCTGCTGGCCGCGCTCCACGCCGGCAATCGCATGACGCGCGACCAGCGCATTGCGATGCACACGTATGAATTGCCGGGGAAATTCCTGTTCCAGCGCAGACAATGTGCCCTCCAGCAGATATTCGCGCTCACGTGTGCGCAAGGTAACGTATTTCGCTTCCGCCTTCAGATACAACACCTCGTTTACGGGTACCAGTAACAGGCGTCCGCGTTCCTGTACCGAGAAATTCCTGCGCACGGTTTGCAGCGTGCCAGCCACATCTGCAATCAATTTCTTGCGCGTTCCTGCGGGCTGTTTCAAGACATGCACGCGCCGGATCGCTTCCGCCAGACGCGCAGCGCGCACCGGTTTGAGCAGATAGTCGAGCGCATGCACCTCGAAAGCCTGCAACGCATATTCGTCATAGGCGGTGACGAATATGATCGCCGGTGCCGCCGCTTCACTCTGTGCCAGATGTGCCGCCATTTCGATTCCAGTCATGCCGGGCATTTGCACATCCAGCAGCACGATGTCCGGTGCCAGTTCGGCAATCCTGTCCAGCGCCTGCTGCGCCTGTGACGCTTCGCCTACCAGCTCATGCGGACATTCGACAGCGATGTCCGACAGCAGCGTCGTCAGGCGCGCACGCGCCGGTGCTTCATCATCGACTATGAAGATGCGCGGCATCATGCGCTCGCCTTGCGATAGGGAAAATGAAGCTGCAATCTGAATTGCCCTTCCACCACCTGCGTCGTCAATTGCGCCTCCATATCGTATAAAAGCGTCAGGCGTTCGCGGATATTATCCAGCGCCATGTGATTGCCGGTCGACACTGTTCCGGCGTGAAAGGGATTGCTCATCACGACCTCGATGCGATCACGTACGCGACTGATGGAAATACTGATCAGCGCCGCATCGGTCGAAGGCTCGACGCCGTAATGCACGGCATTTTCCAGCAGAGGTTGCAACAGCAATGCCGGCACGGTCGCCCGCTGCAAGCTGTCACCGGAAATATTTTCCATATCCCATATGACCTGCAATCGTTCGCCCAGCCTGATTTTTTCTATCGACAGGTATTGCATGCCTATCCGTATTTCGTTGCCCAGCGTCGTAATGTCGCGCGCATCTCGCATCAGGATGCGGAATAGATCCGCCATATCTTCCAGTGTGCTTTCTGCTCGCCGTGGCTCGGTGCGTATCAGCGACAACACCGCATTCAGACTGTTGAACAGAAAGTGGGGGCGTATGCGAGCCTGCAATGCCTGCAGTCGTGCCTCGGCCAGCGCAGGTGAAAAGGCGCGTGTACGTAATTCGAAATAGTGCTGCAAACTGATACCGAACAGTGCTGCGCAAACAACACCCTCCGGCGCCGATAGCCGACTCAGGCTGATCATGCCGTTTGCATCGTTGAGCAAATAATGAATGATCAAGCCGGTAATCGCCGCCGGCAGCAAGGCGCAGGCCAGACGCTGCCCCCACGGTGGAATGGTCTTGACCAGGCGGCGCAAGCCGCACAAACCAAACAAGGACAGCAGGCTGGCCAGTTCAACCAGCATGGACGCCTCAACAAAGGCCAGCAAACCGGCATACACACTGGACGCATTGATCAACATCACCGTCAGTACAACGCCGTTGACGAGCAGCAGCGACTTGACCATGATGCCGATGTTGCAACAATCGGGGATCACTACCTCGATAGGCTTTGCCGGCGCGGGATCTGACAATGGCTGCATGGTTAAGGATTTATCACGGCTGGGTGTGGGATTGGGAGCTTGGGTTGATCTATAATCGCGTATTCATCAGGAACCAATTATGACAGCACAACTCTCCAAAAAAAGCGAGGCCTGGTCGGCTCGCTTCAACGAACCCGTTTCGGATCTCGTCAAGCGTTACACCGCCTCGGTATTTTTCGACAAGCGTCTGGCGCAAGTCGATATCCAGGGTTCACTCGCACATGCGGAGATGCTGGCGCATCAGAATATCATCAGTCAGGAAGACCACGCGGAAATCAAACGCGGCATGGCGCAAATTCTGGAAGAAATAGCTGTCGGCAAATTTGAATGGCTGCTGGATCTGGAAGACGTGCATCTGAACATTGAAAAACGCCTGACCGAACTGGTCGGCGATGCCGGCAAACGTCTGCATACAGGCCGTTCGCGTAACGATCAGGTTGCAACCGACATTCGTTTATACGTCCGCAGTGAAATCGACAATATCGTCGGTCTGCTGCGCGATCTGCGTCTGGCGCTGCTGAATCTGGCAGAAAAACACGCCGACACCATCCTGCCCGGCTTCACACATATGCAAGTCGCGCAACCGATTACCTTCGGCCATCACATGCTTGCTTATGTGGAAATGTTCAGCCGCGATGACGAGCGCATGCAGGATTGCCGCAAGCGCGTCAACCGCCTGCCACTGGGCGCGGCGGCGCTGGCCGGCACCACCTTCCCTATCGACCGCGAACGCGTGGCAAAAACGCTGGGATTTGATGATGTCTGCCACAATTCGCTGGATGCAGTTTCAGATCGCGACTTTGCAATCGAATTCTGCGCCGCTGCAGCACTGATCATGACCCACGTGTCGCGCATGTCGGAAGAACTGGTGATCTGGATGAGTCCGCGCGTCGGCTTCATCGATATCGCCGATCGTTTCTGCACCGGCTCGTCCATCATGCCGCAAAAGAAAAATCCTGATGTACCGGAACTGGCACGCGGCAAGACCGGTCGCGTTAACGGCCACCTGATCGCACTACTGACCTTGATGAAAGGTCAGCCACTGGCTTACAACAAGGACAATCAGGAAGATAAAGAACCCTTGTTCGATACCGTCGATACCGTCATCGATACGCTGCGCATCTTTGCCGACATGGCCACTGGCATTACGGTGAAACCTGATGCAATGCGCGCCGCGGCCTTGCAAGGTTATGCAACCGCTACCGATCTGGCCGACTATCTGGTGAAAAAAGGTTTGCCCTTCCGCGATGCGCATGAAGCAGTGGCACATGCAGTACGCGCCTGCGTCGATCGCGGCTGCGATCTGAGCGATCTGACGCTGGAAGAAATGCATGTTTTTTCCAGATTGATCGAAGCTGATATTTTCGAAGTGCTCACACTGGAAGGTTCCGTTGCAGCACGCAATCATGTTGGTGGCACCGCGCCGCAACAGGTACGAGCGGCCATCGCGCGGCATCGCGCCAGATTAGCTTGATGCAAGGTTGACAAATGTTTCACTGAATCTCTGGGCCCTCAAAAATCCAGAGATTTTTTTATCTGCGTCTTATCTGCTTTTCACTTGCCGACTGTTTGAAAGCACACGTATTTTTCGAGGAAAACCATGCAATCACCAGCGTTCATTCAAGCTATGTAATGTTGGTGTCAGCTAAAGACTGTATCTTCTCGTTTATGAGAATGGGGTAGATGTATATATTCCAAAAGTATCAGCGCATAACAAGCAAAAAGCGATGCACGGGAACAAGAAAAAAAACCCAGGCTTATGTTTTATTCAATTTCAATCTGGAGACAAAAATAATGTCTTTTTTACTATCGCTCTCGCGATTCATTGATGATCTCAATGAAAGAATTGGCCACGGCATTAGCTGGGCTTTGCTGCTTGCCGTCCTCATCTGCAGCGGCAATGCTGTGATTCGCTATGTTTTCAATATGAGCTCGAATGGCTGGCTGGAAATTCAGTGGTATTTATTTTCCGCCATCTTTTTGCTCGCAACCTCCTACACCTTGCGTCGTAACGAACACGTGCGCATCGATGTCATCGTTTCTCATTTTTCCAAACGTACGCAAGTCTGGATCGACCTGATCGGCTTCATCGTCTTCCTGATGCCGGCTACGCTTCTGATCCTGTATTACGGCACGCCTTACGCCTGGATTTCGATTCAAAGCCAGGAAGTCTCCAGTAATGCCGGCGGCTTGATCGTCTGGCCGGTCAAATTGTTGATCCCGATCGGCTTTTTCCTGCTGGCTCTGCAAGGCATATCGGAAATCATCAAGCGTATCGGCTATCTGAAAGGCCTGGTTCCGGCCAGCGCATTCGAGAAGCAAGCCGCTACACCGGAAGAAGAAATTGCGGCGATCAAAGCTGCCAATCACATTAACTGATCGCCAGGAACACTCATGACTGAATTTTTCATTGCGAACTTGGCGCCTATCATGTTCGGCGCACTGGTCGTATTTTTGCTATCCGGTTTTCCGGTTGCCTTTTCTCTCGCCGCCAACGGTTTGTTTTTCGGCCTGGTCGGCATCGAACTCGGTTTGCTGAAACCCGAGTTGCTGCAGGCATTGCCAAATCGTATTTTCGGCATCATGTCCAACGACACGCTGCTGGCAATTCCATTCTTCACCTTCATGGGGCTGATACTGGAACGCTCCGGCATGGCCGAGGATTTACTCGATACCATCGGCCAGCTGTTCGGGCCTTTGCGCGGCGGCGTTGCCTATGCGGTTATTTTTGTCGGCGCCTTGCTGGCGGCAACCACCGGCGTGGTCGCTGCTTCCGTCATCTCGATGGGCCTGATCTCGCTACCCGTCATGCTGCGCTACGGTTACGATAAAAAAATCGCTACTGGCGTCATTGCCGCATCCGGCACACTGGCGCAAATCATGCCGCCATCGCTGGTATTGATCGTCATGGCCGATCAACTGGGGCGCTCAGTCGGCGATATGTACCAGGCTGCTTTCGGTCCGGGCTTGATGTTGACGGCAATGTACGTGGGTTACATAGTGATCATCTCGTTCATCAAACCAAACTGGGTACCTGCCTTGCCGGTGGAGGCACGCAATCTGCGGCAAGCAGACGGCAAAAGCGGCGTCCTTTCCCTGTTCGTATTGATCATTGGCACCGTTGTTGCCTGCTTCGTGATTGAAGAACTGCTGCTGGCCAGCAATCCAAACCTGCATGCCGATGAAGGTATTATTTACGCTGCGACACTGAGTGTTGCCGGTGCCTTTCTGATTGCATACGTCAATCGCAAAATGAAATTGGGTCTGCTGTCGCGGATCGCAGAGCAAGTGGTGTTCGTGCTGGTGCCACCGCTGGCCCTGATTTTCCTGGTGCTCGGCACGATTTTTGTCGGTATTGCAACACCGACTGAAGGTGGTGGCATGGGCGCATTGGGCGCACTCGTGCTGGCATTGATGAACCGTCGCTTGACATGGAGTTTGCTGAAGCAGGCGATGAACTCGACTTCACGTCTGTCCTGCTTCGTCATGTTCATCCTGATCGGATCCAGCGTATTCGGCTTGATCTTCCGCGGCGTCAATGGCGATCTGTGGGTAGAACACCTGCTGACCTCACTGCCAGGTGGTGCCGCCGGCTTCCTGATCGTGGTCAACATCCTGTTCTTCGGCCTCGCCTTCTTCCTCGATTTCTTTGAACTCGCATTCATTCTGGTGCCACTGGTCGGCCCGGTCGCGGAAAAAATGGGAATCGACCTGATCTGGTTCGGCGTACTGCTGAGTGTGAACATGCAAACCTCGTTCATGCATCCACCGTTCGGTTTTGCCTTGTTCTATCTGAGATCGGTGGCACCCAAAGAGGTGAAGACTTCAGACATTTACTGGGGTTCAGTGCCGTTTGTCGTGATTCAAGTGATCATGGTCACATTGATCATCGCCTTCCCTCAACTGATCTCGGTGGACAAGAAAACCGATATGAAGGAAAAAATCGAACTCCAGATCGATATGGGTGGAGGCCAGGAATATGGTGCGCGCGGTGGTATGGAATTGAATTTTTCAAGCAGCAGTGATGCACCGCAAGAAACTTCTGATGATATGCAGCCGCTGAACTTCTCTACTGACGATCCAAAGTAAAGAGCTCCAGCCCACAAAAAATCCCGCATGAATAATGCGGGATTTTTTATGCCTGATACAGGCAGTAATCTGCTGCTGCTTTTTACTGCAATTGGCGTGCTTGTCTACAGACGATAAAAAACGCAGGGCAAATGCCCTGCGTTTTTTATACAACAAGAACAGCCTATTTACGACCGATCATGAAATTCTGAATCGGCGCTTCAGCAACTGAAGCCCATTGGTTCTGATCCTGACGGAAACGCTTCCATGGCTCGTAGATCTTTTTGAACTTGGCATTCTTTGCAGCTTCTTCATCCATCGTTTTCACGGCAGCCTTGTAGCATGCTTCCATGATAGGTTTGGAGAACTGGCGCAACTTGACGCCATTCTTCAGCAGACGTGCCAGGGCAGCTGGATTGCGTGCATCATACTGCGCTTGCATCACAACGTGCGCTTCGTAAGAAGCAGCTTCTACTGCAGCCTGATACTGCTTAGGCAGCTTTTCCCATTCTTTGGTGCCGATGTAGAACGACAGTTGCAGACTTGGTTCCCACCAGCCTGGCGTGTAGTAGAACGGTGCAACCTTGTTGAAGCCGAGTTTTTCGTCATCGTAAGGCCCGATCCATTCGGCAGCATCGATCGTGCCTTTTTCCAGCGCAGGATAAATATCACCGCCAGCGATCTGTTGCGGCACCACGCCGAGGTGCTGCATGACACGGCCGGCGAAACCGCCGATACGCATTTTCAAGCCATTCAGATCTTTTACTTCCTTGATCTCTTTACGGAACCAGCCACCCATCTGGGTACCGGTATTACCGCCCAGGAAATTGACGATGCCATAACCCTTGAAGAAGTCGCGGGTCAGTTCACGACCGCCACCTTGATCAAACCATGCGGTTTGCTGACGCGAAGTCAGGCCGAAAGGTACGACTGCATCGAATGCAAATGTAGGATCTTTACCGAAGTAATAGTAGGAAGCCGAGTGACCGATTTCAACCGTACCTGCTTGTACGGCATCCATCACTTGCAACGCCGGAACGATTTCGCCACCGGCGAAAGGACGGATATTGAATTTACCGTCGGTCAGTTGAGAAACACGTTTGGTGAACACATCGGCTGCACCATAGATCGTGTCGAGCGATTTTGGGAAACTGGAGGCCAGGCGCCAGTTAATCGTCGGATTGGTTTGTGCAAAAGAAGGCACGGCAACGGCACCTGCCGATGCGCCTACTGCTGCTTTCTTGAGGAATGAACGGCGTTCCATTTTGTCTCCTGATTGGTTAACGACAAGACTTCTACCAAACATTTCCGTCTTTAGAGATGATGGAAATGCCTAATAAAAATTAGGTTGTAAGTGTTATGTAAGCAGCGCAAAGTAGAAAAAATTTGCAGCTTTACACTCTGAACAACTGCCATAACCATACTACGAAAACGTCGTATTAACCACCAGCAACCACCATATTTTCAATCAATATCGAACCCGTGTTTTTCGTCCCGCGCACCAGCGTATCAGCACCGATTGCAACCACCTGCATGAAAATATCTTTCATGTTGCCGGCAATCGTGATCTCTTCCACCGGGTACTGAATCACGCCCTTTTCCACCCAGAAGCCGGAAGCGCCGCGCGAGTAATCGCCCGTCACATAATTCACGCCCTGCCCCATCAATTCAGTCACCAATAAACCGGTGTCGAGTTTCTTCAGCATGGCCTTGAAATCGTCAGTCGATTTCGTCAACGAAGAACTCATCGTCAGATTATGCGAGCCCCCTGCATTGCCGGTTGTTTGCATACCGAGTTTGCGAGCCGAATAAGTCGATAGAAAATATCCCTGCACCACGCCGTCTTTCACCACATCGCGACGGCTTGTTTTCACCCCTTCTTCATCGAAGGGCGAGGAGCCGACTGCGCCTATGATGTGCGGGTCTTCGCTAATTTGCACATGCGGTGCGAAGGCAGATTTGCCGAGCGAATCGAGCAGAAAGGTGGATTTTCGATACAGCGCACCGCCTGACACTGCCTGCACAAATGCCCCGAGCAGGCCAGCCGCCAGCGGCGCTTCAAACAGCACCGGACATTTGCGCGTATCGAGCTTGCGCGCATTCAGGCGTGCCAGTGCGCGTTGTGCGGCATAACGTCCAATGGCTTCCGGTGTCGCCAGTTTGGATGGATCCCGCATCGACGAATACCAGTCGTCGCGTTGCATATTGCTGCCTTTGCCGGCAATCGGTGCTACCGAAATCGTGTGACGCGAGTATGGATAACCACCGATAAAGCCGCGCGAATTGGCGGATACGAAATGCGATTGCTGGGCGTAGACGCTGGCACCTTCGCTGTTGGTAATCCGCTTGTCGACGGCGAAGGCAGCCGCTTCGCCGCGCTTGGCCAGCTCGACCGCTTCTTCCGTCGAGATCAGCCATGGATAACACAGTTGCAAATCGTGCGGATTGCGTTCCAGCATCTCTTCATCCGGCAAGCCGGCGCAATCATCTTCTGCAGTAAAACGTGCAATGTTGTACGCCGCCTCGACCGTATCCTTCAATGCCTTTTGCGAAAAATCCGAAGTGCTCGCATTACCGCGACGAATATGACGCTCTTCGCCCAGATACACCGTGACACCCATGCCCTTGTCTTTGTTTTGTTCTATGGTTTCCACACCGCCCTTGCGTACTGAAACCGATAAACCGCTACCTTCGCTGATCTCGACAGCGGCATTGGATGCACCTTTTTCTTTTGCGTAACGCAGCACATCCTGTGCAAGTTGCCTTAACTGTTCTTGACTATGTATAAACACTGAATCGCTCATGGGGGTCGTTTTCTTCGGGAATGCGTATAAAACAGTTATGATAGCAGTCGTTTACAGAATGGCTACGCGCCTTATCAATTCCCATCATGCCAAATCCCAACCGAGGCTCCTGCGGCTTCCAGTCCACCGAATTCGAACAGGAATACGAGCGCCCGTCCAAATCCGAGCTCAAACGCCAGATGACCGCCCTGCAAAAACTGGGCGCAGAACTGATTGCCGAACCACGCGATCGCGTCAAACGCGTGCCTATGCCGGAAGACGTGCGCGATGCCATTCTCGAATGCCAGTTGATCAAGGATCACGAAGGCCGCCGTCGCCAGTTGCAATATGTGGGGAAAAAAATGCGTTCGCTGGAAGAACACGAAATCGCCGCCATTCAAAAGATGCTCGATAGCTGGAAAGGCGCATCCAAATCCGAAACTGCAGCACTGCATGCGATCGAACGCAAGCGCGACAAACTGCTGGCCGACGATAAAGCCTTGACCGTTCTACTGGAAGAAAACCCGCAACTGGATGCACAACAACTGCGCACTCTTATCCGCAATGCGCGCAAGGAACAAGCCGAAAGCAAACCGCCGAAAGCGTATCGCGAAATTTTCCAGATCTTGAAATCCCTGCAAGCTCCGGCTGCGCAAGACGACAATGAGGAAGACGATGTCGAAGAAGAATAATGCCGACGAATTGAAAATCGGGCTGGTATCGATTTCCGACCGCGCCTCCAGCGGCGTCTATGAAGACCAGGGCATTCCTGCCTTGCAGGCCTGGTTCACCGCCGCACTCAGCAGCGCATGGACAATGGAAACACGCCTGATCCCGGATGAACAGGCGGCAATCGAAAAGGCGCTGATTGAACTGGTTGACGTTGAACACTGCGATCTGGTGATTACCACCGGCGGTACCGGTCCGGCCCGACGCGACGTGACGCCCGAAGCCACTCTCGCTGTCGGCACCAAGGAAATGCCAGGCTTCGGCGAACAGATGCGCCAGATCAGTCTGCACTTCGTTCCAACCGCGATCCTGTCGCGCCAGGCTGCCGTAATTCGCGAAACGGAAAATCACGCTGCATTGATCATGAATCTGCCCGGCCAGCCGAAATCAATCAAGGAAACGCTGGAAGGTTTGAAAGAGGCAGACGGCAAGCAAATCGTCGGCGGTATTTTTGCCGCTGTTCCTTATTGCATAGACCTGATGGGCGGCCCTTACGTTGAAACCAATGAAGCCGTCTGCAAGGCATGGCGTCCAAAGCATGCAATCCGCCCGCTGCACAATAAGATTACTCAGTAATCTTTAAATCAACTTTCATCTTTCCGTAATTTCACTTCTCATCATGACTCTGAAAACCGTCGAACTCGCCACCGCACCCAACCCCACCGTTTCCATTATCTGGATGCATGGCCTGGGTGCCGACGGCAATGACTTCGTTCCTATCGCCAAGGAACTGGATCTGACAGGCTGCCCTGGCATCCGCTTCGTTTTTCCACACGCACCGATGCTGGAAGTCACCATCAACGGCGGCCGCATGATGCCGGCCTGGTATGACATTTCGGCAACCGAATTCGGCCGTGACGATGACGAAAAAAGCGTGCGCGATTCGCAAATAGACATCAATGCATTGATAGACCGTGAAAAGGAACGCGGCATTGCTGTCGACAAAATCCTGATCGCCGGTTTCTCGCAAGGTTGCGCAATGACGTTCCAGACCGCGCTGCGCCATCCGGAAAAACTCGGCGGCCTGCTGTGCCTGTCCGGCTATCTACCACTGGAATCATCGTTTGAAGGAGAACGCAGCACTGCCAACCAGCGCACACCTATCTACTACGGTCACGGCCACGACGATCAGGTGATTCCGATCACGCGTGCACAACAATCGCTTGCCTTGCTGCAAAAACACGGCTACGACGTTGAATGGCATGAGTACGATATGCCGCACTCGGTGTGCATGGAAGAGATCATTGATATCAGCAACTTCCTGAAACGCGTATTGGCCTGATATTTTTGCTTTGACTGATAATGAAAGACGCGCTTGACGCGTCTTTTTTCCAAGGTCTGTGCATTGCCACCCGTCCGATACAGCCGGACAAAAACGGCATCGCTACTGCATTGCGCAAGAGCAAACAGAAATCGGAAACGACAAAAACCCGCTGCTGGCACCACCACGAACAGGCGCCAATAGCGGGTTAGAACGAAAGATAGAAAACTTAAACTGTTTTTGCTACCGTCAATCCTTTGGGCGGAGTGGAGGCATTCGCACCCACTTGCACATCGCCCATCAACTGCCCGCCTTCTTCAATCACGACGTTGCCGTAACGAATCTTGCCGGACACTTTACCGGTGGCATAAATCACCAGTTTCTGACGTACTGTCAATTCGCCATCGAATGTGCCGTGAATTTCAGCGATATCGATACCGGCAGAGCCTTTGAACGAACCTTCCTTGGCAATTTGAATAACGCGCGAATCCATCGTTGCTTCAACAAAACCTTCCACTACCAAGGTATCGCAATCGGTAATTTCCACACCCTTGAGTTTGATGTTGGGGCCGACGATCAGTTTGCTGCCAACTTCATTCGCACCGGCAGCCTGAGTGGAAGCCGGGTTATTGAAACCGCCAGCAGAAGAAGACCCTGGCTTGTTATGAAAACCCGTTGCTGACAGCGCTGAAGAGCTGTTTGTGCTCAGCGAAGGATTTGGCGTATTGGATTCTCGCTTGCCAAAAAGCGTGTCGGAACGAAGCATGAAATCTCCTGAAAATAATTGTCGCGATGACGTAATAAAAATTAGTAAATGCGTTGAACAAACATGCTCAACGCATCAGTTGCGCATCGCGCGTAAACGATGGTGCAGCTTGAGCTGATGCGTACTTCAAAAATGCAACTTGCAGACAAGAAATGCTCGCTGCCCGCCACATCTGCAGTTGGTACGTGCATTGCCATGAAAGTTCGCATTTGTTACATTTTTTACAAAATTAATTTGCTGAAATTTTGGGCAGATGCGAACAGGAAAAATTACGGATGTATTTCAGCGTGCCAGATGCATCATTTGCGTTTGAAAATGCAATGCGATCAAATGGTTGCGTGCGATTTTTTCATGCGGCAAGGAGGAAGCCAGTCACAAAAATTTTCATGATGTTTGGCGAACAACCGCAGGTAATGACGGTCAGCTTGACAATTCATATCCGGCAGGCAACCATGCATCCGCTGTCTGCATAGAAATAAAATTCTCCGGGAGAAATAAATGACGGATGCTTCTCAAATAGCAGGCACACATCATCTGCAAACGCAGAGAACCCTGCGTTTTTCATTCAGCGGTAGCGGCAGCGAATACTTTCGTATCTGGATCGTCAATCTGCTGCTTTCCATCGTGACATTGGGAATTTATTCCGCATGGGCAAAAGTGCGTCGCAGCAAGTATTTTTATAACAGCACCAGCGTTGCCGGCTCCAGTTTTGAATATCATGGCAATCCTCTTGCGATTTTGAAAGGGCGTGTAGTCGCAGTCATCATGATTGTGATTTACAACATGGCATTTGAAATGTCGGGATTGGCAGGCTTGTTGATGATCATCGCCCTGATGCTGCTTGCTCCCTGGCTGATATGGAAAAGTCTGCAATTCAAACTGTATAACTCAAGCTATCGCGGCATCCGCTTCGGCTTTGCCGGAACAATCGGCCGTGTTTACACTGTGTACCTTGCCTTCCCGATCCTGGCCGGTCTTACCTTGTCTCTGCTGTTGCCTTTTGCCCACCAGCGAATGAAGAAATTTCAACACGAAGAGAGCCGTTTCGGCGCCAGCCATTTTTCCTTTACCGGATCGGTCGGCAGTTTCTACAAGGCATATCTACTGGTTTTCATCATCTGGCTGGCCGGCTGCATTGCAATTTCCCTGGCGCTGGGCGGCGCCTTGTTCAGCATGATTGCTGCAGGCGACATAAGTCACATCGAATCCGGCAATGCCAGCATGCTTGCGATAACGGTTTTTATAGCTGTCTTGTATCTCTGGATGTTTCTGATCTTCCCCATTTTTGCGACACTGATACAAAACCTGATTTGGAACAACACACGGCTCGATACACATCAATTTCACAGCAACATGAAATGGAGCACGATGGCATTCATTGCAGTGACAAATATCATCGCAATCATCTGTACGCTGGGATTGTTCCTGCCATTTGCACAGATACGTGCAATGCGCTATCGGGTGCAATCGATGTCCCTGACACCGGATGGCAGCCTGGATCACTTCATCACGGCAACCCAGGCGCAAGTCACGGCAACAGGCGAAGGCGTCGCCGACCTGCTCGACTTCGATCTATCGCTGTAATGCCCATCAACATTTCAAGTCCCGCGCAGATTCCTGCACTCTATTTCGATGGCAAGACGTCCCGCGTTCATCGTGTGACGCTATCGGTAGAGGACGGAATCGCGGTGCTCTCCGGCGATGCCGAGCGCAGTTGTGCTATCGCTGAATTGCGCGTATCGGAACGCGCGCGCAATACCAGTCGCAAGGTTACTTTCCCAGACGAGGCCTATCTGGAAATCCACGACACCCGTGCGTTCGATACCCTGCTTGCCGCCACCGGCCATCAGGACTCGCTGGTGGTGCGTACGCAGCAAAGCTGGCGCGGCACCTTGATCGCGTTTGCTGCCACCGTGCTGGTTCTTGCACTGGGATATGTATATGGCTTGCCACTGGCGGCGGAAGCCATTGCCAAGGCCTTGCCTGAAAAAGTGGAACGCTCTATCAGTAAAGGCATGCTGGAATTTCTCGATAAGCGCATCCTGGCGCCCAGCCAGCTGCCTGTCGCCAGACAAACCGAAATTGCGACACATTTCAAACAGCTGCAGCCTCCCAGGGAAGGCGCGCCGGATTACCAGCTGGTTTTCCGCAAAAGCAATATCGGGCCGAATGCATTTGCGCTGCCTTCGGGACAAATCATCCTGACCGACGAGCTGGTAAAACTGCTGGATAACGATGAGCAAATCATGGGCGTGCTGGCGCATGAACTGGGTCATCTGCATGAGCGCCATCTGATGCGACGCATTGTGCAAGGCTCGGCAATCGGCGCCGTAATAACGCTTATCTTTGGCGACGTCTCGGCAATCATTGCCAACATTCCGACCCTGCTGCTGGATATGAAGTATTCACGCGACGCCGAACGGGAAGCTGACGATTATGCCATTGCGATGATGAAGGCGAACGGCATCAGCCTGTCGCAGCTCGCCAGCGGCTTTGAAAAAATGCAAACGCAGGAAAAAGAACCCTCGTCTTATCTGTCCAGCCATCCACCGACCACAGAACGCATAGCTCATATCCGGAACACACGTTAACTGCGCAGCTGAAACGGCGGGACAAAAAAAAAGCGCTGCAGGAATAGCTGCAGCGCTTTTTTACATACGGCTGGAATCGTAAATCAGTTACGAACCACGCGTTTGTATTCATTGGTACGGCTGTCGATTTCAATCACGTCATCTGTGCTGACAAACAATGGCACCTGAACGGTATGACGATGTGCTTCGACCGCATTTTCAAGAATGGCTTCCTTCAGGACGTTGCCGGAAGTATTGCCCTTGACTGCAGGCTCGGAGTAGACAATCTGGCGTGCGATGGTGATAGGCAATTCAACCGAGATCGCTTTGCCGTCATAGAACACCGCTTCGCATTCCATGCCGTCTTTCAGGTAATGCAGCGCATCGCCCAGATTTTCTTCTTCGATTTCATACTGGTTGTATTCTTCATCCATGAATACAAACAATGGGTCGGCAAAGTAAGAGTAGGTAACCGGCTTCTTGTCCAGAACGATGACGTCGAACTTGTCGTCGCCTCGGAAGACGTTTTCCATCGGGGTGTTCGTCAGAAGATTTTTCATCTTCCATTTGTAGGTGAAGCCGGTGCGGCTCGAACCATTGACGTCGGAACGCAACACGATCATGGGTTTGCTGTCGACCATAATGATATTGCCAACGCGAATTTCTTTTGCAGGTTTCATAGTAAGTGTAAAAAAGTAGGTTGCATAAAAATCATCTGTCGCCTGCAGGCAAAAAGCGCCGTAAGCTCACGTTTGATCGAAAAAACGTTATAAATTGACCGCGCATTATACCTAGTTTTTTGCTGGCACTGAGCGTAGCGCCCCCGCAAACGTCAGCAAATTGCCAGCCAGATCACCATTTTCCAGCATCTGCCGCTGCCAATCGGCAGACTGGCACGCAATGCAAGTTCGGTCAGCCAGCAGTCGCTGCCAAAGCGCAGGCCAGTCCATCTGCTCTGCAATAAGCTCAGTTGCGGCGCCATTCCAATTCAAAGCAAAGCTAACCAGACTTCCAATACCGATTGCATAACGTTGCAGGAAGGCGCGCAATTTCTTGTGATGCAGGTTTTCATCTTGCGGGTAGATGTGCCAGATAAACGGCTTGCCTGCCCATTGCGCACGCACCCATGAATCCTCGCCGCGCACGAAATTGATATCGCACGTCCATAACAGCTTGTCGTAATCGGATTGCGCCACAAAGGGCAGGACGCGTACAGTGAGTGCGCCATGCGTTTGCACCACTCCCGCTTGCGCATCCATCCCCAGAAAAGACTGCACTGCTTCGACCGCCACGCCTTCCGGCACCAGGCAAGTGATGGCTGACCCGCCGTTTTTCCATGTATTGAACAGTTCTGCAACTGGTGCGTGCGGATAGCAAAACAGGGAAACCTTTAACGATGTCATTTCTGCCGGCGTTACACCGAACTGCGCAAGAAAATTTTCCATGGCCGTAGTATTCGCCTGAAATTTCCGGCGCTCTTCTTCCAATGCGGATTCACGCAGCAAGCCGCCCGTTTTGCTGGTGAAGCCGGGGAAGAAAAAATGTTTCGTCAGCGGCAGGCGCGGATGCGGCGATGGCAAGGTATGGCAGCCTTCCACCCATTCTTCCGCAGTCAACCCTTCGAGGTTGAGCCATACTGGACGCGGATTGCACTCTGCCATGGCGGCCATGTAGCCGGGCGGGATATCGCAGGCAAAAAACTCAATGACAATATCGGCAATATCGCCTGTCGAAAATACACCTTCCTGATTACGCCAGTGGTGCACCGTCACACCGAACAAGCACTGTTCTTCAGCATCGATTTCAACTTCCGGACAAATTCGCTGAAAGCTGGATAAATCGTCCACCCACAAAGTGACAGCGATGCCATGTTCTTGTTGCAGTTGTCTTGCGAGCCGCCAGCAAATACCGATGTCGCCATAGTTATCGACGACACGACAAAACAGATGCAAGGTGTGAGGAATACTCATACAGTCAGTCAGAAAAGGAATCCCGACATGATAATCGATGCATCAATGCACACCTCTAGCGTGATGCAGGATCGCACGGTTGCCACAGAACGGTGAACCAAGAGAATGAAACATGATGCTCTAGCGAGCGTTAAATAATACGTGTGCCGCCAGCCGGGAAATGCGTAAACGGATTCTGTTCTGGAACACAGTTCGAAATCGTTTCGTGCAGTAAACCGATGTCGAGCTGTGTTGTAGCCAGAAACGAAAAAAGCCCTGAATAATCAGAGCTTTATCTCGTACCAGACACATCTGGAAATTTGGCGTCCCCAAGGGGATTCGAACCCCTGTACTCACCGTGAAAGGGTGATGTCCTAGGCCTCTAGACGATGGGGACAGAAATCTGTCCTTGATACTGACCTTCTGCAAAATCGGTGGTGGAGATAAGCGGGATCGAACCGCTGACCTCTTGCATGCCATGCAAGCGCTCTCCCAGCTGAGCTATACCCCCTCGAATGCAGAAGCGAGATTATAGCAAAGGTTTTCTCGCTGTGTAAATGCTCTTTTGAAATTTATTGAAGATAGTTTGCTAGACGCGCTAAAACGACCTCGCGGCCAAACAATTCAACCACCGCATCGATCGATGGTGTTTGCAATTGTCCGGTCAGCAAAAGGCGCAGGGGCATCGCCAGTTGCGGCATCTTCAGTTTGTGTGCAGCCAGTACTTCCTTCAGTGCAGCGGACAATGCTTCCTTGCTCCACTCCACCGTCTTCAATTGGGCGGCATACTGCTGCAACGCAGGCTTGATCACATCGGTCACATGTTGCGTCAACAATGCAGCATCCGGCGTCGGCTGACGATAGAACAACATTGCAGCCACTGCCAGCTCATTGATTGTATTGATGCGATCTTTCATCAATGCGATGACGGCTGCCAGATCGGGGGCATTGTCGAACTGGGCACCGAGACTGTTCATCATGGGACGGGCCAGATCGGCAAGGCGCGTATTGTCGGCTTGCTTGATGTAGTGATTATTCAACCAGTCGAGTTTTTCCGGATTGAATTGCGCCGGCGATTTGGTCAGATGATCGAGATCGAACCATTGCTGGAACTGCTCGACGGTAAACACTTCATCGTCACCATGGCTCCAGCCCAGACGCCCTAGATAATTCAGCATCGCTTCAGGTAAATACCCTTGTGCCGGATAATCCATCACGCTGACTGCACCGTGACGTTTCGATAATTTCTCACCGTCGGTACCGAGAATCATGGGCAAATGACCATACAGCGGCAACGGTGCGCCTATCGCTTGCAGGATATTAATCTGGCGCGGCGTATTGTTGACGTGATCATCGCCACGAATCACATGTGTGATCTTCATGTCAGAGTCGTCCACTGCCACGCAGAAGTTATACGTAGGTGTACCGTCAGGACGCGCGATCACCAGATCATCCAGCTCGCGATTGGAAATCGTGATCGAGCCTTTGACGACATCGATCCAGGTCACATCGCCGTCAGTCGGATTGCGGAAGCGCACGACAGGTTTGCGATCGGCAGGAATTGTCGGCAAGGTTTTGCCTTCTTCCGGTCTCCAGGTGCCATCATAGCGCGGCTTCTCACCGGCAGCGCGTTGACGTTCGCGCATCGCTTCGACTTCTTCCGGTGATGAATAACAATGATAAGCAGTACCCGCCGCCAGCATTTGCGCGATCACTTCGCGATAGCGATCCATGCGCTGCATTTGATAGAACGGACCTTCGTCATGATGCAGACCCAACCATTCCATCCCCTCAATGATCGCCTGTACGGCTTCAGGTGTGGAACGTTCCAGATCGGTATCTTCGATACGCAGCACAAAGGTGCCGCCAAAGTGGCGTGCATAGGCCCAGGAAAAAAGCGCGGTGCGCGCGCCGCCAACGTGGAGATAGCCGGTTGGGCTGGGGGCGAAACGGGTACGTACTGTCATGGCAAATAAAAACGGCCTTGGATTGCCAAAGCCGTCCTGTGAAAAAACGCCATTTTACCGCGTCGCCATGCTGATGGCCTAGCCCCGGCTGCAATATCCATCCCTCTTTAAACAGATAAGGGCAAGATAGCTTATATATTGTCATTTAATCGGCTATATATAAAGCGAGCCTGCGACAACCCGCCCCGCACTGCTAAAATTACGCCTTTATTACCTTATTCATCAAGCATCACCTTATGAGCAATCCATTGCCACGCAAAATTTTCGTCACCACCGCCCTCCCTTACGCCAACGGCGCGTTCCATATCGGCCATATCATGGAATACATTCAGGCCGATATCTGGGTGCGGTTCCAGCGTATGCAAGGCAGTCAAGTCAATTTCGTCGGCGCCGACGATGCGCACGGCGCACCCATCATGATCGCGGCAGAAAAAGCCGGCCTGACGCCGCAGCAGTTCGTCGCCAACATTGCAGCCGGACGCAAACAATACCTGGATGGCTTTCATATTGCCTTCGATAACTGGAGCTCAACCGACAGCCCGGAGAATCACGAACTGGCAAAACAGATTTATCTGGACTTGAAAAAATCCGGATTGATCGCGACCAAAACGGTCGAACAATTCTTCGATCCTGAAAAAAGCATGTTCCTGCCGGATCGCTACATCAAAGGTCAATGCCCGAAATGCGGCGCGAAAGATCAATACGGCGACAATTGCGAAGTCTGCGGCGCAGTGTATGTGCCTACCGATCTGATTAACCCGTATTCGACATTGACAGGCGCGACACCAGTGTTGAAGAACTCCGAACACTTCTTCTTCACCTTGTCCGATCCGCGTTGCGTGGAATTTCTCGAGCAGTGGATACAAGGCAACGACACTGACGGCAAAGCACATCTGCAGTCGGAAGTCGCGAACAAGGTCAAAGAATGGTTTTCGATACGTGACAATATCGATGGCAGCACCAGCGAGGGTTTGAGCGATTGGGACATTTCGCGCGATGCGCCTTACTTCGGCATTGAGATTCCAGATTCTCCGGGCAAATACTTTTACGTCTGGCTGGATGCGCCGGTCGGCTATCTGGCGTCGCTGAAGAATTTGCTCGATAAACGCGGCGACAACTTCGACACCTACATGGCTGATCCTGCGCTGGAGCAAATCCATTTCATCGGCAAGGACATCGTCAATTTCCACACCCTGTTCTGGCCGGCGATGCTGAAATTCAGCGGCCGCAAAACACCGAACAAGGTATTCGTGCACGGCTTCCTGACCGTCAACAACGGCGAGAAGATGAGCAAGAGCCGTGGCACCGGACTGGATCCTTTGAAATACCTGAGTCTCGGCATGAATCCGGAATGGCTGCGTTACTACCTCGCAAACAAACTGAGTGCACGCAACGAAGACATCGACTTCAATCCGGAAGATTTCATCGCACGCGTCAACAGCGATCTGGTCGGTAAATATGTGAACATCGCCAGCCGCGCTGCAGGCTTTATCGCGAAACGCTTCGATGGTCACGTCGTCACCGACTGGGCAACCAAGGACGATGCCTTCATCAGCAAGCTGCGCGATATCGCGCCGGAAATCCAATCCTTGTACGACCAACGCGAATACGGCAAGGCACTGCGCGCCATCATGGAACAAGCCGACATCATCAACGCGTATGTCGATGCGAACAAACCATGGGAATTGGCCAAGAAACCGGAAAACAGCGCAGCCTTGCAGGAAGTCTGCAGTCGCTTGCTGGAAGCATTCCGCATCCTGACCATCTATCTGAAACCGGTATTGCCAAATCTGGCAACACAAGTCGAAGTGCTGTTGAACATAGCGCCGTTGCAATGGCATCACGTAGTCACTCCATTGCCGAACAATCATCTGGTCAATCCGTATTCGCACCTGATGACGCGCGTGGAACCGAAAATGCTGGATGATTTGTTCGACATGCCTGCCGTGGTTGATGTGACCGTCGGTGTACCCGGAGTTCCATCAAATGGCGATGCGACAAGCGCGACATCTATCGAAACAATCGCACCGGAAATCAAGATCGACGATTTTGCCAAGATCGATTTGCGTATCGCAAAAATCGTCAACTGTGAACACGTCGAAGGTTCAGATAAATTGCTGCGCCTGACGCTGGATGTAGGCGAAGGTCGTTTGCGCAATGTGTTCTCCGGCATCAAATCCGCTTACACGCCGGAAGATTTGGTCGGAAAATTGACCGTGATGGTCGCCAACCTCGCGCCACGCAAGATGAAGTTCGGTATCTCTGAAGGAATGGTGCTGGCTGCATCTGCCGCCGATGAAAAAACCAATCCAGGTATTTATATTCTGAATCCATGGCCGGGTGCAGAGCCCGGTATGCGCGTCGGCTGATTCGTCGAAACAAAGCAGAGAATAAAAACGGGCCGAATGGCCCGTTTTTATTGCGCTCTATGTATGCGCTTTATTCATTATCATTTCATTTATTGTGCGTCATTATTTTTCGACAGCATTGGAGCGAGCCAACCAAGCCTTCACATCACTCAGTATCTGATCCGACAACGCCGGATCATTCAACACACGTGACAGCGTAACTGCACCTATCATCGCCGCCCAATTGCCAACCGCGGCCTGACGTCGGTCCACATCCGTTTCACCTGCCATCGAATGACTGAAGTTTTCAATCTGGCGACGTGCACTCTCTGTCATCGTTGCACGCGCAGCATCCGACGCACGCGTAGCCTCCTGCGCCAAGGTCGAGAACAAACAACCGATGCCAGGATTGTCCCTGTGCTTGCCACTTAAATATGCATCCCCAAACGCTGCAAAGTCGATCGCTTGCGCATCCGGACCTGAATACGGTGCCAGCGTATGCGCAAAAGCTTGCGCCAGCAAATCATCCTTGGACGTGAAATGTCCATAGAACGCGCCATGCGTCAGCCCGGCAGCTTTCATCACTTCCGCCACAGTCACACCTTCAAACCCGCGCTCACGAAACATGCGTGCCGCCGCATCCAGAATCAGTTTCCGGTTTTCTGCAACTTGCTCTTTGCTGATTTTCATCCTTTTTCCTTAGCTGAAAATAATCACAAATTAATGCTTGACACTTTACATGACAATCATCATGATTACAATCATTATTGGCATCATGATTAAAATTTGATGCCATAAAGCAGTCTTTTGACTGCTATCCCGACTCGTTTTAACTATTAAAGGAATAAGCATGAGCATCGAAGCCAAAACCACCAAAGTACTGATCACCGGCGCCTCCACTGGCATAGGCGCAACCTATGCCGATCGCTACGCGAAACGCGGCCATAATCTGGTACTCGTCGCCCGTAACAGTGAAAAATTGGAAGAAGTCGCTGCGCGACTGCGCAAGGAAAGAGGCGTGACTGTCGACATCATCGTCGCCGACCTGACCAAGCCCTCCGACCTGGCAAAAGTTGAAACCCGCCTGCGCGACGACAAAGACATCGGCATCTTGGTCAACAATGCCGGCGCCGCCACACATGGTGGTTTTGAAACCTCGACTGCCGATGAGCAGGAAAACCTGATCACGTTGAACATCACTTCGCTGACGCGCCTGAGTGCAGCGATCATCCCTCGTTATCTGGCACAGGGACAAGGTGCGATTGTGAATATCGCTTCTGTGGTTGCACTTGCTCCCGAACTGCAACTTGGCATGTACGGTGCAACCAAGGCTTATGTATTGCACTACTCGCAAGCACTGCATGCAGAACTCGGTACACGCGGCGTGTATGTGCAAGCGGTGCTGCCGGCAGCGACGAGAACAGAACTCTGGGAACGCTCGGGTCGTGACGTCAATGAGATCGATGGTGTGATGGAAGTAGGCGAGCTGGTCGATGCAGCTTTGGTCGGTTTTGATCGCGGCGAAGTCATCACGATTCCACCACTGCCTGATGCTGCGCAATGGGAAACCTTCAATTCCGCACGTCAGGCAATGTTGCCTAATCTCGCGCAGGAACACGCGGCAAAACGTTATCAGGCTTGATAGCCAGAGCTGGTATTGGCATCAGCATTCCCGTTGCTCCATTCTCTTCATCTCTTTGAAGAAAATACAGCGAGGAATGAAGATGCTTGCTGTCGGACGCAAGTTCGACACGGTCTTGAATACTTATCGCGAACAGAGAACCGTCTTCATGTTGAACACTAATTTCGCGCATGCATTGTCTGGCATAAAAGCTGCTGCTAACATCGTCATCATGCAAGCCTAAGTACAGCAGTCGCTGCATCCGGCAATCATCGTGACCGTGAAGGTACAGACCAATGACGTTCAAATTCTCGTTCCACCCACGCTTGTTCGATTGCTTGCGCGATTACGACGCCGGTTTGTTCTTTCGCGATCTGAGCGCAGGTTTGACTGTTGGCATCGTCGCTCTCCCTCTGGCGATGGCGTTTGCGATCGCCAGTGGTGTCAAACCTGAAGCCGGTATCTTTACCGCGATCATTGCCGGCTTCCTGGTTTCCGCATTCGGCGGCTCACGCGTGCAGATCGGTGGCCCAGCCGGTGCCTTCATCGTCATCATTTACGGCATAGTCGAAACCTACGGCGTCGCCAATCTTCTGATCGCCACCATCTTCGCCGGCATGATGTTGTGCGCAATGGGCCTGTTCCGCCTCGGCTCCCTGATACGTTATATCCCGGTACCTATCGTGATAGGTTTCACCAACGGGATTGCGGTCCTGATCGCCTTGTCGCAGATGAAGGATTTTTTCGGCTTGCGAATAGACAAGATGCCTGCCGATTTTTTTGCGCAACTGCAGGTGCTGGCAACACATGCCGACACATTCAACCCGATCAGCGTGGCGATTGCGGTCTTTTCATTGATCCTGATTTTTAGCTGGCCGTTAATCTGGAAAAAGAAAACAGATCAGCCTGATTGGCAAGCAGGCCAAAAAACCAATCGTCTGTCAGGCATCATGCGCGCCATACCCGGCACGATACTGGTCTTGATCCTCGCAACCCTGGCCGTCACGCTTTTCGACCTGAAAGTCGATACCATAGGCAGCAAGTTCGGCGGCATACCGCAAGAAATTCCTTCATTCCAGTTACCACAGTTTTCGTGGGAGCTTGTCAAACAATTATTCCCGCCTGCGCTGACGATCGCTTTATTGGGTGCGATTGAATCGCTGCTGTGCGCACGCGTCGCCGACAACATTACCGGCGATCGACACGATCCGAATCAGGAGTTGATGGCGCAAGGCCTCGCGAATATCGTCACGCCTTTCTTTGGCGGCATACCGGCCACAGGCACGATTGCCCGTACAGTAACGAACATCCGCGCCGGTGCCGCATCGCCTATCGCCGGCATTCTGCATGCATTGACTTTATTGATCATCGTCCTGATCGCCGCGCCGCTCGCCAACAATATTCCGCTGGCTGCATTGGCTGCCATTCTTTTATATGTCGCTTACAACATGGGCGAGTGGCATGAGTTTGTGCGGCTCAGGCATTTTTCGATGAACTACCGGATCCTGATGCTGGCGACGTTTTTTCTGACTGTCATCGTCGATTTGACGGTGGCGGTGCAAGTCGGGCTGATGCTGGCCTGCGTGTTTTTTATTTATCGGATCTCCAGCCTGACACGGATAGAACTGATCCCATCGGACAGTTTGAATGTGCCCTTGCCACGCGGCGTGATGGCTTATTCGATCTTCGGTTCACTGTTTTTTGGCGCAGTCGGCAAGCTGGAAGGACTGATCGCACCGAAGGCGATGCCGGAAAAAGCGTTGATTCTGGAATTGCATCAATTGATCAATATGGATGCAACCGGCCTGGACGCCCTGGAAACCATACACAAAACATTACAGCAACAAGGCAGCCAACTCATCCTGTGCGGACCGAATCAGCAACCGCTGGATTTGATGCGACGCAGCGGATTCCTGAATCGCTTGGGATTACAAAATTGTCTGCGCAATCTGCCCGACGCCGTCGCACGCAGCGAAGCACTGGCATCCTGATGGCGTTTCGATCCCTGCCTAACCGTACACTGGATCGGTCACGGACGTTTGCGTGACCGTGCCGCTATCAACATCGAAATGCACATTGAAAAAACGTTCAGTCGCCGGACCTTCCAGATAACGCCAATCCCATACCTCTTCGTTCTTCAAACCGAACTTGACGACGGTACGCGGCTTGCCGAGTATCCGGCGCACCTGATCACGGCTCATGCCGACCCTGATCGTGGCGAAATTCTGCTGCGTTAATACCTGCGTATAAGTCTGGAAAACACCCTGTGCATCCAGATTGACCATGAAGGTACGATGTCCTTCCGGCCCTTTTGGATATTCCAGTGTGCGTAAACCATTGTCCTCGTTCCAGACCATGGCCGGCTCGCCCATCGCGCTACGCACGTCCGCTTCAGTTGAAACGCCCTTGCTCAGTTTTTCCAGGCCGAAGTCTTCAATCACTCGTCCATTACAGCCGAACATCAGCAAACCGCAAACAAAACCGAACAAGGTACGTAAAAAGTTCTTCATATAGTTTCCATTTAAAAGCGACATCTGGCTGCCGAACATTCGTTTTGCAACGTCGGCACAAGGCAATTGCCCAGACGGCAGTTTTATCCCGCTCATTCATACATAGCTGAATTAACAGCATGGATTGTATCCTTATAGAACATCCAGCCACTCATCCGGCAAAGCCGATCAAAAACGGGCAAAAGACAGGGTAAAATAGCCGTTGATTCCACCTCGTTGCCAATTTACTCATGAAACTCAGCAAACAGCACGCCAATTATCAGTCCGAGATCACTCAATTCATCGACTCGCTGAAAGTAAAAAATCCGAACCTGGAAGCATCCCAGCTCGCCGGTCGCGCATTGCTGTGGGATAAAAGCCCTATCGACCTGGAACAGCAAGCCCGCAATCAGGCTTCGCACGTCGATCAACAAGCTTACCCGTATCAAAACAAAGTCCGATAAATGAGCAAGGGGCCGAACACAATGCTGGCGCATCTGCCTTCTAGTGCGCCCGATCTTGTGGTTGATGGCAGGCCGGATACCACCCCGGACGTCATCGATGGCGTCGCATATGCGCGCCTGTACGGCGAACCGCTGTTCCGCATGCCGACGGATTTGTATATTCCGCCGGATGCACTGGAAGTCTTCCTCGAAGCATTCGAAGGTCCGCTCGACCTGCTACTCTATCTGATCCGCAAACAAAACTTCAACATCCTCGACATTCCGATGGCGCAGGTGACGAAGCAGTATCTGCAATATGTCGATCAGATCCGTTTACACAATCTTGAACTGGCGGCTGAATACCTGTTGATGGCTGCGATGCTTATCGAGATCAAATCGCGCATGCTGCTGCCGGTGCGCAAGGCCGATACCGGTGAAGAAGCAGGCGATCCGCGTGCCGAACTGGTGCGCCGTCTGCTCGAGTATGAACAAATGAAACTCGCTTCGCAGAAAATCGACACCTTGCCGCAACTAGGTCGCGATTATGTGCGTACGCAAATTTACATCGAGCAAAGCGTGGTCACGCGCTGGCCGGAAGTTGAAGTCGTCGATCTGCAAGCTGCCTGGGCCGACCTGATCAAGCGCGCAAAGTTAACTGCGCATCACATGATCAGCCGCGAAGAATTGTCAGTGCGTGAACACATGACGTCTATCCTGCGTCGTTTGCAATCCACCAAATTTGTCGAGTTCGCCGACCTGTTCGACCCATCACGCGGTGTGCCTGTCGTAGTTGTCAACTTCGTCGCACTGCTGGAACTGGCAAAGGAGACCCTGATCGAGATCACGCAGGCCGAACCCTTCGCACCGATTTATGTTCGCCTGGCCTACGCGCCTAGCTAACTGTTTTCCTGTCCTTGCTTTCCATTCATACAGATATTTCATCACTTCGTTTTGTGCCGTGTACTAACGCGCAACGAACCCTTACCAAGACAGCTTTATGAAGATCATTTCCTGCATCGAAGAATTGCGCGATCATTTGCGTGGCCAGTTACGCACTGCATTCGTCCCGACCATGGGCAATTTACATGACGGTCATTTGTCCTTGATGCGTCTGGCGCGCAAGCATGGCGATCCGGTCGTTGCATCGATCTTTGTCAATCGCCTGCAGTTTGGGCCCAACGAAGATTTCGATCGCTATCCGCGCACGTTTCAGGCCGACGTAGAAAAGCTGGAAAAAGAAGGCGTCTACATCCTGTTCGCACCTACGGAAAAAGATCTGTATCCGGAACCGCAGGAATTCCGCGTGCAGCCGCCCAACGATCTGGGCAATACACTGGAAGGCGAATTCCGTCCCGGCTTTTTCAGTGGCGTAACCACAATTGTGCTGAAGCTGTTTTCCTGCGTACAACCTAGCGTCGCTGTATTCGGCAAAAAGGATTATCAACAGTTGATGATCGTGCGCAATATGTCCAAGCAGTTTGCATTGCCGACTGAAATCATCGCGGCAGAAACATTTCGAGCAGAAGATGGTCTGGCGCTGTCGTCACGCAATATGTATTTGTCGGCGGAAGAACGTGCAGAAGCACCAACCCTATTTCGCAACCTGAATGCAGTCGCCAATGAAGTGCGTAGCGGACATCTGGATATTTTTCAACTGGAACGCCAGGCGATGTCAGAGATGAGCAGCCGGGGCTGGAAGCCGGACTACATCTCGATCCGCAAACGCGCCAACCTGCAACCGCCATCAGCCGGCGATATGGCACAAGGTGAAAAACTGGTGGTACTCGCCGCTGCAAAATTGGGTGCCACGCGCCTGATCGATAATCTGGAAATCTGATTCCTCATTCCACCCCTGCTTCGTTTTTAATTTTCCGAAGTCAGGGATACGGATAAGCACGTTGCAATAATATTTTGCAATTGCTGCTTGTGCGCCTCCACATTCCCATCGATATAAAAACTGGTACGAAAACCTTCGGTACCAGCCAATATGCAATAAATCGCCTTGCCGGAAAATTGCAGCTGCACGATGCGCGCACCGACGACAGCGTCCAGCACAACGGAGCACATTTTCCCAGCCTTGATCGGCGATGGACTCATTACCGCCAGGCCATGCGCAGACACATCCACAGTGCGTATCCGTATCGTCTCCCCGTCGGTCGTTATCAAACCACGACGACGAAATACATAACGTTGTTCTTCTCGTCTTGAATTCTGTGCCACCAGCATCGCATGCGCACTCATGATGACTCTTTCTCAAAGAGGAATAATCATGAATGCTACGGATACAGCGTGACACTTTGATGACAACGTAAGCTTGGAATGTTAAAGATGCTTGAGTAGATGGATGCTACAAATGACGAAGAAAATAATTACGGATTCTGATTCGGCATCATCATTAAATCTGTCGCTCCCAAGTCTATCTTCTGCTGTGACAGCAGAGTCGTTACCTGCCCGCGATGATGCGTCTGATGATTGAACATGTGCGTAACTGATTGCCAGGCAGGACCGCTACGATGAGATTTAGTCATGCCGCTATACCAGGAAAAATCTCCCGCCAGCCAAGCGGCATTCAAACTGGCCGCCCAGACCATCAGCTCTTCATCCAATGCAATCCACGCAGCTTTCAATGCATCCCATTCAGCATGTACATCGACATTCCCAGGCGTGGTCGGCATCGCTTTTTCCAGCGCCGTGCCTTTGGTGAAGCGCCCCAGCCACATCGCATCGCCCCACACCAGATGATTCAAGGTTGAATGTATCGATTTGAAAAACGCACCACGATCAGCTTTGCGTTCCGCATCGTTCAACTGTTCGCTGGCAGCATACACCTTGTCGTTCATCCAGCGGTTGTAACGCGCGAGGTGCTGCGCGTATTCGGGTGAAATCATTTTTTCTCGACCCACTGCAAAAGCTCTTGCCACTGATCGAGATCTTTTTCTACGCGTGAAGGTGCCACATCCCATAGCGTCGCACCGTTCGCTGCAAGCTGCACATAGTTCTGTGTATCGCGCAGAAAACCGAGTACTGGAATACCAAGGCCATTCACATATTGCGTTAACTGATCAGCAGCACGCGTGCGTATGTTGACGCGCATGCCAAGCACGCCCAGATCAAATTTACCTTTGGCTTGCTTCAGCTTCTGCAGAAATTCCTGCGTCGCCAGAATATCGAAGATCGATGGCTGCAAGGGTACAATAACCTTGTCGGCAATCTGCATTACCTTGTCGAAGCGTTTGCCGCTAAAACCGGCCGGCGTATCCAGTACGATGTGGGTAGTTCCTTTTGGCGGCTTGGCGACGTGGCCATCTTCAATTTCCCAGGCCTGAATAGCCGGTAGCGATGCAGGCCGCAATGCCAGCCATGAGCGCGACGATTGCTGGGCATCGACGTCGCCCAGCATGACCTTGTGCCCCTGTGCTGCAAAATAGCCGGCAAGATTGGTGGCAAACGTACTCTTTCCCACGCCGCCTTTCGGATTGGCGATGACGATAACTGGCATGAAATTCCCCTTTTCGCGTTGTGATTGGCGATGTACTTGAAAACCAGCCTGCAATTTGCTCCTTGCTGATTCAGCAACAAGAATATCATGCTGCATTGCAAGGTCAATCCTGCAAGGGGTCTTCGTAACAGGCTTGTTGTAGACGCGTCAAAGGCCAAGTTCATCTTGCCTATAAGAGGCAGAAGATCAGATGCCGGGATCGTCCAGTGCGCACAAGGCGTCCAGCAGCGGCTGTACTGCCTGTGCAAGCCTATCCAGACTGGCTTCGCGCAAACGCGCGGCATCTACCGTGACGTCGCTGTCCAGCCCGGCCCAACGCAACAGGGCAGAACAGGCTGACGGCGTATCGAACATCCCATGCAGATAACTGCCGAGAATTTGATCATCTGCAGAACGCGCACCTTCCGGCCGGCCGGCTATGACGAAAGCGGGATGTGAGCGAGATGCGCCTTCGGAAAGTCCCATGTGGATTTCGTAACCGCTGACAGCAGCATCAGCAAACGCGCAAAGACCGTGAACTTGTTCTAGCTGCTTTTCCTGCGTCAGCACGGTCGCGATATCCAGCAAGCCAAGACCTTGCGAAATACCCGGCTTGCCTTCTACCCCTTGCGGGTCGTTTATCGTCTTGCCCAGCATTTGATAGCCACCGCAGATGCCGATGATCTTGCCGCCATAACGTGCATGACGGATCAATGCCTCACGCCAGCCATTTACTATCAACCAATCCAGATCACCACGCGTATTTTTGCTACCCGGCAGGATGATCAGATCAGCTGGCGGAATCGGTTGCCCGGGTCCTATCAATTGCAAATCGACATCCGGATGCGCACGCAGCGCATCGAAGTCTGTGTGATTACTGATGCGCGGCGGTACCGGCACAACTATGCGGAAAGCACCGCGCACAGCTTGCGTTTGTTCCACTGCATCTTCGGCATCGAGAAACAAGCCATGCAGATACGGCAGAACCACCAGTACAGGCTTGCCGGTTTGTTCTTCCAGCCAGCGCAATCCTGGTTCCAGCAAACTGATATCGCCGCGAAAACGATTGATGACAAAACCTATCATGCGCTTGCGTTCGCTTTCCGACAAGCAGGCCAGCGTACCTATGATGTGTGCGAACACACCACCCCTATCGATGTCCGCAACCAGAATAACCGGGCAATCGACAGCCTCGGCAAAACCCATATTGGCAATATCACGATCGCGCAGATTCACTTCAGCCGGACTGCCCGCGCCTTCCACCAATACAGTTTCGTATTGCGTACTCAAGCGACCATACGACTCCAGCACGGCTTGCATCGCTATCGGTTTGTAGGCATGATAGTCGCGCGCGTTCATGTCGCTGCACGCCTTGCCGTGAATGATTACTTGCGCGCCGGTGTCGCTCGATGGTTTGAGCAAGATCGGATTCATGTCGGTGTGTGGCTGCAGGCCTGCAGCAACTGCCTGCAATGCCTGTGCACGTCCGATCTCCCCACCATCGGTGGTGACTGCGCTGTTCAATGCCATGTTCTGCGGTTTGAACGGCACCACCTTTACACCTTGCTGTGCCAGCAAGCGGCATAGCGCCGCAACCAACGTGGTTTTACCGGCGTCGGAAGTGGTGCCTTGCACCATTAAGGTATGGAAAGGAAATTTCATGGCTGCACTAACGATTTTTCAGTGCGACGGCTACGCGCAAGCTCGAGTTTTTCGCAGACCATGGTCGCGCCTTCTATCAAGCGTGGTCCGGCACGATTTACCAGATCGGCATCGACTGAAAACAGATTATCGTTTTTAACTGCGAGCAGATTCTGGTAAGACTTCCACATTTCCAGTCCACCCGATTTTTCTGCCTGCCGATCGCCGGTCATCATCACTTCCGGATTCTCCAGCAAGACGGATTCGACGCTGACGGTCGGCGCAGGAATCGGCAATTTGGCAAACACGTTTTCACCGCCACACAGGCGAATCACGTCATTCATGATATTGCCACCATTGAGCGTGTACAACGGCTTGCCCCATACCTGATAAAAAATGCGCACGATCGGACGATTACGATATTGCGCCCCCAGACGCGCCAGCTCCGCGCGCTCGGCGATGGCAACCTTATTCGCTTTTTGTTCTGTACCCATCAAGATACCGAGCCGCTCTATGCTGGTCGGAATATCCGTCAGTTTCTTCGGATCACTGAAGAAGAAAGGAATACCAAGTTTGCGCACGCCTTCCAACTGACGCTCCGAATTGCCATGCAACCACACCACCAGCAAATCAGGTTTCAAGGCGATGATGCGCTCCACGTCGATTTGCTGATGACTGCCCACGCGTGGAATTTTCAATGCCGCCGCCGGATAATCGCTGTAGCCGACAGTCCCAACAATACGGTCGCCGCCACCTGCCGCAAAAATCAATTCAGTCGCATGTGGTGCCAGCGATACGATGCGTTGCGCCGGTTGCGCCAAAGTCACTTTATTGCCGCCATCATCCTGCACGCTGACAGCAGCATTCGCTGCGCCAGCAATCAATATCAAACCCAGTGCCGCAGTTTTTATAAAACGAATACTCATTCAATATCCTGTGAAGTGATCGACACGGCCAATGCTTGCTGCAAGCGCTGCCAGCCCACTTCATCAGGCGGCAAGCCCAGACGCACGCCATGATTAAAATGTCTGATCCAGACGCCATGCGAGGCCATCTGTTCCGCGAATTCTGCCGGGCGTGCATGCTGCCAGTACTGATACAGTGCACAACCCGTCGATGTAACGCCATATGCAGCAAGCAGTTGCTGCAAGCGTAGTCCTTGATTTTTTAATTGTTCACGCATCGTGAGTTGCCATGCGCGATCCAATAATGCCGATAATCCTATCTGCTGCGCAGGGCCACTGACTGTCCAGGGACCCAGCACATCAGCAAGCTTCATTAATAATTCAGGATGCGCAGCAACAAAACCCAAACGCAAACCGGCCAACCCAAAAAACTTGCCGACCGAGCGTAATACGATCAAACCAGATTGCCCGGTATGTGAGGCGACGCTCGCCTCCGGTGTGACATCACCAAATGCTTCGTCAACAATCAGCCATCCGCCCTTGGCTGCGAGCTTTTTCGCCCAGCGCAACAAGACTTCGGCAGCAATGCATTCGCCAGTAGGATTATTCGGATTGCAGACCACCACCACATCGCAATCATCCATGGCCGATGCCAATTGTGCGTACGGCACTTCAATTACATCATGCCCCGCCTGCCCCCATTGAAATGCATGCTCGGCATACGAAGAGGCAGCAACCACGACCCTTGAACGCGAGCGTAAACGCGGCAGACCCTGAATCGCAGCCTGCGTACCGGCGACCGACAACAATTGCGGCGCGCCGTAATAACTTTGCGCAGCGTCCAGCAAGGCAGTACTTGGTTCCGGCAATCGATGCCAGGCATCAAGCGCTATTGCAGGAATTGGGTACGGTTGCGGATTGATACCGGCGGACAGATCCAGCCAGTCTTCACGCGGACGCTGATAACGCCGTATTGCATCATGCAGATTGCCGCCATGCTCAAGCATGGAAAACTCCTGCAACACTGATCAAACAAATAACTGCTACCCACAAAGCGGTAGTCAACGCCACCAGTCGCCATGCGCGTGCAATGTCTTTACCCGTTGCGAACGGACCGCTACCGAGCGCCGGACGCTGCTCAACTTCACCATCGTAGACTGCCGCACCGCCCAACGATATATTCAAGGCTCCTGCCCCGGCAGACATCACCGGGCCTGCGTTCGGGCTGGACCATGCCGCTGCCTGGGTGCGCCAGCATTGCCATGCAAGGCTTGTATTACCGAGCAGTACATACGACAGCGCAGTCAAACGCGCCGGAATAAAATTCAATGCGTCATCAATGCGCGCAGCGGCACAGCCAAAGTCACTAAAACGTGGCGTGCGATAACCCCACATTGCATCCAGCGTATTCGCCAAACGGAATAACACCGCACCCGGACCGCCGGCAATTACAAACCAGAAAAAGGTGCCGAACACGGCATCGTTGCCATTTTCCAGCAAGGACTCGACACCGGCTTTGGCGAGGTCGGATTCTTGGGCTTGCGCGGTATCGCGACTGACGATGCGCGCAGTCAAGGTACGCGCCTGCGGTAAATCGTCATCCATTAATGCGCGGGCAATCGGCAAAGTGTGATCACGCAGGCTGCGCAATCCAAGGCAAAAGTAAAGTAGTAAGGCATGTACAGAAAACGCTATCAGCATATCGAATTGCGCCAGCCAGAATGTCAGCCCCCACGCCAAGGCTACCAAGGGCAGCACTGTCAGCATCCATGCAAAGCCACCGAGCAGAAAACGATGATTGCCTGCGTTGAGCTTTTTTTCGACACGGGTCGCCAGATTGCCAAAACCGACCAGCGGATGCCCGTGTGTTGCTTCACCGAGGCGCATATCGAGCAACACACCCAGCAATACCATGATCGCAATCGCAGCGAATGACAAATCCATTAACAAATCAACCCCACATCAACCCTTGAGCACGACCGGCAAGCCGGCAACGATCAGAACAGCGCGATCGCATGCCGCAGCAACATCCTGATTCAAGCGCCCCGACTCATCAACGAACCAGCGTGAAATTGCTCCTTGCGGAATCACGCCCTGCCCGATTTCATTCGATACAAGAACCACGCCGCCTTTGGCATGTTCCAATGTACGCAACAATAATGCGCGTTGATCCTGGAATACCGCAGGCGGTTCTATAACCCCCACTTCAGGATAACTGCGCACTTCCGAGAACAAAAGATTGGAAAGCCAGACCGTCAGACAATCGACAAGAATCAAGGTATCCGGCCCGCTATGTTTCTCAATCGTTCGTGCCAGTTCGATGGATTCTTCGACTGTAGTCCAATAGACATCACGGCGTTCACGATGATGTGCAATGCGGCTTTTCATCTCGTCATCGCCGGCCTGTGCCGTGGCGATGTAGACGATACGCCTTTTCGATGCGACGGCGAGCCGCTCCGCATAAGCACTTTTACCGGAGCGTGCTCCGCCGATGATCAGGGTGCGCATCAGCCCAACCCTCCTTTTGAAAAGATACTTGCCATCGCTGCCGGGCAGGATGAAAAATAAACATGGAAATACGTTGCGGTAAATGCGCGCTGCTTATAACGGCTCACCTTGTGCTCCATGCGCTCAGTTACGCCATCGACTCCTTTATCCGCTCTATTTTTATCTTCACTCATATTCATTCTTCAATATTGCTGGCCAGATAAATGGTGCGCTTGCCATGTTTGGCGATCTCGATTGGATGACCCAAACATTCGCTAAGCAGCGATGTCTGCATGACCTCATCAACGTGCCCCGCATACCAGCGTCCATCGCCCATCAATAACAAAGCGTGTGTCGCCACGCTGTGCGCAAGGTTTAAATCATGACTGACCATCACGACGGATTTATTCTTCTCACGACACAACTTGTCGAGCAAGCTCATGACACTGACCTGATGCGCCAGATCGAGTGCGCTGGTGGGTTCGTCCAGCAACAACAATGGCGTGTCCTGCGCCAATATGGCAGCAATTGCGACGCGCTGCCGCTCACCACCCGACAAGGTGCGCACATCGCGATCGGCCAATGCATCTACATCCATCGTTTGAAGCGCTGCATGCGCTGCCGCATAGTCGGCATCCGATTCCCAATAAGCAGACTCGTGATAAGGATGACGCGCGGTCAACACCGTTTCGATCACGCGATAGGCAAAGGCGTCACTTCTACCCTGCGGCAAGAACGCACGCTGGCGTGCCAGATCCTGCAAGGGCCAATCTTTCAATGCGCGGCCATTCAAGTCTATCGTGCCGTCTTCAGCCGGACGCAAGCCAACCAGGGTACGTAATAAAGTACTTTTCCCCGCGCCGTTGCGGCCAATCACGCACCAACATTCGCCCTGGCTGATTTGCCAATCCAGAGCATCGACCAATAATCGATCGGAAATTCTTAATTGCAGCTTATTTGTGTTCATCATGGTTTGCATCAGCGTTTCCTCAACTGATGCAACTGCAGCAGGAATACCGGCACACCGATGATTGCGGTGATAACACCGACCGGTAACTGCTGTGGCGCAACGACGCTACGCGCCAGGGTATCTGCCAACACAAGAAATGCGCCGCCAATCAACGCAGCTGCGGGCAACAGCAAACGATGGTCGGGCCCCAGCACAAAGCGGCATGCATGAGGAACGATCAAACCGACAAAGCCAATACTGCCGGCATTGCTGACTGCACTCGCAGTCAGCAATGCCGCACATAAAAACAAACCTATACGAAATTTTGCAACATTGATTCCCAGCGTAACCGCCGCTTCTGCATGCAGGGCAATCACATTGATCGCGCGGGCGGCGCGGGTAGAAAAAATCAGTGCGCCTATCAGCACTATCCAGGGCAACCAGCGGAATTGCGCACCCGACAGATCACCTATCATCCAGAACACCATGCCACGCAAGCGATTGTCCGGTGCGATCGATAACATCAGCGCCACCAACGCGCTACAGCCGGATGCAAGTATCACACCGGTCAATAACAACAATGGCGCACCGCCATCAGAATTGACGCTACCGCGCAAATCACGTTGCGCCAACAAATACAACATCACCGACACCACCATCGCACCGCCAAAAGCAGCGACGTCAATCGTCCATGTCATCGAAAACAGCAGCATTGCGCTCAGCGCGCCGACTGCAGCACCACCAGAAACACCCAGCACATAAGGCTCAGCCAGAGGATTACGCAACAGCGCCTGCATCATCACACCTGCCAGGGCAAGAGTTGCGCCGGTAACAAAAGCGGACAAGGCGCGGCTGAGTCGCAGATCAACCAAGGTCGCAGCCATCGTCGAAGTCGTTCCCTGCGTCAGTTCACGCATCGCAGACAAAACCTCCCGCAAGGGCAACGCTATCGAGCCAACCACACAGGCAATCAACACACTCAGCAATGCAAGAAAAAACAGCGCAGACAACACAATCCATGCACGTTTGCGCCCTCGTATTCCAGCAGAATACATGCCTTGGGTAACCACGTTCATTGACTAGACAACATTTGATATTCCATTATAAAAATCGCGCATGTATATCGTATTTATTTGACATTACATGCGCGACAAGCTGCATCAGCTTCCAGCAATCAAGATTTCCTGGAATTAGAAATCCATACGCGCTGAAAATTTGACCAAGCGTCCAGCATCAGGATAAATGCTGGCTGAATCCTGGCATTTCCCAAAAGCTTGAGAGAAATAATCCTTGTCGGTCAGATTGCTACCTGTAACAGCAAATTCCCATGCGCCCATGCGAATCGCATAACGTGCATCCAGTGTTGCGAAAGATGGAATGCGTACATTACAGGCATTTGTGAAATCACCGGCATAGCGTTGCGAATCAACCCATTGCACGCCGACATCAGCACTTTGACCATTGCCTGGCAACCAGTTCAACCGCAGGGTTGCAGCATTTTTGGGTACCAGAGTCATTTCCCTTCCTGCGTACGGGCCGTCAGTAAACTTGGCTTTAACGTGCTGCAGGATTGCAGATAGGGAAAAGGATTGCGTCAGACGCGTATTCGCCTCAATCTCGATACCTTCCCGTTTGGTTGGATCGAGATTGACGTTAGCTCCCATACCACTCCATGAGCCAGGGTTGGGCACAATTGGATCATAGAATATTTCGTTTTTTAATTTATGGCGAAATACCTTTGCTGTCAGTTTGCGGCCATCGCTGCCAACTGATGCGCCCACCTCCAGATCATCGGAGGTCTGAGGATTAAGCTGAGCATTGTTTAGCGTAAAACCGTTGTCATCAACATTGGCAACACGATAGCTACGCCCCGCCTTGGCAAAAAGATTAACGATAGGCGTTAATTGATAACTGCTTTGCAGGTCCCATGCGTTCAGAGAAAACGACTGGTCATAGGAGCTAAAAGCACCATTAAAATTTTGATCAAATTTTTCATGACGGGCACCCGCTGCAATACGCAACTTGTCGAGTTGGATTTCATCTCGCACATAGATCGCTTTTGATTGCTGATCCGTTGCATCTACATTGGTAGAACCAGCATAACTCACACGACGATTAGAGTCTGAAAGATCCAACCCCGCCACTAACTCGTTTCTGCTTGTTCCAGATTGCGCAACGTGGCGAATCCTTGGCGAGAATTGCGTAACGCGGCCATCGTAAGTAGATTTGGAACCGGGGGAGTAAAAACTTTTAGATGTTTTTTCCTTGTGTGACAGATCTGCAGCAAGTTCCCAATTGCCAAAGCGCTGTTCTCCGAACAAGGTATATCGATTGGAGTCGATAGAGCCATAATCCAATGGTGTCTTTGCCTGCTTTGGATTTTGCAAAAACTGCGACCAGGATATGCCGCCCGGCAAACCTGAGTCCTGACGCGATGCATCAACACGCACACCAATACGCCCAGTAGCCGAAGCCCACTGCATGCCACCACTAAAATTTTCCTGCTTCAATTCATTATTGTCGCGGTAGTTATCGGTATGCAATCCGCTCACAACCGCATCGATCGAGAAGCCATCCCAGCCTTTGGCAAGGGATGCACGAACTTCCTTGCTGTTGCGATTCCCGACTTCAGCAAAAACCGAACCGTGCGTAGCACCCGCAACTCCGCGTTTGGTAATGATCTGGATCGTGCCGCCGGTTGCGCCTTCGCCGTACAAGACGCTGCTGCCACCGCGCACGATTTCTATGCGTTCAACCGATTCGATCGAGATCGATGACATCAGCGCAGTCGCCTGTTCGTTCTCCGAGATACGAATGCCGTCCACCATTACGACGATGTTTTGATAACTCGCTCCACCAAACCCACGCAAATCGAGTGCAAAATCAGACGTGCCATTCAAATTTTGGCGGCCATACACGCCACCTATTTTACGTATAGCTTCATTGACGTTGCCAATACCGGCTTCCCGAATCTGCGCAGCGGTAATCACCGTTGCGCCTATAGGTGCAAAGGCAGGATCGTTCGCGAAACGCGATGAGGAAACGGTCACCGGTGCGAGTTTTTGATCAATAGATGTTTGTGCGATGGCAGGAAAAGCCAATGTTGCAAAGGTGGAAACCAGCACGAGCGGTTTCCATGCAGCGATGCTGCGCTTGGATAATACGGATTTCATGATGTCTTCTTCAATAAGGAGCACCCGACTTGCCTCCCCGCGAGTCGAGTTCAACGAAAGAATGAGACGAGGGCCATCAGACAAGCAAACGTCACACAGTTTCTGCAGACGCGCACTTGCGACGTTCCCCGTTCGCATTGCATTCACCTGTTCTGGCCGGTATCCGGGCTGACAAGCAAACCATTTCACCTTCCCATGCATACGGCACAGTGGTCTCGAGAAATGATTAGTCACATGAAGATCGTGACGCTTGTTTTACCGTTGCGGGGGCAGCACACATTGGCCTGAAGGCTTTGTGTTTCCCGTTTAACTGCGGACATGAACATGTCCGCGAGCACCAAAACTGCGCCATTGTACGGCGCGCACCCATCTGCGGCAACAGCGCTGAGTTTATTTACATGCTCGCAGACACTGTCGCCATATAGAGTGCTGGTCTATAATCCAGCCTTGCCCGTCCTGCCCGACCATCGCATGTTTACTCCCGATCAATTGACAATCATCGCCGAGCAATTGGCTCACAAACCGGATCGTACGCAATTAGTGGAAGTAGATGGAACGCCCGTCATCATCAAACGACTGGGAATACCGCTCAAACATTGGAGTTATCCGGTACTCGATACGTTAGCCTGTGTACTGTGCCAGCCTATGCTGCGCGCAGTGCCGACGCCCGGCAGCAGTGCCGCACAATCGATAGAAATCGCACGCCTGCGCGCACTTGCAACAGCAGGCGTTTCGGTGCCCGAAGTCCTGCATGTCACGCCGCACTGGTTTGCCATTTCTTTTCTGGGCGCGACTTCAATTGACCAATTGCTGCGGCAGCAAGCGGAACAGGGACTTGATTACTGGGAATCCGGTTTGCAGGCGATTCTGGAATTGCACCGTCTGTGTCAAACGGCCAGCCAGTGTTTTGCACGCAACATGATCTGGCATGAAGGCAAGGTCAGCTTCATCAATTTTGAAGACAATCCCAGCAGTGTGATGCCGATGGCATCCGCGCAGGCACGCGACTGGTTGCTGTACTTGCACTCGACTGCCTACATTCTGGATATCGATGCACAACAAATTACGCAGCATTTTTTGCATTATCTGCAACAGGACGGTAGCGATGTGCAAGAGGAAGTCATGCGGGCGGCGCGCACTTTCGGCTGGCTGCGCATGCTGCCGAAACAGCACAAGCCGCCGAGCAGAGATGCCATGTCTGTACAGGCAACGGCTCAGGTTTTACATCTTGCTGCCAGAGAATTGAAAAACCGGGACTAGGCATTCGGCTGGTGCAGCCTAGCAGTCCACCACCAGCAACTCACCGTAACGAATCTTGTGCGGTTTCTGCGCCGCGTACAGCGCCATCTCCGGAGTCGACAAGCCATGTTCGCAGGCAGCCAGCAGGCGTATGGTTCCCGCATGACAGATGACGACTGCATGCTCGACATTCAGCGTCGTCAATTCATCGCGGAATGCGCGTACTCTTTGTGCAACCTGCAGCACATTTTCACCGCCGCCCGGCTGATAGCCAACCATATCATCTGCCCATGCATTGACCGCTGCATGCGGGATATCGTCCCAGCAGCACATTTCCCAATCGCCGAAATGCATTTCCGCCAGACGCTCGTCGTAGGTTGGCGTCGGACAGCCCAGCGTTTGTGCCAGACTTTCCGTCAATTCTCTGCAGCGCCGCAAGGGACTGGAAAACAACAAGGTATTTTTTGGCAATACCGGCAGTAGCGAAGCGTGCGCTGCCGCCAACTCTTCCGCTGCTACGGCCAGATCGGTGCGGCCATAGCAGGTATTGGCAGCAACGATGGGACGTGGATGGCGAACGAGATAAAGGCGCATGGCGATAATTTAATCAGCAAAAGTCCACAAGCAAGGATCAATAAGCAAGCGCGGCCAGTATGCCAAGATAGAAAGCAACTTCGGTAGCTTGCTGGACCGCACCCAGACAATCGCCGGTATAACCGCCAATACGGCGTTGAAACATGCGTGCCAGCCATAAAGATGCAACAGCCGCGAGCAATATACCGGCAGCTATCGCTTCCCATGGCATCCAGCCGGTTAATACGAGCAATGCAATTGGCAGCAAAGCTGTCACGCCGGCAATGCAAAATTCCCCATTAGACATCGTCTGCCCGATTGGTTTCGCCTTGCCGTTTGCCTTTGCATAATTCATCCGCCATACCAGGCTGATTGCCGCCAGCCGCGAAAATGGATGCACGATCAGCAATGCCACCACCACAGAAGGTGAAGGCAGACTGGAAAGTGTCATCCACTTCAGCGCCAGCATCAAACCGATGCCGATGGCGCCATAGGCGCCTATACGTGAATCCTTCATGATGTCCAGGACGCGTTCTTCCGTCATGCCACCGCCGAAGCCGTCACAGGTATCGGCAAAACCATCTTCGTGAAAAGCCCCCGTCAGGTAAATACCTGCAATCGTTGACAGCAGAACGGCGACCGACTGGTTCCAGAACAGGGATGCCAGGATATATACCAGTGCACATGCCAGCCCCACCACGATGCCCACAGCGGGAAAATAACGCGAAGCATGTTGCAGCCAGCGCTCGTCGAAACCTACCCAGCACGGAATCGGGATGCGTGTGAAAAATTGCAGAGCAACAAAGAACAGGCGCAACTGATGTACGCAACGCGCACGCAGACCACTATGAACGGGATGATCGGCTTCCATCGGCTCCATCATTCATGCCCCTTGCTACTGACAGCAGCGGAATCGAAAGTCGCCATTTCCCGCAGGAAATTAAGCGCTGCGTGCAACAGCGGCAAAGTCAGTACGCTGCCGGTACCTTCCCCCAGACGCAAACCCATCTGCAGGACGGGTTGTGCATCCAGATACGCCAGCATTTGCCTATGCCCCTGCTCATCCGAACAATGTGCAAACACACAGTAATCGAGGATGGCCGGCTGCAATCGCGCCGCCACCAGCAAGGCGCTGGTGACAATAAAACCATCAATCAGCAATACCATGCGACGCTCGGCAGCCGCCAGCATCGCCCCGGCTATCATGGCGATTTCAAAACCGCCGAAAGTCGCCAGGATCTCCAGCGGCGCCGCACTTGCGACGACAGCGGCATGACGCGTCACCGCAGCCGCTATAACGCCCTGCTTGTGCAACACCCCTTCTGGTGCCAGGCCAGTGCCGGCACCCACGCATTCCGCCACCGGCAATTGCGTCATCACATGCATGATGGCAGCAGCAGCAGTAGTATTGCCTATTCCCATTTCGCCGAAACCCAGCACATTCCCTTTCACGCCGGCCAGCAGTTCGGCACCGTATTGCATGGCCTGTGCGCACTGCTCTGCACTCATCGCCGCTTCCTGCGCAAAGTTGCGCGTGCCATATGCCACCTTGCGATCGAGCAAGCCATCACGCACGCCGAAATCGTGATTGACGCCGGCATCGACAATATGCAGCGCGCAATGATTCTGCCGTGCAAAAACATTGATCGCTGCACCGCCGGCGAGAAAATTCTCGACCATTTGCCAGGTCACGCTTTGCGGATACGCAGAAATGTTTTCCGCCACCACACCATGATCGCCGGCGCAGACGATCAGGGCCGGCGCAACAATGCTCGGCTGCACGGTCTGCTGGATCAGGCCGATCTGCCTGGCAAGTGTTTCCAGCATGCCGAGGCTACCCAATGGTTTGGTTTTATTGTTGATGGCGGCAACTAACGCGGCATGTAATGCAGCGTCATGCGTAGTGGAAATGACAGGAACGATAAAAGAAGATGGCATGCTTGCCGTGTCCGTGCAGGAACACGATCCTTGGAATTGAAATGACAGGTTGACAACATCTGCACCGTCATCACAACACGCAGGTATGCAGTAGTGTTTTTTCGGCAAAATCGAAAATGATGGCGCAAATAAAAAGTAGCTGCAGTGTAGGCGTGCACATCTGGCGCGTCAAACAGATAGCGAAGATGGAGTCTGCGTGCCAAACACCTTTTCCACTGCCAAAAAAACAGTCTCCTTTCATGCTTTTTTCATGCACATGAAAGCCGTTACAAGTAAAAATTATCTCGACTTTTAACCAAATTTTGCAATTGTTGCGCCGCATCGCCAACTTGCGTGGAATTGCTATGCGCCCCCTGTAAATCTGGGTATTATTGCCCTATGTCAACAGGTGGAAGCCTGTTCCTATCCGTAGCTGAATGTCTGGAGCCGCACCGTTTGCAGTGCCGCATTCGACAGTCTTGCACTCCCTGCTCCCTACCGAAAACAGGGCTGCGCGGCAAGGCGAAACACATGGATAACGATACGGAGAAAATGTAATGAGCGGCGATCTAGATGATTTTGATGCATTGTTTGAAGAAATTTCCGCCCAGCGCGCGGGAGCCGTAGCAACAGCCCCACCAGCCGCGAGCACCGCATCGGCAGTGCAGACTCCTGCCGCGGAAGCTGATGAAAACTTGTCCGAAAAACCAATGTTCGAACGTCTGGGCGGTATCGTCCGTCTGTTGCACGATTCCTTGCGCGAACTCGGTTATGACCGCTCCTTGTCCGACGTCGCCTCGGAAATCACCGATGCCCAAGGCCGTCTGGAATACGTCGCGACCCTGACCGAACAAGCTGCCAATAAAGTATTGAACGCCATCGATATCGGCATGCCGGAACAGGATGCCTTATCCAAAACCGCAAAAGAAATGGATGCGCGCTGGACCCAGTTGTTCGACGGCAAACTCAGCGTCGATGAATTCAAGACGCTGGCCAGCGACTCGCGTCAATTCTCGAACAAAGTAGCGGAAGTGGCGGAAACCGAAAAAGCCCGCTTGCTCGAAATCATGATGGCGCAGGATTTCCAGGACATCACAGGCCAGTTGATCAAGAAAATCGTCACCATCACGCACAAGGCAGAAAACGAACTGGCACAACTGCTGCGCGATAATGCGCCGCCCGAAATCAAGGCTGCACGCGCGGAAACCAAACCTGCCGATGCACCTGTCCAATTGATGAACGGCCCGTCTGCACCGACCATCGCGATGGTGCAGGATGACGTCGACGGCCTTCTTGCCGATCTGGGATTCTGATGGACGACATGCTCAAAGATTTCGTTGTCGAGGCACTTGAGCTCGCAACCAACGTAGAAGAGCATTTGCTCAGCCTTGAGCGCAACCCGGGCGACCTCAACACACTCAACGCCGTTTTCCGCTCCTTCCACACAATCAAGGGTGGCGCGGGCTTCATGAACCTGCCAGCCATGGTATCGGCCTGCCATCTGACGGAAAATCTGTTCGATGCCTTGCGTACCGGCCAGGTGCCGGTAACACCGATTGCCATCGAAGCCGCATTGCAAGCCAGCGGCTTTGTCGCTGATCAATTGACCGAGCTGGCCAACGGCGCCGCACCGGAAAGTCTGCCGGCCATGCCTGACGCACTGGAAGCGATACTGAACAGCGCAATTGACGGTAAAGATGCTGCAGCAACAGCTGCACCGACGGCTACAGTTGCTGCGGTTGCAATCGAAACAGATGGTCCGGACTGGAATGCGCTGTACCAAGCCGTCGTTCCAGCAGGCACGGCGGTGCCGACACCTGCTGCATCTTCTGCTACACCAGCTGCCGGTGCAGCCCCTGCAGCGCCGGCCAAAGGCGGCTGGGATGGAGTCGACAGACGTGGCAGTGCTGGCGACAAAGCTGCTGCCAGCATCAAGGAAGAAAGCATACGCGTCGATGCGGTCAAACTCGACGCCTTGCTGGAAGTTGCCGGCGAGTCGGTACAAGCCGCCAATCAGGCCAGCGTACTGCTGGAAAAACTGGCGCAATTCCCGGTTGAAGGGCAGGCCGCCACACTGATGGCTGCATTGGCAGAAACGCTGAATCGTGCCTCGCGCTATTCCACCGAATTGCAACGCGCGACGCTGTCCACCCGCATGCAGCCGGTCGGCAAACTGTTCCAGAAATTCCCGCGCTTGGTACGCGAGCTGGCGAAGGATCTGGGCAAGGATGTCGATCTGCAAATCGAAGGGGCTGAAACCGAAGTCGATCGCGTGGTCGTCGACAGCCTGTACGATCCGTTGGTGCACATGCTGCGCAATTCTCTCGATCACGGCATCGAAGATAACGCCACACGTACCGCGAATGGGAAATCGACAAAATCGGTGATTTTGCTAAAGGCATGGCAGGAAGCCAGCAGCGTCATGATCGAGATTTCCGATGATGGCAAAGGCATGAATGGCGAACAATTGCGTGCCAAGGCAATTTCCAAGGGACTGATTGCCGACACGGCAGCACAAACGCTGGAAGAAATGCTGCAACTGGTCTTCCTGCCGGGGTTTTCCACCAAGGAAGTGGCCAACAGTGTCTCCGGGCGCGGCGTCGGCATGGATGTGGTGAAAACCGCAGTGGAAAAACATCGCGGCGCGATCACCATCGATTCCAAACTCGGCGTCGGCACCCGATTTTCCATTCGCTTGCCGATTGAATTATCGATCGTGCCAACCATGCTGGTGCGCAGTTCCGATGCCGCGTTGGCGCTGCCGATGTCAGTCGTGCAACGTGTGGTGGAACTGCCTGACGAATTCGAACATGTCGGCGGCGCACCGGTACTGCGTGATCAGGGATGCCCATTACCGGTGCGTTCGCTGGCCGGCTCTTTAGGCTATGAACTCAACATGGAAAAAGTCGGTATCGTCATCTCTGCGCCGCAACCGTACATTCTGTCGGTAGGCGCAGTCGAAGGTACCGCCGATCTGGTGATCAAACCAATGACGGCGATTTCAGTACCCGGCATCGCCGGCACTGCGCGTTCGGCGGAAGGTGAGCTGGTGCTGGTAGTCGGCTTGTCGTTCCTGCTGGAAGGTGCGCGCCAGACAGCAAAAATGGCGGCGTAGGCAGTCATCTGCACGTGGACATCAGGCTAAGTACATCGTACCAACATTACCGATCTGCACAATAAAAAACACCCTGAATAATCAGGGTGTTTTTTATTGTGCAGATATCGATGCGTGCAATCGTTAATCATCCTTCGCGCCATCGATTCCCAGCTCATGAATCTTCCGCGTAATGGTATTGCGCCCTATCCCCAAACGCACTGCCGCGTCATTCTTGCGACCGTGCGTATGTTTCAAGGCCATCTTGATCAAGGTCGATTCAAACTGACGACCCAGGGCATCCATTACTTCCGGTTGCCCTGCTGCCAGTAAGTTCGCGGCTTCAGTTTCCAGCAATGAAATCCAGTTGAAGGACTCTAACGGCACTCCCGCTGTACCGGCATGCGGAAACGAGGTCGCCTGTGGCGTGCCTCCAAACGCAGGTGCATCGCTTTCCGGCGTCGCGTAGTTCATCCCGTTGGTAGCGCCGGTGCCCGTTTGTACGGATGAAGCAAAGGCTTGTCCCTCGGTCAGCTCATGCGGCAAATCCTTGGCTTCCACTGTCTGCCCAGGTGCCATCACGGTAATCCAGTTACACAGATTTTCCAGCTGACGCACATTGCCGGGCAGTTCCAGGCTGGTCAAAAACTGCATCGCGCCTTCCGACATACGCTTGACCTCGACACCCAATTGTTTTGCGCTTTGCGCCAGAAAGTGACGCGTCAGAATGGGAATATCTTCCCGACGTTCGCGCAAGCTCGGCAAACGCAGGCGAATCACGTTAAGACGATGATACAAATCCTCGCGGAACAAACCTTCGCGTACGCGATGCTCAAGATTCTGGTGGGTTGCGGCAATCACGCGCACATTCGCCTTCAACGGCTGATGGCCGCCAACGCGATAAAAATGCCCGTCAGACAGCACCCGCAGCAAGCGCGTTTGCAAATCAAAAGGCATGTCGCCAATTTCATCGAGAAACAAAGTGCCGCCGTCCGCCTGTTCGAAACGACCGCGACGCGAAGCTTGCGCGCCGGTAAAGGCGCCCCGCTCGTGACCGAACAGTTCGGATTCCAGCAAGTCTTTCGGAATCGCTGCCGTATTCAAGGCTATGAAGGGTTGTGAGGCGCGTGGACTGTGTTTATGCAAGGCACGCGCGACCAACTCCTTGCCGGAACCGGATTCGCCGGTAATCAGTACTGTTACATTCGATTGAGACAAGCGACCAATGGCGCGAAATACATCCTGCATCGCCGGTGCCTGGCCGAGAATTTCCGGGGTTTCGGCAGAAGCCTGTTCCACGCTGGTTTCGCGCAGGCTTTCTTCCAGTGCACGACGTATCAGCTCCACCGCCTTGTCAATATCGAAAGGCTTGGCCAGATATTCAAATGCACCGCCTTGAAAGGCAGCAACAGCAGAATCCAGATCCGAGAAAGCGGTAATGATGATGACCGGCAAGCCCGGATGCTTGGCCTTGACTGCCTGCAGCAATTCAAGGCCGGTTTCGCCCGGCATGCGTATGTCCGACACCAGAACCTGCGGAGCGCCGGTTTTCAAGGCCTCCATCGCGTCGCGTGCATTGGAAAAACTTTGAGTAGCCAGGTTTTCCCGCGCCAGTGCTTTTTCAAGTACCCAGCGGATAGACTCGTCGTCGTCAACAATCCAGATTGGTTTCATATAGTTTCAGTGTCCGCGTTCATATTGCAAAGTAAGTAATTCATTGCGGTGACTGTTCCGGATTCTGTCAAGGCAATGGAATCAGAATTCTGAAATCCGTACATCCTGGGCGACTCTCGCATTCGATCAAACCCATGTGTTGCTGCACAAATGTCTGCGCCAGCGTCAGCCCCAATCCACTACCGCCATCCCGCCCCGATACCAAAGGGTAGAAGATGCGATCCTGGATGTCAGGTGGAATGCCCGGACCGTTATCGATGATATGCAAGTCTAATGCCAGCCGGTAGCGTACCTTGGCCAGCGTCACCTGACGCGCAATGCGCGTGCGCAAGATAATTTCCGCATCGCCGGTTTTTATGCGTGAAGAAAGGACTTGCGCAGCATTGTGGGTGATGTTCAATACCGCCTGTATCAGTTGCTCCTTGTCACCGCGGAATTCCGGCACTGACAAATCGTAATCGCGCTTGATCTTCAAGCCGCTCGGGAACTCGGAAGCAATCAGACTGCGTACACGCTCGCATACTTCATGGATATTCACATCGCCTACAATATGCGGGCTGCGGTGCGGTGCCAGCAATCTATCCACCAGGGTTTGCAGTCGATCGGCTTCCTTGATGATGACTTGCGTATATTCGCGCAGTTCCTTTAAGTGGCGCTCCGGCAATTCCAGTTCCAGCAATTGCGCCGCACCACGTATGCCACCCAGCGGATTCTTGATCTCATGTGCCAGATTGCGGATCAACTCCTTGTTGGCCTGGCTTTGGTCGATCAGGCGCTCTTCACGATCCAGTTTCAATTGCTGCACGTTTTCGCGCAGTTCAATCAGTACCGGAAATTCCGGATTATCCAGTGCGCTCACTATCGTGTGCACCTGTAGCGGCTCGCGCCCCAGACGTTCTAGCGTCAAGTCCTGACGCTTGTCGGCGAACTGATGTTCTATGGCTTGCTGAAATACCGTGTCCAGCTCATGCGCATTGAGAAAGAGTTCATTGAGCCGATGCGTCGCCAGAACCTTGTTCGAATTTTCCAGCAGATTTTCTGCTGCCGGATTCGCATATGCAATCCGGCCGTCGGCGCGCAGCACCAGCACGGAGGAAGCCAGCAGATCAAGGCCGTCAAAAGAGATCAAAGGTTTTTTCACATGAGTCCAAAAAAGAAAAGCCGCATAATGCGGCCTGACTTAAGCAAACATCGTACCGATGTTATTCCTGCGTGATTACTTCAGATTACCGAGCTCACGCTTCAATGCCTCGACGTTTTTTTCCGTACGTGCGAGGTTGTCTTTCAGCGCAGCCGTGCGTTCCTGGTATTTTGCATAATTGCGTTCGTCGCCGTGACGTTCCGGCTCACCATTATTGTACTCACGGCGGATCTCGGCCAGTTTTTGTTCCTCGGTCCTCATTTCATCCTGCAGAATCTGCTTGCGATCGCTATCGCGTGCTTTCTGCACAGTATCGTTGACACGCGGGAAGTCCGTCGGCTTGGCCGATGCAGTTTGGGCTACCGGTTTTTTAGGCGCAGAAGGAATCGTCGATACGCCGGGCAAATCAACTTTCTTGCAGCGCGCGACAGAACCGGTATTCTTGTATTCACGATTACCCTTGCTATCGACGCACAGGTAAACCTCACCCTGCGAATAAGCGGGGAGCACGAGGGCGGAGAGCAGAAAAATAGCGAGTTGACGTTTCATAAACTTTCTTTTTGAAACTGTAAAATCAGGATCCTAGTTTAGGACAAGAAACAAAACCTGACAAACATAGATCACCAGTTTAATGCCTGTCAGCAACAAACCAGTTCAACATGTCAATAAAAAAGCGGAAAAAGCTTGCGCCTTTTCCGCCTCGTTTCGCTCCTCGTTCATTCCGCCTTGCGGCGAAATGAACACTGCGAATTACAGCGAGTAGTACATATCGTATTCGACTGGATGTGCAGTCATGCGGAAACGCTGCACTTCCTGCATTTTCAGTTCGATGTACGCATCGATCATTGCATCACTGAACACGCCGCCACGAGTCAGGAACTCACGGTCTTTGTTCAAGGCGTCCAGCGCCTCTTCCAGCGAAGCGCAAACGGTTGGGATCAACGCGTCTTCTTCTGGCGGCAAGTGGTACAGATCTTTCGAAGCTGCTTCGCCCGGATGGATCTTGTTTTGTACGCCGTCCAGACCCGCCATCAGCAATGCGGCAAAGCACAGGTATGGGTTAGCCAGTGGATCCGGGAAACGCGCTTCAACACGACGACCTTTAGGGTTCGATACGTGTGGAATACGGATAGAAGCGGAACGGTTACGTGCCGAGTATGCCAATTTAACTGGTGCTTCAAAACCTGGAACCAGACGTTTGTACGAGTTGGTACCTGGGTTGGTGATTGCGTTCAGTGCCTTGGCATGCTTGATGATGCCGCCGATGTAGTACAGGGCGAAATCAGACAAGCCTGCATAGCCGTCGCCTGCGAACAGGTTTTTGCCGTCTTTCCAGACCGATTGATGCACGTGCATGCCCGAACCGTTGTCGCCAACGATAGGTTTTGGCATGAAGGTCGCTGTTTTGCCATAGGTATGCGCCACGTTCCAGACGACATATTTCAGGTTCTGGGTCCAGTCAGCGCGCTCGACCAGAGTCGAGAATTTGCTGCCGATTTCGTTTTGACCAGCGCCTGCAACTTCGTGGTGATGCACTTCAACTGGAATGCCGAGCGATTCCAGAATCAGGCACATTTCCGAACGCATGTCCTGGAAGCTGTCGACTGGTGGAACCGGGAAGTAGCCGCCTTTGACCGAAGGACGGTGACCTGTGTTACCGCCTTCAAACTTCTCGCCGGTGCTCCACGATGCTTCTTCCGAATCGATCTTGACGAAGCAGCCGTCCATGCCGATTTTCCAGCGGATGCTGTCGAAAATGAAGAATTCCGGTTCTGGGCCGAAGTAAGCGGTGTCGCCCATGCCGGACGATTTCAAATACGCTTCTGCGCGTTTGGCGATCGAACGTGGATCACGGTCGTAGCCTTTGCCATCCGACGGTTCGATCACGTCGCACTGCATGAATAATGTGGTTTCTTCGAAAAATGGATCGATGTTGGCGGTATTTGGATCCGGCATCAACAACATGTCCGATGATTCGATACCTTTCCAGCCTGCGATCGAAGAGCCGTCAAATGCATGACCGGATTCAAATTTGTCCATGTCGAAATGCGAAACCGGCACGGTGACGTGCTGTTCTTTACCGCGTGTGTCAGCAAAGCGAAAATCAACGAATTTAACTTCGTTGTCTTTCACCATCTTCAAGACCTCTGCTGCCGTCATTGCCATGCGAATCTCCTAAAATTGAGCAAAGTAATACAAATATGCAAATGGGTTATCAGCCGTGCGTGTACCTGACAGCATGCGACTTGAACTCGTGCGAAATGATAGCAGATTCCATGCCACCATCTTGAGGAATAAGCTGCGCGCGCACCTTGCTGGAGCGTCCTGCATTCTATTGGGAAACTCCCCCCAAGATTATTTCACTGCTTGTTAAATGAAGTCCAAATAATCACCAAAAAAGTGCGATATTTTCCATTTGCATTTAATTGGTGCATTTATGATTTTTTAATTTAAAAATGCGTTATTTTGGTGCTATTAAAACAGGAGCAGGCACAGCGCCGCAATTGCGGTTGGCAACAAGGCACCCGCCAGCAAACCCAGCATGTCTATCGACTCATCGTTGAATCCATGACGCAGCAAGGCGACGCCAGCCGGATTGGGCGCATTCGCAATCACGGTCAGACCGCCGCCGGCCACGGCACCCGCCATCAGCATGTATTTTGCAGTGTCTGACATCCCATCAATCAGGGAGCCCAAGTAGGTCAAGGCCGCATTATCGGTAATCGCAGTCAATCCCAGTGCACCGAAAAACAGTGCAGTCGGCTCCAGACTGGCGACGATAGGCTGCAACCACCATTGCTGCATGCCGCCCAACACCACCAGACCGGCCAGAAAAAAACCCACCAGCAACCCTTCTTTCAGAATCAGTGGACTCTGAAATTGTTCATACGCCTTGGTGAAGCCCAGGAAGAACAGGAACAGTCCGATAAAAATCACCGGGTGATGCGCAAATAGAACCACCGCACTCAAAAAAACCAAATGAACGGCACTAACTATCATCGGCACGCCAGATTTTGCATCCTGCCCCTCTTCCGGCCTATGCTCTTTGAGATGGGAACGCAACAGGAAGGTGACGCCGGTCGCATTGATAAGAACCGCAATGGCCGTTTTCCAGCCAAAAGTGGCGACCATGAATGCGCTATCCCAATTCCACGTCGATGCCACCATCAACACCGGCGGCGCAGCAAACGAAGTCAATGTGCCGCCTATCGACACATTGACGAACAACACGCCCAGCGCAGCATACTTCAGCGATTCGGGTATCCCCGGCCGGAAAACCAGCGGACCCAGCATCAAAGCAGCCAGCGTCATTGCCGCCGGCTCGGTAATCAGCGAACCGATCAAGGGCACCAGGGCCAGGCAGAGCCACACCTGCACGATCGTTGTATTCAAAGGTACTGTGCGTGCAATGACAGAAATCAGGGTTTTGACAATCTCCAGCACCGGACGCGATGCAGCGATCACCATGATGACGAAGACAAACAGCGGTTCGGTATAGTGTCTGGACTCCGCATAATCAAGTGCAGCCTTCCCGCCGGACACTAAGGCCATCGCCACGATCAGCACGAAGGCCCAGAAGCCGAACACGACTTCAATTTCACCCAGCAAATGCAGCAAGCCTGCATGTTTGGGATGACGATGAGCCAGACGTTCAAACGATTTGGCAGCAAAGGTATGAATGAGTGCGATTGCGAAAATAATCGCCGCGACAAGTTGAATGTTGGTCATGAATTGAGCTTCCGCTATTGCAGTGAACATGGATTATAGTCATGCGGGTCGAGGGTAACAACACGGATGCTCATCTATAATAAAAACCTTGCCTTACGGAGCCGCACACATGACCACCTCTGCCGATATTCTCGTTACTGCACACGAACGTGCTCATGCCCACGCACTACCTTATGCCGGCGCACTAACGCCGCAGGAAGCGTATACGCTGCTGCAAAACGATTCCAATGTGAAGCTGGTCGATGTACGTACCAACGCAGAACGCGACTGGATAGGCCGCCCCGACATCGCGCCGGAACAGCACCTGGCCGTGCAATGGCATCTGTATCCGGGCGGCACGCAGAATGCCGATTTTTTGTCGCAACTATCGCAGGTTGCCGGCAAGGATAGCGTACTGCTTTTCCTGTGCCGTGGCGCCGTGCGTTCCAGACATGCGGCAAAACTGGCAACGGAAAACGGCTATGTGCACTCTTTCGATATCCTGGAGGGATTCGAGGGCGAAAAAGATGCCGAAGGCCATCGTAAAAACGTCAACGGCTGGTGCAAAGCCGGCCTGCCCTGGATAGGCGCTTAAGCTGCTTCAGGTTTAACTTCACTCAACCACAAGATACGCTTGCGCACCAGATTGATATGGCTGCGCAAGCGATATAACTCATCCGCGAATGAAAGCGGAATCGAGATCTGGTTCACCTTCTCTTCAATTTCAGTCAAACGCTTCAACTGCGCGGGATAAACACTGTCGCGCTTTTCCGGCGGCACATCTTCAATCGCCTGCTCTACCGTACGCAGTTGCCCATACCAGCGGTAAACACGTGAGCGCACCTTCCACACATACAGTGGCGGCACGATGCGCGACAGCGGCAGAATCAATGCACCCAGCGCCACGATCACCACCCACATCCGCTGGAAAAAATTCGCCAGCCAGAACGGCATGTAGCGCTGCAAAAATGGCGGGCCATCACGATAGAATTTTTCTGCATCCGGCACGACCGGAATTTCCGTATAACTGGCATTGGGAAATTCACCCTGCTTGCGGAACCAGCCGGCACCACCATGTATGGCCACCGCAGATTGCACAAACAAATCAATCAGGGCTGGATGCAAATCTTCACGCGCTACCAGCGTCGCCGTAGGTGCGATCAAATGAACATTTTTTGGTGGCAAATCGCGCCCGAGATCAACTATCCCGCGCGGCAAAACCACATGCGACAGATAAGGAAAGCGGCGCGAATACGCTTCCGCCTGTGTAAAATCAAACAGCTTGATACCAGGCGTCTGCAATAACATCTGGATCAGCAAGGCGTCAGGTGCAGAGCTGAACACCAGCGCATCGATACGCCCGGCCAGCAGCTCCACCGTCGCCGGCGTGTTTTCCAACTGACTCATTTTTACATCGCCAGGCTCCAGGCCATTCACCGACAGCAGCGTCTGGAATAATTTCGGCACGCCTGTCCCTTCCGCACCGACATTCACCTTCATGTCCTTCAATTGCGTCAATTGCGTGAGGTGCCGGCTTTCACGATAAAACAGCCAGACCGGTTCAGTGAACAAGCTGCCTAGCGAAATCAGGCCGGAACGCTCCGCCTCTTCATGCTCGGTCGAACCACTCTGCACGAATGCAATATCGACACCGGCTTCAGCATCCTTCAAACGCTGCAGATTTTCCTGTGAGCCCAGCGATGGTTTCAGTGTGGTCTTGATACCGAACCTGGACAACGCAACAGCATACTTCTTGCCGAATTCTTCATAAGCGCTATTTTCCTGCCCGGTCGAGATCACCACATGTCGCGGCGGCGTCGGATCGACCAGCCGGTAGGCGGCGTAACACAGCACGGCGATCAGCACGGCCATAGGGCCGGCAGTAACGATCAGATCGCGTAGCGAAAATTCAGTGAACTTGAAAAGTTTTGGCATGTTGGCTTAGGGCCTGTTATCAATTAATTTGCGAGGTGCTTCCCGAGACTCAAGAAAAAGCATCACGTCACGATGCCAATAATCGATGAAGACGGCAAGCACGGCAGATTTTTTCAGAGCTGCAATGAAAAACTGCCGTCATCTGTGAACCTGTTGGCAACACATGACGGCAGTCGGCAGGCAAACAATGATCAAGCGAGTTTGACGGCGTGTTCGCGTGTTTCGTGGAAGGTCACGTCAGGCCAGCGTTCCTGCGTCAGGCGCAGGTTGACACCGGAGCTGGCCAGATAAGCCAGATTACCGGCCGCATCGTGAGCCAGATTATGGCCCGCAGACGATCTCTCGAAATCGGCCAGCATCTTTTTGTCCTCGCACGAAATCCAGCGCGCACTACTGATGCTGGTTCCCTCGAACACCGCATCGACGCCATACTCATTCAGCAAGCGGCTGGCGACCACTTCAAACTGCAGCACACCGACGCCACCCAGAACCAGATCGCTGCTGTTGACCGGCTTGAAGACCTGGATCGCCCCTTCTTCACCCAGCTGCTGCAAGCCCTTGTGCAGTTGCTTGATCTTCAGCGGATTGCGTATGCGCACCGAGCGAAAAAAGTCAGGTGCAAAGTAGGGAATACCGGTGAACTGCAGGGATTCGCCTTCGGAAAAACTGTCGCCTATCTGCATATTGCCGTGATTCGGCAAACCGATAATGTCGCCGGCGTAGGCTTCTTCAACCTGCTCGCGACTCGACGCCATGAAGGTCACCACACTCGACACCTTGATCTCGCGATTCAAACGCAGATGCTTGACCTTCATGCCGCGCTCGAAGCGGCCGGAACACACGCGCAAAAATGCAATGCGATCGCGATGTGCAGGATCCATGTTGGCCTGAATCTTGAAGACGAAACCGGAAAATGGCAATTCGGTCGGTTTGACTGAACGCACTGTCGCATCGCGTTCGCGTGGCGGTTGCGCCCAATCCAGCAAGGCATTCAAAATTTCGCGCACGCCAAAGTTATTGATCGCAGAACCGAAGAACACCGGTGTACGCGTACCGTTAAGGAAGGCATCGAGATCGAATGGATGCGATGCGCCATGCACCAGTTCCACTTCCATTTTCAGCTGCTCTATCTCTTGCGGGAACATTTCCAGCAGGCGCGGATTGTTTATGCCCTTGATGATTTCAAAACTTTGATCGGCCTTCTCGCTACCGGCGGCAAACAGCATGATCTCGTCATGCAGCAAGTGGTACACACCGCGGAAATTCTTGCCCATGCCGATCGGCCAGGTCACTGGCGCGCATTCGATCTTCAGCACCGATTCCAGTTCATCAAGCAGCTCCAGCGGATCGCGAGTTTCACGATCGAGCTTGTTCATGAAGGTAATGATGGGCGTGTTGCGCATGCGGCAAACATTCAGCAACTTGATGGTTTGCTCTTCCACACCCTTGGCGGCATCGATCACCATCAAGGCAGAATCGACGGCTGTCAGTACGCGATAGGTGTCTTCAGAAAAATCCTGATGGCCCGGTGTATCGAGCAAATTGACGACGTGATCACGGTATTCAAACTGCATGACCGAGCTGGCGACGGAAATGCCGCGCTGCTTTTCGATATCCATCCAGTCGGAGGTTGCATGACGACCGCTCTTGCGGCCCTTGACGGTACCTGCGAGTTGGATCGCGCCGGAAAACAGCAGCAGTTTTTCAGTCAGCGTGGTTTTACCCGCATCCGGGTGAGAAATAATACCGAAGGTGCGACGACGTGCAACTTCGCTGGTAATCAGTTCAGCGGAAACGGAGCGTGCTTCAACGATAGATTCGGCTGCAATGGCTGAATCAGTGCTGGCGCTATCGGGCGTTGGAGATTCGGGCGTGGCGGACATGGAATAGCCCTAGAAAAAGGGCTAAAGTCTACCGCCTCTTGGCCTTGAAGTCTAATACGCGCATCACGTAGATGCAAGGAGGCTGCTGCAACCTGAAAATGCTTATCGTTTTATCAAGCCTGGCTTTACCAAACCCGCTGCCTCCAGCCGCGCCCAGATTGCGGCTTTTTCCGCGTCATCGTAAATAATCCAGTTGATTACTTCGTCGAAGGTCCGGCCGCAACCCTTGCAGATTTCATCGCCATGCGAGGTCGAACAATAACCGGCACAAGGCGAATCAGGCCGAAGTACGTCGCAGCCCTGCTTGGAAAAATTGTCTGTGTTACTCATACTGAAAATTGTCTGTGATTCCATCCGTCAAACGGTATGCCTGCAGCCACACACGTAATATCACTGCCGCTGCACGATAAAATCGGTCAGCAGAACTTCCTGGATATTAGTGGTATTAAGCGCTTTATTCGCAGCATCTCGCAACATTTCCTGCACATATGTCACGCTTTCCGGAGTACGCACACGCTGAGCATCCGCATTGCCCAAGGCAAGCTGCAAAGCAAAATCCAATTCCTTTTTATGCTTTGCAACCCAGCCCGCATCTTTATTTCGTGTTTGCACCGCAATGGTCGCCCTGATCGAAAACTCCGAGTTGCGTACCACCACAGGGCCAAAGCTTGCAAAGGAGAAAGCTGCTACCGGGCGGGCGATGTACGACATATGAATCCATCCCGCGACAATAGCAATCAATACAACAGCCAGAACGCTACCAAGGATAATAACGATTGTATCGGTTTGCCTGGGTTTGGCTTTTGCCATGACGAGCCCCGGAATAATTGCAATCCGGTAGTCTAACCGATGTACCCGATTAGCCGCCCATATGCTTCCAAATGGAAATTAAATGTATCCGGGCTTGCAATCCGGTTTATGCGAGCCGGCTCGACGTCCCTGCATCCGTACCGCGCTCCAGTCTGTCTTCCAGTTCACCCAAATGAGCGGCGACAGTATTACCGGACTCCTCTATCGCCAGCACGACACCACCCTGCAGCCGCTCCATCCGGTCCAGCAATGCACCGCGCAGCTCAAGATTTTGCCGTCCGACAGATTGCATTTCCGCTTCCACCAGGCGACGCAATTCAATAAAGCGCGAAGCCTCGGCCTGATCCGCCCGTTCACGATGGACTTGCAATTCCTTGGCGTGGCGACGCGCCTCCAGCAAGACTGAAGATTGCAGATAAATGATCACGGCAAGGAAAAACAGCGTCAATAACGCGATGAATCCCAGCATGATCAAGCCCAGCGGTGCCTGTACCGTTGTCACTCCCAGCCACAGGCTTGTTGGCATATTGAACACTTCCCAGTTCAATGCTGCGAGAGCACCTATCGCGCCCAGAATGATGATGAATAAAAAGGTACGGATTTGCATGATGATCTCACTTTAAAAATAACGTTCGGAAATGAAGGATCGTCTTATTTCAATCGTGGCGCATGGCTATTGCCTCGCTTGCCACGGACAGCAATCATTGTCTCGCAGCAAGGTTGAATTGTTTGTTCGCCAACGTACAGAGAAGCATCAAAGGCGTATTGCACCCGCTTTGCGCTGTTCAAACAGCGTGCATTGCCGGTTTCATGTCCATATTCTGCTCAGCGTGTTGCCAAGCGCAAGCATAAGACACCGTTTTACCATACCAGCGTCAGCTGTTCGTTTTCTGGCTATTCCCATCGTTAAAACAGGCCTCGATCGAGAATATATCTGCATCCCACAACAGCACTACCTGTTGCGTCTACTCGGTGCAATTGACACGCGTTGGGCGTAATTCAAATAAATTACTGTGGGTTTTTGTCACCGCAAACAAGAAAAATTCTTCCCTTTTCATCGCTTAATGTACCATTCACTTTACAATTAGTTACCTCAAAAAAATATTCTAATCGGAGCGACCCTTATGAAATTCACATCTTTTCTGGCCGTGACTGTGCTGGCCGCCGGGATCAATTCCGCTACAGCGCAAGAACTTGTCCTCGCCATAAACGAAGGTGTGACTTATCAGGACGGTGGCCCGGCTAGCGAGCGCTACAAACCACTGTTGCAGTTGTTATCGAAAGAATTGAAACAGAATATCAAGGTGCAAAGCGTAGGTAAATACGCTGTATTTGAAAAAGGCCTGGCCGAAGGCAAGTACGATCTGGCATTTATCCATCCTGCGCATGTCGGTCTGATGGCAGTCAAAAAGAATGGCTATGAAGGTCTGGCCACCGCCAAGGGCTTTACCGACTATCGTGCACGCGTAATGGTGGCCAATACTTCGCAATTGAAATCGATGCAGGACTTGCGCGGCAAGAAAATCGGCGTGCCATCGCTGGAATCGATCACCACAGTGATGTTCACCGCCAACCTGCGCGAACTGAATTTTCCGCAACCGGAAAAGGCATTTACCGCAACCCGCTATCAGGATGCCGTACCGTTCATGATTGAAAACGGCTTTGTCGATGCCGGCGTCACCGGTTCCGGCAAAGTGGCGCAAGCATGGGTGGCCAAAGGCGGGCGCATACTCGCAGAAACCAAACCGGTTCCGATCAAGCAATTCCTTGCATCCAAAAAACTCAGCGAGTCCGACAGAGAAAAACTCAAAACCCTGTTATTGGCTTTGTCGGAAAACGATGCAGGCAAAAATGCACTGTCCAAAATCAGCATGACCGGCTTTGTGCCCTGGAATGCTCAAGTAATGGAAGAAGCAGCAGTTCGCCTCGGCCTGTAAAACAAGCAGCGCTATCAAGCGCTTATTCATCCAACGCATTGCTTACCGCAATGCGTTTTTTTCGTCCCAAGCTTTGAGCTAGGTAATACCTCATTCCTCGGGTATTCGTTCATTCAAAAATTTCTCAACATCCTCAATCAAGAAAGCGTATGAAATTCCCTTCACTTTTAGCACTAACCTTGCTGGCAACCAGCATCAACTCTGTTTCGGCACAAGATCTTGTCCTCGCGGTTAACGAAGGAGTCACTTATCAGGACGGCGGCCCTGCCAGCGAACGTTACAAACCACTATTGCAATTACTTTCAAAAGAACTCAAGCAAAATGTGAGATTGCAAAGCATAGACAGCGCAAACTTTGCCAAAGGCCTGGCAGCAAACAAATTTGACATCGCCTTCATACACGCAGCGCATATCGGTTTGCGGGCAGTCAAAAAAGATGGCTATGAAGGATTGGCCACTGCCAAGGGATTTACCGGCTATCGCGCGCACGTGCTGGTATCCAATGCATCACCACTGAAATCGATGCAGGATCTGCGCGGCAAGAAAATCGGCGTGCCATCGATAGATTCGATTACCACAGTGATGTTTACCGCCAACCTGCGCGAACTGAATTTCCCGCAACCGGAAAAGGCATTTACCGCAACCCGCTATCAGGATGCCGTGCCGTTCATGATCGAAAACGGTTTTGTCGATGCCGGCGTCACCGGTTCTATCAGTGTTGCCAGAGAATGGGTTGCCAAAGGCGGTCGTATACTTGCAGAAACCAAACCAATCCCGGTCAAGCAGTTTCTCGCATCGAAAAAACTCAGTGAATCTGATAGAGAAAAAGTCAAAGCCCTGTTATTGGCCTTGTCGGAAAACGATAATGGCAAAAATGTCCTGTCCGCAATCGGCATGACCGGCTTTGTACCCTGGAATGCCCTGACGATGAATGAAGCCAGCGTACGACTGGGCCTGTAAACAATAGAAATACGAGAAATAGCAGTTAACGGGAGGAACTCGTATTTTCCCCGTTTTTTCTTCCTTCTGCCACATTCCTCAATTACACAATCTGTACGTGACTTTTCACCAGCTCACATATATACTGTGTTTTTATACAGTATCTTGTATTTTCGTCGGGCTGCTCCCCCTCCAGTCTTTACTGTGCAGCCCGACTCTTTCTTCCCGCATTTCCCTCCTTCTTTCCTCACACTCGCCACTACGTGTGCGCCGAATTCGCATATGGGCTTGCCTATAACTAATTTTTGGCTCAAAGTAGCGCCCAGTTAAGATTCTCAGCTCGGGGTCCTGCGCGGAACACTATGCGCGGGTGAGAAATACCCGTTGAACCTGATTGAGGTAATCCTCGCGCAGGAAAGCATGCAAACCATCGCCATTCTTCATGTGCATGGTATCCGCTGACCTGCCATTCATTTTGAAAGACGATGATGGCTTTGCCAGATACGACACCTGCAGCAATCGCTGCCGCTTCCAATCCTGCCTTTGTACCCATTCCGCTTGCGGACAGGGTGTTTGCCTTCCGCGATCACATGGCTTTGTGGTTCAGCCTGGGCGTCGGCCTGCTGGTGATGCAGATAGGTGCGTTTCTCGGTACTGCACTCGGCACGCAAACCGCCTTGTTCGTCATCCTCGTCGGCTCGGCCCTTGGCGCGGCGTTGCTGGCATGGGTCGCTTACATCGGCTTTGAGCGCGGACTCTCCAGCCCGGTTCTGATGTGCCAAACGCTGGGCACGTCCTTTGCCAGGCTACCGGTCATCCTGAACGTGATCCAGCTGATAGGCTGGAGCGCATTTGAACTGGTCGTCATGCGCGATGGCACCAGTGCGCTGATCAAAAACATCACTGGCATCGATGCCACGTGGGTGCCGTATCTGACGGCACTGTTCTGGGGGCTGTTGCTGGTCGCACTGGCTACCGGCTCCATGATAGGACTGGTGCGCAAATTTGTCGGGCGTTTCGGCTTGCCGCTCGTCGTTCTGTCTCTCATCTGGCTGACCTGGCAATTCTTCATGAAAGCGCAGGCGCAAGGGCTGGATGCAATCTGGAACAGAACCGGCGATGGTTCGATGAGCACACTGGCTGGCATCGATCTGGTGATGGCCATGCCGGTTTCATGGCTGCCGCTGGTAGCGGATTTCGCACGTTACGGCAAGGCTGGCGCCAGCACCTTCCGTGGCACCTGGCTGGGTTTTGTGGTTGCCAATATCTGGTGTCATGCATTGGGTGTACTGATCGTCAGCACCACGACTCCCGGCGCCGATCTGATGACGACCCTGCTGCTGGCACAAGGCGGCCTGATTGCACTCGGCCTGATCCTGATCGATGAAATGGACAATGCGTATGGCGACGTCTATTCCGGTTCTGTATCGCTCAATTTCCTCCATGGAAAATTCACGATACGTTTCTGGGGTATTGCGCTCGCATCGGTTGCAACCGGTTGCGCATTGTTCCTGCCTATGCACGGACTGGAACCATTTTTACTGTTGCTGAGTTCAGTTTTCGTACCTTTGTTCGGTGTCGTGATTTCGCAATTGGCGCGACAGGGGCACGCCAGCGACAAGGCAGTCAACACCGTACCGGTTGTGATCTGGCTAATCGGTATTGTCGTGTTCCATATCTGCCCGGTTTTCTGGCCGCAGATAGGCTCGGCACTGCCCAGCCTGGCAGTGACCTTGATACTGGGAACGATTTATCGCACGGTGCAACGACCGGCATTGCAGTCGGCCTGATGAAATAAACAAAATGAAGGAGACACTCCTTCATTTCGTTTGTTGCTGCCCGGTTTGCAGCTTGCTCCAGCCACCGCCCAGGGCCTTGAAGACATCGGTAGTACCGGTCAGGCGCAGCAACTTCAATTGCGTTAATTTATCCTCAGCCGTAAATAAGGTACGCTGCGCATCGAGCAGATTGTTCAGATCGTCCGCCCCCTCGCGATAGCGCAACTCGGACAGGCTGAGCGCACGCTGTGCTTCCTGTCTGATTTCTATCTGCGCCTCTTCCTGCTCACGATTGCGCGTTGCATTGCCGAGCGCATCATCTACTTCTTTCAATGCGGTATACACCGTACGACGATAGCTTTCCGCCAATTGGCGCCGCGTGGATTCATTGGTTTCCACCCGCAAGCGCAAACTGTTACCGTCAAATAGCGTTTGTACTATCGATGCTGCGATGCCTATGCTGTACGCAGGATTGCCCAGCGTCAGTAAAGCAAAGCTAGCGTTACCTGCACTTCCGGTCAATGAAATTGTCGGCAGCAATGCCGCACGCGCAGCTGCGACATTGGCCGAACCAGCCAGCAGCTGCGCTTCAACACTGGCGACATCGGGGCGGCGCGTAATCAATGTTGAAGGTAAGCCCGGGCTGACTTCCGGTATGGCAAGCATATCCAGACTTTGTGCCGCAAGCTGCAAGGCCTGCGGCTGGCGGCCAAGCAAAATCGCCAGGGCACTGACAGTTTGTCGTTCTTGTACCTGCAACGGCAGGATAGTCGCGCGCTGTGCCAGCACGGTACTGCGCTGACGACTGACATCAAGTGCCGAGGCCGCACCATAGCGATAGCGCGCTTCGACTATCGCAAACAGTTTTTCTGCAATCGCCAGATTATCCTGTGCCACCTGCAACTGCATGCGCAAGGCCAGCGTCTGGAAGTAGGCATTGGCGACACCCGTCGTCAAGGTAAGACGCACCGTTTCCAGATCGTAGCGACTGGCATTCAGCAATGCATCAGCACTGCGCGTGGTGGCTGCCACGCGCCCCCACACATCGACTTCATAATTGACGCTCAGTGCAACACCGCTTGATTCGCTTCTAGCCCAACCGCCGCCCGTAGGACCCGGTTTAACCTGGCCGGTATCCGTTCCGGCACTCACGGTCAGCAAGGGAAACAGCGATGCGCCGGCACTGCGTGCGGTGATTTCAGCCTGTATCACACGCTCTGTTGCGATAATCAAGTCGGGGCTGCCGGCCAGGGATTGGTCTATCAATGCAGACAGTTCGTTCGATTCAAAGTCGCGCCACCAGTCACGTTGCAATTCCACACCTGCAGGTGCCTCCTCCACCCATGTGGCAGGGATCTCTAGCTCCGGCTTGCTGCTATCGATGTTATGCGCACACCCGCTCACTGCAAATACGAGCGCTACTGCGAGTGCTAGACGGGTACGACGAAAATTAAAACGTGAGGTCATGGAAATCATTTCATTCTGCTGACAACGCGACCACAGGATCGAGTTGCGCTGCTTTTTTAGCTGGCAAGTAACCAAACACCAAACCCGTCATGAAGGCACATCCAAAGGCGAGTAATACAGGTGCGGCGGAATATTTGATCGGCGTACCGAAGGCGGCAATCACGGCGGCAGTCGTCAGACCGAATACGACGCCGATGGCACCGCCTATCGCGGACACCACCACTGCCTCAATCAGGAACTGCTGCATGATATTGCTCTCGCGTGCGCCGGTCGCCATGCGTATACCTATCTCGCGCGTCCGTTCGGTGACCGACACCAGCATGATGTTCATCACGCCGATACCGCCAACCAGCAAGGAAATGGCGGCAATCGAACCGAGCAGGATAGTCAGCGTATTCTGCGTCTGCTCCATCGCCTCCATGATCGAGGCCATATTGCGAATCTGATAATCGACGGTGCCGTGACGTTCCAGCAGCAATTGATCGACTTCTTCCTGCGTATCGTCGATACGACCAACATCTTCCACCGCCACGGTGACATTGCGTAAATAACGCTGCCCCGACAAACGCAAGCTGCTGGTCGAATATGGGACGAACACCACATCATCCTGATCCGAACCCATCGGTGATGCGCCGCGCTCCGACATGATGCCAACCACCTGGAACAGGAGATTGTTGATCAGCACGAATTCGCCTATCGGATTACTGTCGCCAAACAATGAAGTCGCTGTGGTTTTCCCCAATACGGCAACAGCCGCATAATTCGTTTCGTCATCTTCACTGAAGAAAGTGCCCTGCGCTACCGGCCATTGTCGCGCGAGCGGAAATTTTGCCGATGTACCGGTCACGCTGGTAGAGGAGTCCGAAGTGCCGAAACGCAGCGTGACGCTACTGCTTTGCTCAGGCACCGCAGCCAGCACATTCGGCAGTTCATCTATGGCTTTGACGTCCTCGACCACCAGTGTCGCCGTACTGTTGAAGCCGCGCTGATTCGGTGCGCCCGGCCGCACCAACAGAAGATTGGAACCCATGGCACTGATACGCGCCACTACTTCCGCCTTGGCACCATCGCCTATCGCCAGCATCGCGATCACCGACGCAACACCGATCACGATCCCGAGCAAGGTCAGCACCGAACGGAAAAAATTCGCGCGCAATGAACGCAGCGCCATCTTTGCCGCTTCCAGCATGTCGGTCAGTCGTGAACCGATACCAGCCACGACAGGGCGGACAAAATCCGTTTGCGTAGGCGACGGATGGGCCGAACCGGGATCTGACAGAATGTGGCCGTCCTTGATTTCAATCAAACGTTGCGCGTGATCAGCTACTTCTTTTGCATGCGTAATCAGCAAAACCGTGTGGCCGCGTGACGACAGATCCGCCAGCAGTTTCATCACATCCTGACCGCTCTTGCTATCCAGCGCGCCGGTCGGTTCATCGGCCAGAATGATCCGGCCGCCATTCATCAATGCACGTGAAATCGACACCCGTTGCTGCTGTCCGCCGGACAATTGATTGGGCCTATGATGCGAACGCTCAGCCAGACCCAGCTCTGCCAGCAATGCCTGCGCGCGTGCGTGGCGTTCGGCAGGCGGCAGGCCGGAATACATCGCCGGCACTTCAACATTTTCTGCTGCGCTGGCTGAAGCGATCAGGTTATAACTCTGAAACACAAAGCCGAAATCGTCGCGTCGCAACATTGCACGCTCGTCGCGATCAAAACCGGAAACATCGCGCCCCATGAAGTGATAACTGCCGGTAGTCGGTCTATCCAGGCACCCGAGAATATTCATCAGCGTGGATTTTCCCGAACCCGAGGCACCCATGATGGCGACAAATTCGCCTTCATAGATTTTCAGGTCGATACCATGCAGCACTTCGACTTCCAGCCCACCGTTACGATAGGTCTTGGTCACGCCACGCAGCTCGATCAGCGGCGTTTCGTTGGCGTCGCGCTCACCGGCTTGCACGGTTTCCACGACTGCCAGATCGATCTCCTTGTTCATTAACGACCTCGTACCGCGCCAGCACCGCCCATGCCCGTCGGCGTGCGCTTGGCAGATGGCGGCAACTTGATGCCAATAATGACCGTGTCACCCTCGGCCAAACCGCTGACCACTTGCATCTGCACGCGATTACTGACACCCAGTTCCACCTTGCGTTGCTCGACTTTTCCATCTTTATCGATGGCTTTCACCGTACCGCTACGCGGTGTGCGCGTTATGCTTTGTTCGGAAAAACCGCTGGTGGAAGCCGCAGAATTGACCGGCGGGCTGCCTATATTTGACGTGGCAGCGAGCGGATCGATCTTGTCTGCAGCGGCAGACTTTGCACCTGCCGTTTTGGCTTTGCCATCAAGCGCAACCTTGTCGCTTTGCGCCAGCGCCGAGTCACCGGATTTTCCTTCGGCATCACGCATGGCGCGACGTCGTTCACGCATGGCTGCGCGCTCTTCCGGCGACATTTTTTCGAAGGCCGCGCGACGCTCTTCCTGCGTCATGCTTGCCAATGCATCATTGCCCGATTGCTCACCGGCTTTTTTATCATTGACGTTTGCCGCTTCGCCTGTTGCATCCTTGCCTGTTTTGGTGTCGCCCGACTTTTCCGTTTCTGCTTTGGCGTTGCGCTTATCGCTGGCGGGCACCTTTTCACCCGCCGACTTGCCAGTACCATCGCCACGCTCACGCTTGCCTCCTGCATTGCCTGAACCACGCGTCGTGGTCACGGCAGAAGTCGGCACCAGCAACACATCTTTCGCGGTCGCTGCAATAAAGAACACTTGCGTCGTCATATTCGGCATCAAGGCCTGATTATTGTTGGGCACATCGAACAAGGCGTTGTACAGCACCACATTATTGGTCACGGTAGGAGTGGGCTCTATCTTGCGCAAGGCACCATACCAGCGACGTCCCTGACTTCCCAGCGTGGTGAAATACACTTCCATGCCCTTACTCAATTTACCTACTTCCGCTTCCGATACTTGCGTTTGTACTGTCATTGTCGACAGATCGGCAATCCGCAGAATGGTCGGCGCATTCTGATTGGCATTCAATGTCTGGCCCTGCCGCGCGGTCAGCGAAACAACCGTTCCCGCCATCGGGGCATAGATTTTTGCATAATTGAGATTGGCTTCATCGGCACGCAAAGTCGATTGCGTCTGTTCGATTTGTGCCTGCAGTGCATCGATCTGGGCCTTGGCTGCGCGTAGCGTCGCTTCTGCGATTTGCAGCGTTTCCGCCGTGGTGGCATCGGCTGCCATCAGGTTTTTCTGACGGGTGTATTGAAGATTGGCCAATGCCAATGCCGATTCCCGCTCCTTCATCGTTGCCTGCTGATTACGCAGACCTGCACGTCTTGCATCTACCGTTGCACGGAACACGGTAGGATCGATCTCGGCCAGAAGATCGCCCTCTTTCACCACCGAACCGATTTCGATGTGCAATTTCTTCAGCTGTCCGGAGACCTGCGCACCCACATCCACATATTCGAGCGGTTGCACGGTGCCGGTCGCCGTCACCAGATCCTCGATATCGCCACGCTGCACTTCAGCCACCTGATAAATTTCGCGTGGATCTTTTTTTGCGTAAAACTTGTGCCATCCCCAATAGCCGGCAGCAGCAAGCAGCACCATCAATAATGCCAGCAAGGTATAACGATGCAAGGCACGTTGACGCAGAATGGAAAGGAAGGATGAGGAAGACTTCATGGACAGAGGCATTCAGAATGTGGGTTGTTATTCAATCAGGCACATGAAATCGCAAACACGATCACATCATCATTAGCGCCATGCGAGGCGTGTGCTTCAAGCACCCGTAATTCATGCATACCGCAAGTGACTGGCTGGCTATCCTGATGCGTCTGCAGAATGGCTGGCGGGGTTCGCAAAACGTTGAGCATGGGATAACGATAAACGAGTCCGCCCATGTTTATCAAGATAATCCCTGCTTCTGCGAGGTAAAGAATTGTGAAGAAGATATTTCCTTCTGCACTGGCAGTACATAAAGGACAAGATGCACGTACACCTTCGGGCAGATACAACAATGGCACCGATGTTCAGGCAAACATCGGTGCCATTTCTTGATTCAATTCTGCCGTAACAGCAGCGACAACATCGCTATTCGTATTGCAACTACTTGTCAGCCGCGATCCACAAACGCGCGTTCAATCACATAGTCGCCAGGCTGACCGATACCGGCAGACACTTCAAAGCCCAGATGGTCCAGTCGCGCGGCAGTATCTTTCAACATATCAGGGCTGCCACAAATCATCGCGCGATCCGTCAATGGATCCAGCGGCGGAATGTCGAGATCCTTGCACATCTTGCCAGTTTCGATCGCCGTCGTAATGCGCCCTTCATGCATGAAGGACTCGCGTGTCACGGTCGGGTAATACAGCAATTTGGCAGCAATCTCTTCACCCAGGCCTTCGATCTCCAGTAATTCCTTGCCTATGTATTCACGGTATGCCAGTTCGCTGACCAAACGCACACCATGCACCAGAATGACTTGATCGAAACGCTCGTAGGTATCCGGGTCGCGAATAATGCTCATGAAAGGTGCGAGGCCGGTACCGCTGCCGAACAAGAACAAACGCTTGGCCGGCAACAGATCGGAGATCACCAGTGTGCCGGTTGGCTTGCGCCCGACCAGCAGTTCGTCACCCACTTTCATGTTCTGCAGGTGCTTGGTCAAGGCGCCTTCCTGCACCTTGATCGACAGAAATTCCAGATGCTCTTCCCACGATGGACTGGCAATACTGTATGCGCGCAGCACATTTTTTCCATCGATAGGCAAGCCAATCATGACGAAATGGCCGCTTTCAAAGCGAAAACTCGGTTCGCGGGTGGTGGTAAAAGAAAACAGCGTGTCGTTCCAGTGATGGACACTCAGTATGCGGACAGTTTCAAATGCAGCCATAAAATCAATACATCCTAAATATCAAATTGCCGTTATTACGGACAAACAGGCAAACCATGTACGCATGCCGTGTGTAATGCCGGGTTTCCAAAAGGAAAAGAGCGCGTATTTTACCAGCCAGACTTCACTATCGTTGAGATACGGCAATCCGCCTGATATCCCGCAAGGAGATGTTCCGTCAGTGCATACGCGGAACTACTTGAGAATTATTCTCATTATAAATGAATCCCTTAAACCCCGGCAACTAGTGCCTGCAAGGATACTCTTCGCAGCGCGCTTCGATAATGACGAAATTTTCATTTGCTTATAACCAGATCGTTTAAGCAAAATCACATGCAAATCTTTCAACTGATGCAATTGACTGTAATCAGCATGCCATGCCCGCTTCCCGGCACATATATTTGAGGCAAATCAAATAATTTTTCCAGTACAGACAAAACAAAAAACCGGCTGATGCCGGCGTTCTAGGAACTTCTGTTTTGCAACGGCATATTTTATTCAGGCTGCGAAGTTTACCTTTCGGCAAAAGCCAAAATGTCAGCGAGCATTCTTCCCTGTCGTCAGGAACACGCGCAAATCACCGAACGTCAATGGCCGACTGATGAAATAGCCCTGCCCTTCATCGCAATCGTTTTCCTTCAGGAAGGTCAGATGCTCGGGCTTTTCCACGCCTTCGGCAATCACCTTGATCTTCAATCCGTGCGCCAATGCGATGATGGTTTGTGCAATAATCGCGTCGCCGGAATCGCTGTCGCAATTGAAAATGAAGGATTGATCAATCTTGAGGCGATCGATGGGAAAGCGCTTCAGATAGGCCAGACTGGAAAATCCGGTGCCAAAATCGTCCAACGACAATTGAATTCCCATGTCGTTCAAATCATTCAGGGTCACCACCACATCTTCGATGTTGTGCATCACCATGCTTTCGGTCACTTCGAGTTCCAGATAATGCGGATCAAGGCCGGTCGCTTTGATCACGCTTTGCACGCTCTTGACAAAATTCTTGTCACTCAGCTGACGGGCAGACAAATTGATTGCCACACGTATCGGCGGCAATCCGTCCTCCTGCAATTGCAAATTATGTTTGCAAGCCGTCTCCAGTACCCATATTCCGATCGGGATGATCAAACCATTACATTCCGCCATAGGGATAAAATCCATAGGCGAAATCAGTCCGCGCTTGGGATGCTGCCAACGAATCAATGCTTCCATTCCTGTAATGGCGCCATCACGCAAATCGATTTGCGGCTGGTAGACCAGAAACAACTCGTCATTCTGCAAGGCATGCCACAAATCACTTTCCAGCGACAGGCGCTCGCCTGAAGTTGCATTCATCTCTTTGGTATAGAACTGAAAATTATTGCGTCCGCTCGACTTGGCCCTGTACATGGCTGCATCGGCATTGGCCAGCAGCGATTCCGAATCTTCACCATCTTCTGGAAAACGAGCCACCCCCATACTGCAGGTCACGACAATTTCCTGCCCACGTATCAACATCGGCTTGACCAGTTCCTCCTGGATGCACTGCATGAGATTTGCATTGTTATCACTCACACTCTGGTTCGTCAGCAGCAGCACGAATTCGTCGCCGCCGATGCGGGCAACAGTATCACCGTCACGCACACAGGTTTGTAAACGCGCGCCTACATTGGCGATCAACTCATCGCCTGCGCCATGCCCCATGCTGTCGTTGACCAGCTTGAAATTATCGAGGTCGATGAAAACCAGACTGAGAAACTGATCGTGGCGGCGCGCCTGGATCAGCGCCTGCTGCGTTCGTTCATTGAGCAGATTGCGATTGGCAAGACCTGTCAGCGTATCGTAATTGGCCTGATGTTCCAGGTCCTCCTGATAACGTTTTATCTGAGTCACGTCATACAGCACACCGACAAAATGGCCCACTGCACCGCCCGAGGTGTCGCTGACCGGTGCGATATACAACTCGTTCAGGAACATGCTGCCATCCTTGTGATAGTTGCGCAGCAAAACGGAAGCCGGACGTTGTTCACGTATCGCCGCACGTAATTTTCCCAGTTCCGGCTGATCGGTATCCATACCCTGCAGAAATTTGCAATTGCGGCCTATCGCCTCTTCGCTGGAATAACCGGTGATGGTCTCAAACGCGCCATTGACATAAATCAGCGGCATGCCAGGCGTTGCCGTATCCACGATCACGATGGGATTGACGCAGGCCTCAATGGCGCGCGTGCGCAACAATAGATCCTGCTCGACCTTCATGCGTTCAGTAATATCGATTGCGATACCGCCGATATCCCGCACATTGCCGTTTTCTCCGACCAAAGGAAATTTGGTCGACAGCCAGTAGCTGACACCGGACGGCATCGACATGACTTCCAGTTCCTGCAAAGACTTGCCTGCATTCAGAACCCGGGTTTCCATTTCTCGCAATTTGTACGCTACTTCAAGCGGCACCAATTCTGTATCCAACTTGCCGGTGGAACAACCTTTCTCAACATTGAATGCCTTGTCCAGACCTTGATTACCGTACAGATAACGACCATCCTTGTCCTTGATGAAGGCAGCGCCAGGAAGATTCTCCATGAAGGTGCGAAACATCAGGTTGCTTTCCCGCAGTTCCGTCTCTATGCGACGCCGCACATCTCTCTGCTCTACATGTTCCATCGCACGGGTAACCGCGCTCGGCAGTCGCGACAGATTCGTCTTGATCACATAATCGCTCGCACCGAGCTTCAGGGATTCGATCGCCAGTTCTTCGCCAATCCGGCCTGAAACAAAAATGAATGGCGTATCCGGCAACGCCTGTCGCACCACCTTGAGTGCAGACAAGCCATCGAAATGCGGCATGGAAAAATCCGACAATACGACGTCCGGCCTGAAGTCTGCGAGCTCGCGTCGCAACTCCTTCTCGGTTTCCACCCGTATTGCCTGGTGCAGAATGCCACCACGCTTCAACTCACGCGAAGCGAGTTCAGCATCGGTAGGCGTATCTTCGACCATCAGGATTCTGATCATGATCCGACCCTCGACTTCCACTTTTATCTTGCAGGAATTCTATTCAGGATCGCCCAATAAAAACCCGCCTTGGAAACTTCTTCAAAAAACTTGTCCGACTCAACTGGTTTGACGATGTAGCTATTCACGCCATGCTCATAGCAGCGCACGATATCCGGCTCTTCTGCGCTGGAAGTCAGCATGATGACGGGAATCATCCTAGTCGCGTCCGTTGTCTTGATCAGTTTTAATACTTCCAGTCCATTGACCTTCGGCATTTTCAAATCCAGCATGATTAATGTCGGATCGCCGCTTGTACGATCAGCAAATTCACCCTTGCGAAATATGTAGTCAACCGCCTGCTGTCCATCCTCCACCCAGGTGATATTGTTGACGAGACCGACCTTTTTTAGTGCACGCAAGGTCATCTCGGCATCGGTGGCAGTATCCTCGACGAGCAGGATATGAACTGGCTGCATATCAGTATTCATGCGACGACCTCTTTAGGTAAACTAAAATTGAAAATCGTATATTCATCCGGTTTGCTGTCAGCCCAGATACGGCCGCCATGCCGCACAATCACGCGTTGCGCAATCGCTAGGCCGACACCCGTTCCCGGAAATTCATTTTCAGTATGTAAACGTTGAAACACACCAAACAACTTGTTATAGAAGCGCATATCAAAACCCACGCCGTTATCGCGCACCGTGTACACCACTTCGTGTTCGTTCTGTTTTGCCGTGATCTCGACTATCTGTTCTGCCTTTTTACTGCTGTACTTGACTGCATTCGCCAGCAGGTTCATCCATACCTGCCGCAGCAAAACGTGATCTCCCCATGCCGCCGGCAAGTTTGTTTTCTTTAAAGGCAATGTCGTCCTGGAACTGGTACACACCTCCGCCCAGACTTCATCAACCAAGGCGTTCATATCAACTTTCCCGCTGTCAACCGGCTTGCGGCCCATTCGTGAAAAGGCCAGCAAGTCGTCAATCAACTGTCCCATCTTCTTGCTGCTGGCACGAATCACTGCCAGCAAACGGCGCCCTTCATCGTCAAGACGATCGGCAAAGTCCTCTTCAAAAATTCGTGAATAACCATCGATGGCACGTAAAGGAGAGCGTAGATCATGCGAGACCGAATAACTGAAGCTTTCCAGCTCCTTGTTAGTCAATTCCAGTTGTGCTGCATTTTTTTCTATGGCGCGTTGTGCGATCCTGCGATGTCTTATTTCCCACAGGATCATCCAGAAAGCGGAAAGCAGCAGCACCATCGCCAGCAGATTGCCGAATAGAATCCACAACTTGGTCGATCTCGCCTTGGACTCAACCTGTTGCGCACGCTGCGACAATAATTTTTCTTCCACCATGATCATAAGAGCGCCTTGCTCTATCAGCTGATCCATCAGCACCCTGCCCTCGCCACCCACCAATGCAGCAATTTCATCGCTGTTAAACGCGCTTCTGTCTTCCAGCGCATCAATTCCCAAACGCAAGGTGCTTATTTTCTGATCGGTCAATTCTTCAAATACATCAATCGATCTTCGCTGCGCAGGATTGTCATAAGTGAGTCCTCTTAAAGTAGCGATTTCACCGGGGATCCGGGCAAGAACGTCGTAATACGCCTTCAGAAAAATTCCATCGCCTGTAATCAGATATCCACGTTGCGTGGCTTCGGCATCCTTCAGGTCCGATACAACTTGATCGATTTGCTTGATGACGAGATGCGTATGCTCAACCAGACGCGAACTATTCGCAAACTGCTCGACGCTATTAAAAGTCACGAAAGAAATCAGCACGAGCAGAAACAAGGCCAGGCTCAGCCCCGCCTTCGTAAACCATTCCTGTTTGATCATCTGCCTCGATCGAGTTTCATCAGACATTTCCATGCGTCTCTGCTTATTCTTTACCTGAACAACGTAAACGCACGTTCATCAATCAGGCATATTTTCAGGAAATGAAACCACTACAAAACTGAATATTTTTTATTGGCGTCCTTGCGACGCCAATCTTGCCACACGGCTATTTTTCAACAATTCTAGTGTAAAAAATCAATCGCCGTGATACCAAATCACAAAAAAATGTGTCAAGAAAAATATATGCATTTTTCCTTTTCGCTCGTAGCAGGAATGCACCGCATTTAAGATGCCAAATGTACTAGTTTTTCCCCCATATACATGGGAGAAAACCTCCAATGCAGTACATAAAATAATATTTCGCCAACATGGCAGAATTACCACTACTCCGTATGCGTCTTGAATATTTTTCCGAGATGTTTGTTGAATATCAACACATGAAACGTATTTTTTCTGTCCACCACTCCATTCCCGTTCCATCGTTCATATCTGCAGCCTTATACCGTGTACGCATACACAAATTTTATGGCTGATCACGGTTCTTCATGTAAAAACTGAAACAGCGCCATGAGCATCATGCACGAGGGCTACAATATCGACATAAGCAGCTCAACATATTTAAATGGATACCATGATGGAAAACGCTGTATACGATCAAGCACTCACCGCATTGAAAAATCTCTTCGGCACCCCGCGCCCCTTAGTCAACAAAGGCGGCGCCCGCTTCCTGCGCAACGGCACCATCACGATCTATCACACCGAACTCGCGCCCGGCAATGAAGCAGAAATCGCATTTAATGTGCAACCACTCGCCTCCGCCTATCGCATCACGCCCGCCGCACTGAGCAGCTTGCTGGATGAATGCAGATACCTGACCGGCAAACCAACTGAAACCAACAAGGCGCAGAACTGGCCCCGCATCGGTTTTGCCACGGAAGATGATGTCGCCCGCGTGATGGAAAAACTCTCCGCCGTACTCGTAAAGTAAAAGGATGCAAGCACCCACCCCAAATTTCAGCCGCGCGTATAAACTGAAAGTACAGTTCGCTCTACAGAATCGCCAACGACAAGTGAAAGGGGAAAATGATGGATAACCTGAACGTACAGTTTCACGTTTCCGTTTTGACCGTGCCGAGCTTTGTCAGTGCAGATCAATTTCCTGAATGGCTGCATCGCGAAGCGCTCGCCATTCAGGAACTCAGTGAAGACAACAGCCTTACCATTCTCAGATTGTTTTTGGCTGCACGTATCAAGGAAGCATGGGGCCGGAAAAAACTGGACGTACTCCTGCAGGCAATTACAGATAAATACCCCCACATCTTCCGCGTCGAAATGGTGGTCATCGATAACCAGCTCAATATCGACGAAAAGGAACTGATTCAGTCAGAAGCGGAAAAAGAGCTCGCGCAGATCCTGGAAACAGTCAGGCAATTCCAGGAATTGAAAATCGCAAAAAGCAAGCTGCATTGAATCAAGAATTGAGTGTATTACGCCAGAATGTTACGCAACCCCAATCGCCAGAAGAAACTGGTGGTATAAGTAGAAACGCGGTCTATGCATCGCTCCTCCTTGCATGACAGCAACATCACCACCCACATCAGGAGATCTCATGAAAATTACAGAAGTAATCAACATCAAGAACGCCGCTGGCAAATCCGTTACTCTGCAACATCTCGTGCCAGGCATCACCTATCTCGATTACGGCTTTACTCATCTTCCGCGCAGCTTCAACGGCTATCGCGTTAAAGACACCGATCGTACCGCAGTCAAGCAAGGCGACGGCACTTTCAAACTGAGCGAGTCGAACGACGTCTATACAGCTTCCTGACAAATCAAAATAGAAGACTATGCTTTGCACGGTCTTTTGAACAAACATAAAAAAAACGCGTCTCTTTTGAAGGAGACGCGTTTTTTATTTGATAAAAATATTAGTTCGTATCTTCATCACTCGTACTTTTAGCAGCCTTGTCTTTAGCACTGCGCTTATCATTTTCATTCTGGATCTTACCTTCGCCCGGTACCGTTTCGTGAACAATCGTGTCGCGTTCCGCGCGATCTTTCAATTCTGCGTTGCGTTGTTTTACTGCATCGACTTGGGTCATCATGGCGGTCTCCTTTGTATGATTGTGCATCGATCTTACTTTGCTGGATCAAAAAAAAAATCAGACAAGCGGATATTCTCTTGTGGGAATTGACCTGCATTTCCATTCCTGGCAGAAAGAGTCTCCGAGCAAAACCTTCTTGCAATCAACTCATCTCTGCAAGCAGCACCATCAATGGTAGGGCAAGCCAAACGCTTGACCTGCTTTTCTCCGCAGCAAAACAAAATGCCCGAGAGCACGGGCATTTTGTTTTGCTGGTGAATAGATAGAACCCACCCGTTAATCGCGCCCTCTTTCACGACGCGGCTCGCCTTGTGGTGCCTTTCCCCGTTCACCGGTCTGAGACCTGCGCTGCTCATGAGCCTGTGGCTGCGGACGATGCTCACGTTGTCGAGGCTCAGCGTGCTGTGGCTCCTGCCTCGGTTGCGCCTGGCGTACGTGCTGTTGTTCACGTTGTTGCTGCGCCTGTTGTAAGCGTTCCGCTTGCTGTGCACGCTGCTGGACTTGTTGTGCCGGCCGTTCGCGCTGTTGCTGAACCTGCTGTTCACGTTGCTCACGTTCTTGTCGCACCTGCTCGTCCCGTTGCTGCTGCAGACGTGATTGATCCTGTGGACGCGCCTGCAGTCCATTGTCACGCTCCGGATTAATCTGCGACGTGGAAGGTCGAAACGAAGGTTGCGGTGAATTCGGGCGTCCGTCATGCGAACGCCTATCATCGTTCTGACGTGAGCGATCAGGCAACGGGCCACCCGCTGCACGCGCAGGTACTACTGCTGCACCTTTGAACTGACCGGGCCTGTCGGTTGCTGCAATCGGCGGCCTGCCCTGATTGACCGATACGCGCTGTTCGCGGTTGCCGATTGCGGCCTGCACGTGCTGCCTCTGTACAGAAGTCGGTGCGATATGTTTTTCGCGCGCATAATTTTTCTCGCGTGAATTAGGTCTGGCGTTCACGCCGCCATTGCCGCCGTTATAGCTGATGTTATTGACTGTCGTGTTGTTCACGACGATTTTGTTGTACACCCTCGTGACATGGCGGTTGCCAAAGTTGTTGATCGACTTGTTGTAATAGAAAGCGCCGCGATTCCAGTAACCACCCTGATAACCGTAACCGTTGTATCCATAACCATAGTTCACGCCGCCGTAAAAACCGACGTGAGGTCCCCAGTACCCCCGATTAAAAAAGTATCCGCCATTACTCCATGCCCAGTAACCCGGCGTCCAGAACAAACCAACTGCAGGCGGCCGAACCCACGTGCCCGGAATCCAGTAATAGTCGCCGTCTTCATACGCCCAATAACCCGGCGACCAGATATAGCCTTCATAGGGAAGCGGCGGCTGCACATAAACTGGCAACGGCGGCGGCGCAATTGAAACGAAAACATTCCCTCGAGCCCAGCTTGCGGCAGGTAGTGCCAAGCAGATAAGCAACGCAGCGCGTGTAAAGAGAAAGCTAGCCATAACAAATCCTTGTTGTGAGGTTTTGGCAGTCCTGATGCGGCTCAACAAACTGGTATTTGTCAGACGGATTTGAAAGTGTGAAGTTCAGCTGGAAGATTGCGGGTGTGTAACCAGCCGTAACCGTGTGTCTCTTCACACAAAGAAAATATTTGTAAGAGGGATTCGCCTACGTTCCGCAAGCCGCGGTTTCGCTTGCAAGCGAAACCCTTCGAATCCCCCGCGTGATTCAAAACAAAAAAGCCCGCGATTGCGGGCTTTGTGTTCTTGGCGGAGAGACGGGGATTCGAACCCCGGGTAGGCTATGAACCTACAATTCCATATGAAATTGTATTCGTGGTTTCAATCACTTATATGCAAATATTTGTACTATAAATATATAGATGTCTCACCAGAACCCCTCAGACTTTCTACGTTGCTAATACCTGAATAGTACCTAGTTCAATGAAAACAATTGTTGATTAGCCACACTTATAGAGCTAAAGATGCATTTAGTAAAAAAATCTGGCATAGTAACCATATGAAAGCACTTAAAAGCGAACGCGCTAAGCAAGTTCTCTCTGACCCTAAAGGTATAGAGCGGCTCCGCACATATCTGACAAATCAGCGTCCAGACCCAACACCCGCTAGAGGCACGATTTCCTTTAAAATCACGATCTCCTCTGGAAAACAATTTACTCCAACAATTGTTCCTAAAGCCTCGTAATTAGGCTTTAGATGAATGTCGCACTCCC
>DGBN01000069.1:225-166801 GCA_002384815.1 Oxalobacteraceae bacterium UBA4003 | reverse complement strand
CCTGGTTCGAGTCCAGGTCGGGGAGCCACAGAATATAAAGCCTCATGTGAAAACATGGGGCTTTTTCTATTTCCGAACGTGACTAAAACGTGACAGTAGCAACACGTTATCGCCTCCCCTACTTTCTTCTATCCTCGACGCTGCAGCGTGTAGATGTTCCGTTGCATATTTCGCGTATCGATCCACCATGATGCGCGACTTCCAGCCGCCTAAATCTTTCAGCTCATCGACTGACGTTCCCGCCTGCCTATGCCATGACGCCCAAGTATGTCGGAGATCATGAAATCTGAAATCTGTTAGCCCTGCTTTCTTTAATGCGTTGTGCCAAGCGGTATTTGTTAGATCCCAACCGATAGGCAACCCACGATAAGTAAAACATGACTGCGGATGCTGGCCGACTTGCTCTTGCAAGACTACAACGGCATCGTGATTCAATGGGACACCTCGCGGCGTGCCATTTTTGGTTTGATTCAGCCAAGCGGTATGCCTAGCCAGATCAACCCGGTTCCACTCCAATCCCGTTATCTCTCTTGCACGCAAACCAGTTGCCAAGGCAAAGCGAACGAGTGCGGCCAAATGTGGAGGACAGACTTGAATCAGCCCATCAGCTTCCTCACGCGTCAACCAGCGGTCGCGTTCAACTTCACCGGACAACATGCGGATTTTAGGGAATGAGTCTATCCATTGCCATTCGTCCCTTGCCATATGCAGCAAATTCCGTACGAGCGCTAGATAGCGATTCACCGTCGCAGGCTTATTCCCCCGCTTCAACTCCCCTTGCGCAATCGACCACACCACATCGCCGGTAATCTGGTTCAGGGTAAGGCGACCAACATAAGGATCAAGCTGACGACAAATCCTTTGTACATCCCGAAAGCTCCGCAGACTTGCTTTCAGTTCGAGATACCGGACAACGGCTTCTTGCCAAGATCGCTCGGGCTTAATACCGAAATGGGCTTCGCGGTAGGCGTCAAGCGTGAGCTTGGCGAGGTAGGCTTCAGCTTCTTCCCGGCTTTCAGTCCCAGCGCTTTGGCGTATGCGCTTGCCGTTGGGGAGGGTATAGCACAGAAAATATCTGATGATCCGGCTATGCGAAAACCGAGCCACAGAATACAAAAGGGCTTACATGCAAGCGTAAGCCCTTTTTCTATTTGTACTTCGTTATGCTTCAAACCTCAAAAATAGTAAAGAGCAAGCCCCGATTTACTCTTCGCACTTCCTAAAAACGATGGCCGACACCCGTGCCGATCAGCCATGGATCAACTTTCACTGCGCTGAATTGTCCTGCTGCTGTACGGCTATTACTTCTGATCTGTACTTTTTCCGCGTCCAGCTTCTGCTGACGATTAACCGTTATGCATATATATCTTTGCGCGTTAAAGGTACGGCAGGCTCGATGCCTCCGGGATGGGATGCGAGTATCTGGTAAATGCCGGTGCCGCCTGCTTCGAATTCCAGCGCACAGGCCGCCATATACAGACGCCAGACGCGATACGCCGATTCGCTGACATATTCCAGTGCGCCTTCGCGACGGGCTTCCAGCCGGCTGACCCAATGCCTGAGCGTGAGCGCATAGTGCGGACGCAAGGCTTCGACATCATGGATTTCAAATCCTTCGGTTTCCATCCGGCGCTGGATATTACTGACAGTATCCAGCTCGCCATCGGGGAATACATAGCGATTGATGAATTCGGTATCTATCGTGCGCTGCCAGCCCTCTTCGTCATGCGTAATGCCATGATTGAGGAAAAGTCCACCGGGACGCAGCACGCGCTTGATGGTCGCGTTATACAAGGGAAGATTTGCCAACCCTACATGTTCAAACATGCCTATGCTGGAAATCTTGTCGTACACGGCCTCGCCTTCCAGATCGCGATAATCCCTCAGCTCCACTGTTACCAGGTCGCTTAAACCTTCCGTCTGAATGCGTGCCTGCCCATACTCGTACTGCTTCTGGCTCAGAGTGATGCCATGCGCCCGTACGCCATAATGGCGCGCAGCCCAGCACACCATTGCTCCCCAGCCGCAGCCAACATCGAGGAAACGCTCGCCGGCTTTCAGACGCAACTTGCGGCAAATATGATCGAGCTTGTGTTCCTGCGCCTGCTCCAGCGTATCGTCCTTCGATTCAAAGTAGCCGCATGAATAAACCATCTGCCTGTCCAGCCACAGCTTATAAAACAGGTTCGATACATCGTAGTGGAACGCAATGGCGGCCTGGTCGCTGCCTTTTGAATGGCGATGTGAAAAATTTCCGGCATCGAATGATGTCCCTGCCAAATTCTTCGGTTTCGCCGGCAAACGCCAGGCGTCGCGCAACAGTGCCCAACGCACTGCCAGTGAAAAATCAAAAGACTGAAAGTACTGTTTCAATCCCAGCGCAGCGTACAGATCCCCTTCTACATCGATCAAGCCGTTAATGTAGGCGTCAGCCAGCGGCAATGGGCTGCGGCCGAATATCAAGCGACGCAGGACGGCTGTATCCTTGAGCAGCAGCGTGAATTCAGGCGTTCTTATTTCAATATGATTGTCAGCCAGCAGGCGGACGCCGGTCGTGCCGGGGAAATTTCGCAGCAGATGCTTCAAAATGCGTAGCGCCGCATCGGACTGCGCGGCTTCCGCTGTATTCGATGACATGAAGGAACCGGTAACGAGATTATTGTTTCGATCATTCATTGCTGTCGCCCTATCTGAACAATTGTGATGAGTGCCCATATTTGAAAGCCGATAGGGCGAGGATAAAACACTGCACACAGCAGCGATCCGATACGCACAGGTATCAGAAAGACTGTTTGAACATGGCGCAAGAAAACAGATGTGCCACCGCCGTATGCACAGACAGTGGCTGTAACGATCCTGTCGTGCGCGAAACGCGCGACAGGGATTGCGGTATATGCGAATCAGATTGCATGTAACTTCCTCTTGTTAAAAGCAGAAAATCAGTTGCCTATCCAAACCGACTGAAGGCACCTTTGAGCAGGTGCCGGGAAATAATGTCAACCATTCTGCATGAGTACCTGATCTTGCAAAGCAATACTGTCCGCGATCACACCTCATGCAGGCCCTGCCGGAAATTACTTGCGATTACTGTCTATGTCGATCAGGCATTCTCGACCTTTTTGCGTAATTTCGAAACCACTGCCCGCCTCGGTTGCGGCAATATGACCCTTCTTGCCCAAAAAGGTTGCCACGTCAGATTTCAGCACTGCCTGCGTATCATCGGCGATAGCGCGCAAACCTGTAATACAGGCTTTGACAAACAGCGTCTGCTTGCCTTTATCCGTCAGGGCAAGACTGCCGTCTTTTGCATATGCAATATACTTGAGACCGGTCAGGCGCTTGGTATTGCGCGCCACGCAAGCCGATGGCCGTCCCTGCCGCGGGCCTGCAACTATCTGCTCTAGCGCATCAAATTCATCTATTGTTAAATCCCCACCCATACACACTTCCCATCTTCATTCATGTTGACGCCGCCAAGTGACGAACGCTTAAAAACGCGGCAAATCGGCCAAAGTCCGGCCAGGTACATCGTGATCGATCGTATCGATATCCTCAATACCATGCTGGTGAATGACAATATGCACTCTGGGGCCCAGCACCATCTCGCTGCCGACCTTGAATGCGGTCGCCACTTCATCACCAAAATGCAGTGCATCAACCACCAGATTGACATCTTGCTCTGTAGTAACCGCCTCCCAGCCAGGAGAGCCATCGCTCTTGCGCCGCCCTCTCCCCCACCGCACCATTTCCACCCTATCGCCTGCATCGTTAAACCGGACTGCCTCAATCAAATGAACTGACATCAATCTCTCTCCGTAAAAATATGGGCGACTTTTCCGCCCTCATGGTACGCGTCCCGTCTGTTGACGGCAACAAAGGCGCCTATTCGTCAGGCAATTTTGTTAAAAAATACATAAGTTAATGTTGCAATGTATCGTATTGACAAGCATCCACTCCATCGCATGATCAGCAATATATTGCCAAACCGCAAACACCTCCCCGTTTTTCTTTCCGCTGATATCCCATACATATGGGATATCAGTGCGTGTTTCGAATGACTACACTAGCTAGCAACAATCCAGGCTTGGCATCATCGTTATTCAAAGAAACTGTCAATAAGCGTACTCAAAGAAGTGCGTGTTGCGGATATAAAAATTAAAGTTTCTTTCTACGGTTCCGTTAAAAATTCCATTTCGATTCTGAAATCTCACGTCACTCATCCAGCCCCCCCGTACAGATCATTTTGCAACCATGGTCGACTGGCCTCTTTCCCTTCCCCCTCTGAAAATCTACGTTTGTCTATTATTGCCATGCTCGGGAAAATTTCAGGAGATTATCCGCACCATAGAATGACAGGAAGCGCTTTCATTCGACGCAATCTCCGTTTCATCATTCTGTGGCCGCTAATCGCCCTGTTACTGACCTTGCTGCTGTGGGGCATCATGCTCTCCAAACTGGCAAGCGACAAAAAACAGCTGGAAGAGAATGCGGCAAAACAGGCCATTTCAATTTCAAACGCTTATGCGCAATACCTGACCAGAACCATAGAGCAACTGGATCTGCTCGCGCAGCAAATCAAGTACAGCTGGGGGAAATCCAATGGCTCCCTGAATTTCGAGAAAATGAGTCAAAGCGGCTTACTCAATACTCCGCAATTCGCGTCGCTTGCCATTTACGACGAAAATGGCGATCCGGCCACGGCCACGCGTCCCATCGTTAGAATGTTTACGGTCAGGGATCGCGAATATTTTCAGTTTCACAAAGAAAACACATCCCGCGCGCTACGTATTGGCAGCCCCGTCATCGGCCGGCTCAGCAAGGAAAAAATCATACAAGTGACAAGTCGGATTGAAAAAGAAGACGGCGTATTCGGTGGCGTCCTGGTGATGGGTATAACACCGGAATTTTTTACGCTATTTTCCGATGACAGAGTCCTCGGAAAAAATGGCATCCTTGCCTTTGTTGGCGAAGATGGCGTTGAACGCATTTCCAAAATCGGCAATGAAGAGCGCAATAGCCCTCTTCTTCATATGTCCGCCATTACAAGAAAAAATTCCGATCCTGCCAGTAACGATGCGCGGCCATTCTCCGATAGCAGAACACGTTTCACCGCAACGCAAAAACTGAATGCTTATCCATTTTTTGCACTGGTAGGGCTGGATCGTGAAGATATCTTCCTGCCGTATGAGCGCAATCGGCTCATGTATCGAGAAATTGCGATTGCCGGCAGCTGTTTGCTGTTCCTGTTTTCCATCATCGCAATGTTGATGTCCATCCGTCTGGCATGGCGCAAACAACAGGCTAAAACCGTCCAGGAAACATATCGCCTTGCCACTGAAGGCGGCAACGAAGGTTTTTACATGCTGCTTTCCGAGCAGGACAGATATGGTTTCATTATCGATTTCCAGGTCGTTGACTGCAATGAAAAAGGGGCTTCCTTTTTTGGCCTTGGCAAAGAAAAATTTCTCGGCGCCAGAGTGTCCGACTACTACACAGGTGATTATTTCGAACGCGTCATGAGCACTTATCGCCTCGCAATGGAAAAAGGATTTTACGAAGATGACTATCACATTCCGGAAGGAAGTCCAATCAAGGCGGAATGGGTACAAAGAAAAATCGCTCGCGCAGAAAACGGTCTGGCCATTACCTTGCGCGACATCAGCGAATCCAAGCGCCATGAGCGCGAGATGTCGCGCCTGGCAACTGAAGATGGCCTTACCTGTTTACCGAATCGCCATTGGCTGTTGAACTATTTACCGGGGGCGCTAGCTACTGCGCAGTCGAACGCTACGCTGCTTGCCATACTCTTCATTGATCTGGACGACTTCAAGAATGTCAACGATACCCTCGGTCATTCAGCCGGCGATCAATTGCTGTGCGCAGTGGCGGCACGCCTGAAATCCGTGATGAGGACTAGCGACAAGGTGATCCGTATAGGCGGCGATGAATTTACCGTCGTGCTGGAAGCCATACACAACGAAGAAGAAGTAGCTCACATTGCGTATGCCATCAACCATGTTTTGCAGGAACCATTCGATCTTTCACGCAATACGAGCACACAGAAAAACAGGATAGGCGCCTCGATCGGTATCAGCATGTTCCCGCGCGACGGCGGTGACATCGAGACCCTGATCAAGAACGCGGATATCGCAATGTATGCGGCAAAGACAAATTGCAAGGGACAGTTCCGTTTCTACGATCGCATGCTGTATGAAAGCATCCGGATGCGGCTCAATATCGAACAGGAACTGCTGCTCGCCCTCAAGGAAGATCAATTCCTAATCCACTATCAACCGCGTGTTGCTGCATCGTCAGGCATCTTGCTCGGCATGGAAGCCTTGGTCAGATGGCAGCACCCAACACGCGGTCTGATTGCGGCCCATGATTTTATTGAGGTGGCGGAAGAAACCGGCGTGATCAATGCAATCGGCACCATCGTCATCGACAAGGTGTGCACAGACATTGCTGCATGGCTGGCACAGGGAATCCGCGCAGTACCGGTCTCTATCAATATATCCGCTCACCAGTTCAGCGATGGCAAGGTCAAGAGTATGCTTGCAGAAAACCTGAAAAAACATGGAATTCCAGCCGCCATGCTGGCAATAGAATTGCCCGAATCAGCCATGATGCACAACGTCGGCGACATTTTTGAAGAACTGTCTGCCATCGGCAGAATGGAAATCAAAATATCGATAGACAGTTTTGGCGCCGGATATTCATCCCTGCCGCTGTTGCAGAGGCTGGACCTGCATGCGCTCAAAATCGATCAGGCATTTACTGCACAATTGGGTAGAGGGCAGGATGGCGAAATCTTCTTCACTGCAACGCTAGCAATGGCACAGGCACTGGGCTTGCACGTGGTTGCCGAAGGCGTGGAAACTGCAGAGCAATTGCAGATATTGCAAACATTGGCTTGCGATGAAATTCAGGGCAACTATATTGCATCGTCCTTGCCCGCCACCGAAGTTGCAGCCTTGATACGCAAGCAGAATCTTTTCCCTTGATCCAGTAACTCAGCGTTTTCCCGCACAAGCCTGCCATTCCCCTCTGGACGGAGGGTCGCAGCTATAATGCCCGCTGCAGCGAGTCTTGCATTATTTTCGCTTGCACCACTATTTTCCCTGCATCTGCGACCAGCGATGCATTCCTGCTTAAAGAGTGAATCTGCACCATGAATACTGCACGCCCTATCGTTCTCTGTCTCTCCGGCCATGACCCTAGTGGCGGTGCCGGCCTGCAAGCCGACATCGAAGCCTTGATGGCGCAAGGCTGTCATGCTGCACCGACCGTCACGGCATTGACCGTGCAAAACTCGGTGGATGTATCCGACTTCCGTGTACTGGATTCCGAATGGGTATTGGCACAGGCCGATGCCGTCATCACCGACCTGACTGTGGCTGGCGTCAAGCTCGGCATGCTGGGTTCGGTCAAGATGGTGGATACCGTGGTGCAGATTTTGCAACGTCTACCGCATGTGCCTATCGTATGTGATCCGGTATTGCGCGCCGGCGGCGGCGGTGCGCTGGGCAAGGATGAAGTCGGCTATGCAATGCGTGAAAGATTACTGCCGCTGGCTACCATCGCCACCCCTAACTTGCCAGAAGCGCGCATACTCGCCGAACTGCCGAATGGCACAGCGGATCAATGCGCAGAAAAACTGCTGCCTTTCTGCAAGCACCTGCTGATCACCGGCGGTCACGGCGACGAACACGAAGTGCATAACCGCCTGTATTCACGCGACGGCTCTTCCAGCACATACACCTGCGCCCGTCTGCCGGGCAGCTATCATGGTTCTGGTTGTACCCTCGCCAGCGCACTGGCCGGCCGTTTGGCGCTGGATGAAGATATATTGACTGCAGTAGAAACGGCACTGACTTATACATGGCGCACCCTGCGCGATGCGGATCGCCCCGGCAGGGGCCAGCACTTCCCGCGCCGTTTGCCGCTGGATTTTTGCGCTTGAATATATGCCAACCCTGAAGCGGCAATAATCTCTTCTGCAAACAAAAACGCCTGACGGTTTCCCGTCAGGCGTTTTTGTTTGCAGATCAATCCACAGAATTCTTGGTGGGAAGTACAAGTTTCGAACTTGTGACCTATCGCGTGTGAGGCGATCGCTCTACCCCTGAGCTAACCTCCCGAAGCGGCGCAGATTATCTCACAAAAGCATGTGCGCATCAATTCGCTGCTGCACGCCACAGGCACTGGCCTTTGACTTCCTTGTCCAGACTCTGCATCAACAACTCATGTTCGGCAAGTTCCTCTGCCGTCGCAGATTGCAATAAAACGTCGGCGATCGCTACGACTTCCAGCGCGACACCATCGCTGCCGACATCCTGCCCGTCAAGATCCATGCTCAAACTGTTCTGGCCGCGCGTCATCGCCAGATAGACTTCAGCCAGCAACTCCGAATCCAGCAAGGCGCCGTGCAGGGTACGGTGTGCATTCGATACACCGTAGCGGTCGCACAAGGCATCGAGCGAATTGCGCTTGCCAGGATGCAGTTCCTTGGCCTGCTGCAACGTGTCGAGGATTTCGCCGACGTGCTCCTTGAACAGCGGCATCTCGACGCGCTTCAATTCGGCGTCTAGAAAACCAACGTCGAACGGTGCGTTGTGAATAATCACATCTGCGCCGCTGATGTAATCGCGGAATTCGTCGACGATCTCGGCGAATTTCGGCTTGTCGCTGAGGAATTCGGTCGTCAAGCCATGCACTGCGAGTGCACCCTCTTCCGAATCCCGTTCCGGATTGATGTAGTGATGAAAGTTATTGCCGGTCAGACGGCGATCGATTAATTCAACACAGCCGATTTCAATAATGCGATCGCCGGAGCGTGGGTTGAGTCCGGTGGTTTCGGTATCGAGAACAATTTGTCGCATGATTCAATCTGTATTCAAAAATGGATTAACAATGCTTGTGTATGAAGACTGCGGCAAGCGATGCAGCAAGTCGTGGTTATTTATACGCAATTAATTTGCGTTCGCCGTCTCGACACCACGATTGGCCAAGGCATCGGCGCGCTCATTACCGACGTGACCATTATGGCCACGTACCCAGCGCCATTCGATCTGGTGTCTGGCCTGTGCAGCGTCCAGCGCCTGCCACAAATCGACGTTCTTGACCGGCGCCTTCGCTGCTGTTTTCCAGCCACGCGCCTTCCAGCCATGTATCCATTCACTGATGCCTTTTTGCACATACTGGCTATCGGTATGCACGATCACCTCGCATGGACGCGTCAAGGCATTCAGGGCTTCGATCACCGCTTTCAGTTCCATCCGGTTATTGGTGGTGCCGGGTTCCCCACCGAACAATTCCTTCTCGCGCTCACCCATGACGAGCAACGCGCCCCAACCGCCGCGGCCGGGATTACCCTTGCACGCGCCATCGGTAAAGATATCGATTTTTTCCATGCTTGCTGTGTTCTCTACTTTTTATTGATCGATGTTTTATTGGTTGCCGGCACGCCCTGCCGCGCAGTAGCTCTTTGTGTTTTCCAGGCCGGTCCGATCAGGCGCATGCCTTTGACACGCTTGATCGCCTGCACCACATACACTGCGCCCAGAAACGGCCACCACTTGTCGCCCGCGTTTTCCATGAAGGAAAAACGATGCAGCCATTTTTCTGTTTCGCACGGCGGCGCATAGCAACCGAGGTGATCGCCGCCAACTTCCATGTTCAGTAATTGCAGCCAATCCTTCAAGCGCGTCGGACTGAGGAACTCGCCTTCCTCCGGCAGGAAATAGCTCTCGCTCAAACGCCCGGCCAGTTGCCGCGCGCCCCACAAGCTGTACGGATTGAAGCCTGAAATGATGACCTGACCTTCCGGAATCAACACCCGTTCGACTTCGCGCAAAACCTGATGCGGTTCCTTGGTGAACTCCAGTACATGCGGCAGTACAATCAAGTCTATGCTACTGGATGCGAAAGGCAAATCTTCAAAATCCTCGATCACGACAACACGTCGCTCCTCGTCCGTCTGAACCGATACTGGCAGATTTGTATCGGTCAGCCATGTATGCGGCATGCGACTGGCGCGCAAGGCCTGGATCTGCGGCAAGCCGAATTGGGTCGCGTTAAAACCGAAGATATCGGCTGTCAGTTCATCCAGACGCGCATGTTCCCAATTCCGCACATAATTGCCGGCAGCAGTCTCCAGCCAGGAGCCGAGAGATATAATGGGTTTTTCTGATGAAAATGTTTGCATGCGTATGTTGAGTGTACTGACCGTTCCTGCTTTTAACGACAATTATCTGTGGATTATCCACGATGGCGTACACGCTGCCGTGGTTGACCCGGGTGATGCGACGCCGATTCTGGCTGCACTGGAAAAACACCAGTTGTCGCTCGTCGCTATTCTACTGACACATCATCATGCTGACCATGTTGGCGGCGTGGAAAAACTCTTGCAACATTTCAACGTGCCGGTCTTTGCACCGCGTAATGACCCGATTGCCAACGTTTCACACCCGCTGGATGAAGGCGATATCGTGAACATTCCGGAGCTGGATGTGCACTTGTCGGTATTGGCAGTGCCGGGCCATACGCTGGGACACATCGCCTATGTCGCGGCGGAGCAAGGCTGGCTGTTTTGCGGCGACACGCTATTTGCCGGCGGTTGCGGTCGTTTGTTTGAAGGCACGCCGACGCAGATGCTCACGTCGCTGGAAAAACTGGCAGCATTGCCGGATAACACCAAGGTGTATTGCGCACATGAATACACGATCGCCAATTTGCGTTTTGCGCTGGCCGCAGAACCGGATAACGCGGCGCTGGCCGCCCGCTTCAAGGCCGAGCAGGCGAAACGCGAGGCCGGCATGCCGACCGTTCCCTCCAGTATCGGCCTGGAAAAATCGACCAATCCTTTCCTGCGTGCACGCGAACCGGCGATTGCAGGCCAATTGATCGCCGCAGGTCGCGTAAGCGGAAACGACAAGAGCCCGGTTGCCGTGTTTGCCGCCCTGCGGGCGTGGAAAAACGACTTTCGCTAAACAGCCTTGTGCTACTCACGGGCACAAAAAAGTTATTCATCCGACATTTGTTCTTATTCGGAAACGTGATATCAGGCACCCATCCTTGTGTAAATTGTCTTGACGCGCAAAATACGCATTACTTACACTCGTCACTTAATCTTTTCTACCGGCTAATCATGGGTCGGTCAATTTGCGAGACCCCATGCCTGAATCCGATTTCAAAGTATCGTTCAAACTTGTTTTTTCCAGCATTTTTGTACTAGGTATTTCCGGTATTTCCCACGCTGCCAGCGATCTGTCGTTACCGTATTCCTATAGCAGTTGGGCGCAGGATGCCGCCTTGCAGGACAACCCCAATCTTGCCAACGATCCCCTGAGTGAATTTGTCATCTCCAGCGATGTCGATGTATGGGCTCGCATACGCAAGGGTTTTGCGATTCCGGATCTGGTCGACAATCAACTGGTAATCAACCAGACCATCTGGTACAGCTCGCGGCCCGACCATATCAGCCGCACTACCAAACGCGCCTCCCTGTATCTGTATCACGTGGTCGAAGAGCTGGAAAAACGCGACATGCCGACCGAGCTGGCATTGCTGCCCTTCATCGAATCTGCATTCAACCCGCAAGCCTATTCGACCGCCAAAGCCGCCGGCATGTGGCAATTCATTCCCTCCACCGGCCACCACTTCAACCTGAAACAAAACATGTTCAAGGATGAACGTCGCAGCGTGCTGGCATCGACTGATGCTGCACTGACCTACCTTCAGCATTTGTATGGCATGTTCGGCGATTGGCAACTCGCATTGGCCGCCTATAACTGGGGCGAAGGCTCGGTGCAGCGTGCGATCAAGAAAGCCGAAGCGGCAGGCGTAGGCACCGATTTCAACAGTCTGTCGGCTTATATGCCGGCGGAAACCAAGAACTATGTGCCCAAGTTGCAAGCGGTAAAAAACATCATAGCCACGCCCGATACCTATGGCATCAGCTTACTAAAGGTAGACAATCAACCTTACTTTGTCAGTGTGGCAAAAACCCGCGACATCGACGTCAAACTCGCCGCGCAACTGGCGGAATTGCCGATGGAAGAATTCAAGGCCCTGAATCCGCAATTCAATCGCCCTGTCATTACCGGCAGCAGCAATACGCAAATTCTCCTGCCGCAAAACAATGCCGAAAAATTCAAGACGAATCTGGCCAAATGGGGACATGCGTTATCGTCATGGACTTCGCACAAGATTACCAATGCGCGTGAACGGATAGAAACGATTGCCACAAAGTTTCACACCACGCCGCAAATTATTCGCGAGGTTAACAATATCCCGCCGAAAATGGTGCTGAAGGCCGGCTCAACGATACTGGTGCCGCGTATAGAAGGCACGGCGCAAAAAGACATTACGCAAGAAGTCGCAGATAACGCAACACTGGCGATGGCGCCAGATGTGCCTGACGCAAAGAAAATCAATGTAACCGTCAAGAAGAACGACACTATCAAAAGCATTGCCGGCCGTTACAAGGTCACGACTGCACAGATCAAGAACTGGAACGATTTGCGTAGCAACAAACTGGCCAGTGGCCAGAAACTGGAACTGCATGTGCCTTTCCGTGCTGCCAGAACTACACGCACGGCCGGCAAATCGAAAGCAAAATCCAGCAAAACCGTCACCCGACAAGCAAGCCGCAATACCAAATCAACAAAAACGGTTACCACCAAATCCGGCAACAGCCGTTCCAGCAAGGTCATCGCCTCCGCTCAATCCGCCCGTATTTCGATCAAGTAACCCGTAAAAGTGACGTCGATCTTGCTTTAGTCTGGGTAACTTAAGGCCTCACCGGGTATTTTCCGCATTATCTTTGGTCCCGGCATACACCGCAGCTGCCAGCAAACGTTGGGTATAAGCCTGCACCGGTTGCGATAGCACGACATCCGCCGCACCGCTCTCCACCACCTTGCCGTCTTTCATTACCAACACCCGATGCGCCATTGCGCGTATCACCGCCAGATCGTGGCTGATGAAGATATAAGCCATGCCGTATTTCTTCTGTAACTCCGCCAGCAGCAGCAACACTTGCTGCTGTACCGAAACATCCAGCGACGAGGTCGGCTCATCCAGCAAAATCAGATCCGGCTTCAGCACCAATACGCGCGCAATCGCAATCCGTTGACGTTGGCCACCGGAAAACTCATGCGGATAGCGCGACATGATATCTGCCGGCAAGCCGACTTCCAGCAAACCATCGGTAACCGCCTTGCGTACCCCATCTGCGCCCAACTGCGGTTGATGCAAAGCCAGACCCTCACCGACGATTTGTTCTATCGTGCGCCGTGGCGACAGGGATGCGAACGGATCCTGAAACACAACTTGCATGCGTGCGCGCAAAGGTCGCAAGGTATCGCTCTGCATTGCATTGATGGCTTTACCATCGAAGGAAATAGTGCCATCAACCTTGGCACTGGAAAGACGCAACAGCGCCAAACCCAGCGTCGACTTCCCGGAACCGGATTCACCGACTATGCCGAGAGTTTCGCCCGGACGTACCTGCAGGCTGACATCATCAACGGCTAAAAATTTCGCTTTCTTGAACCAGCCTTGTTTGATATCGAAAGTGCAGCGCACATGCTCGACATTCATCAAAGGCTGTGCAGCCGAATCGACCGTATTAAGCAATTTGTGCGGCTGGCTCGCCAGCAGTTTGCGGGTATAAGCTTCACGCGGCGCGGTGAATAATTCCTGCGTGGTGGCGACCTCCACCAGACGCCCTTTTTCCATCACACCGACGCGATCAGCAAAATGTCGCACCAGATTCAAATCGTGCGTAATCATCAACACCGCCATGTTCTCTTCGCGCTGCAACTGATTCAGCAATTCAACAATTTGCACCTGTATCGTTACATCGAGCGCAGTAGTCGGTTCATCGGCGATCAGCAATTTAGGCTTGCAGGCGAGTGCCATCGCAATCATCGCGCGCTGGCGCTGCCCACCTGACAATTGATGCGGATACGACAAGGCGCGACGTTGTGGTTCGGGTATACCTGTCTTGTCCAGCAATTCAATCGCACGCACTGCAGCCTTCTTCGCACTGATACCTTCATGCAGCATCAATACTTCGGCGATCTGGTTACCTATCGTGAACAGCGGATTAAGCGCTGTCATCGGTTCCTGGAATATCATCGCGATGTCATTGCCGCGAACCGCGCGCATCGATGCTTCTGTCCTCTGCAAAATATCCTGGCCTTCAAGCAGGATTTTTCCACCGTAGCCGGCATCCTGATTCAAACGCAGGATGGACAGCGCGGTGACGGTCTTGCCTGAACCGGATTCGCCCACCAGCGCGAATTTTTCCCCAGGCGCGATGCTGAAGCTGACGTCGTCCACGACTTTGCTCGTATCGAAGGCTATTTGCAGGTTTTGAATGTCGAGCAAACTCATGCCTTTCTCCGGACATCCAGCGAATTGCGCAAGGCATCGCCAATATTGGTCAGCAAAAGCAGCATCACTGTCAGCACGACAAAAGTAGACAATGCAATCCACCATGCATCCAGGTTGTTTTTTCCCTGTGCAAGTAATTCACCCAGGCTGGCGGTCGAAGCCGGTACACCAAGACCGAGAAAATCCAGACTGGTCAGCGCCAGAATCGCACCGCTCATGCGAAACGGCAGGAAGGTTACGACGGGCGTCAGGCTGTTCGGCAATATATGACGCCAGATAATCTGGCTATTGTTCAAACCGAGTGCACGCGCTGCCTGTACATATTCCAGATTGCGATTACGCAAAAAATCAGCACGCACATAATCGGACAGCCCCATCCAGCCGAACAGCGAGAGCAGAATCAACAGCAGGCCTACGCTCGGTTGAAATATGGACGCGAAGATGATCAGCAGATAAAGCTCCGGCATGGCACCCCAGATTTCCATGAAACGCTGGAAAAACAAATCGGTTTTGCCTGCGAAGTAACCCTGAACCGCACCGGTAAGCAGTCCCAGCAACACGCCGGTAAAGGTCAGGGCCAGGCCGAACAGTACCGAGACGCGAAAACCGTACAGCAGCCGTGCCACCACATCCCGACCGCGGTCATCAGTGCCCAGCCAGTTATCGGCAGAAGGTGGCGCCGGGTTCGGCGCAGTGGCGAAGTAATTCAGCGTATCGAAGTGATAGCGATTGAGCGGATAAATCGCCCAGTTGCCATCTTTCTGGAACTGCTCCTGTATGAAAGGGTCGAGATAGTCTGCTTGCGATTCAAAATCGCCGCCGAATTTTTTCTCCGAATAGGTCGTGAAGACAGGGAACACCAATTCTCCGTTATAGCGCGCCACCAGCGGTTTGTCGTTCGACACCAGTTCGGCCAGCAGACTGATCACCACGAGTATGCTGAAGATAATCAGGCTCCAGTAACCGCGCCGATTTTTCTTGAAGCGCAACCAGACGCGTCGGGCCGGCGATACCGACTTGCCAGCGGACACTGCAACCGTTGAAGACACAGTCGCATTCATCGGTTCAGACTTTCAAATTGCAGGCGTGGATCAGCCCATACGTAACACAAGTCGCCCAGCAATTTGACCAACAGACCGATCAGCGTGAACAGATACAAGGTACCCATCACGACCGGATAATCGCGTCGGATTACTGATTCATAGGACAGTAAACCGAGGCCGTCGAGCGAGAACAGGGTTTCGATCAGCAAACTGCCGGCAAAGAAGGCGCCGATAAAGGCAGCAGGAAAACCGGTCACCAGCGGTATCAGTGCATTGCGAAACACATGCTTGTACAGCACTGCGTTTTCGCTCAAACCCTTGGCACGCGCAGTCAACACATACTGTTTGCGTATCTCTTCGAGGAAGGTGTTCTTCGTCAGCATCGTCATCACCGCAAACGAGCCGGCTACCGACGCAGTGACCGGCAAGGCAATATGCCAAAGGTAATCCAGCACCTTGCCGAGCAGCGACAACTGCTCCCAGTTATCCGAGGTCAAGCCGCGTAACGGGAACCACTGCACGAAACTCCCGCCGCCGAACATCACCAGCAGGAAAACGCCGAGAATAAAACCGGGAATCGAATATCCGACCAGCACCATCATGCTGGTGATCGAATCAAAGCGGCTGCCTTCACGCACCGCCTTGGCAATTCCCAAAGGCACTGAAATAAAGTAGGTCAGGAAAAATGTCCACAAACCCAGCGTAACCGAGACCGGCAACTTGGATACCACCAGCTCCCACACATCCTTGTGATGATAAAAACTCTGACCCAGATCGAAAGTGGCGAAGCCTTTCAGCATTTGCCAGAAGCGCTCACTGGCCGGCTTGTCAAAACCGTACAGCGCCTTGATTTCTGCCACGCGTTCAGCGTCTATGCCTTGTCTTCCACGATATTGTGACGCACCACCGCCGGTCGCTTCACCTGCGCCGACCTGCCCTTTCAATTCCATCAGCGCCTGTTCCACCGGGCCGCCAGGAACAAATTGAACCACGGCGAATGTGATCGCGACCACACCTAACAAGGTCGGCACCATCAGCAACACACGCTTGATTATGTAAGACCAGATATTCATCGCAGCATCCTCATCTTGCTTTCTTTTGCCACCATGTTGAGATCACATACGGATCAGCCTGATAGTAAAGCGGCGCAGTCGCAGGAATGCCGAAGCGATCGCGATACGCGACGCGATGCGTGGATGAATACCAGTGCGTCACGACGATGTGCTTATGCAGCAGCACTCGATCCAGCGCACGCGCAGCAGCAACCAATTGTTGACGGCTGTCGGCGGCCACTAGTTTTTCCACCAATCTATCTACCGCAAGATCTTTCAAACCCCAGGCATTGCTCGAACCTTTTTCATCAGCCGCTTTGGAACCGAACATGTCGAACATTTCATTGCCCGGACTGCTGACATCCGGGAAGCGGATGCTGGTCATGTCGAAATCGAATTCATCCATGCGCTTTTGCACCAATGCAAAATCGGCGGTACGTTGCGTCACCTGTATGCCCAGTTTTTCCAGATTGCGAATGTAGACACTGATCACGCGCGACAATGCAGACTGATCGTCAATGATTTCAAACGCAAACGGTTCGCCTTTTTCATTACGCAAAGCGCCGTCTCTATAAGTCCAGCCGGCTTGGCGGAACAGTTCTACCGCTTCCAGCAAATTCGCCCGCAAGGAACGTGGCGCATCGGTATTCGGCGGGATAGGCGCGGGACCGAAGACAGCAGTATCAAGTTTGTCGCGCAAGGGCTCCAGCAACTTCAGCTCGTCCTCAGATGGCAAACCAGTCGCCGCCATAGGGCTGTTATTGAAGAAGGAATAAATCCGTTTGTACGAGCCGAAGAACAACTGTCGGTTCATCCATTCGTAATCCAGTGCGAGATCGAGGGCACGACGTACACGCACATCCTGGAATTGCGGTCGGCGCAAGTTCATCACAAAACCCTGCATGCCGGCACCGTTGGAATGTGTCAGTTCACGCTTGATGATTTCGCCACTGGTAAATTTCGGCCCCTTGTAACTACGCGCCCAGTTCTTGGCGCTGTACTCGACGACCAGATCAAACTCACCCGCCTTGAAGGCTTCCAGTCTCGCGACATCGTCTTTATAAAAACGATAGTTGATGCGCGCAAAATTGAATGTTCCTTTTCGCGTCGGCACATTCGCGCCCCAGTAATCCGGATTCAATTTGTAACTGATGGAACGGCCTGTATCGTAACGATCAATCAGATAAGGGCCACTGACGATAGGTGGCGTCAATTGGATCTGATCGAACTCGGTACCTGCCGCCCATTTGCGCGAAAACACCGGCACGCTGCCAACAATCAAGGGCAATTCATGATTCAGCGATTTGAATTCAAAGCGTACTGTGCGCTCATCGACAACGACGCAGCGTTTGACCTCGGCAAAGATGGACTTGAATTGCGGCGCACCTTTTGCCATCAGCGTGTCGAATGAATATTTTACGTCGGCTGCCAACACAGCGTCGCCATTATTGAAACGCGCTTTGGGATTGAGGCGAAAAGTCATCGCCAATCTGTCCGGTGCCAGCACCATGTCGTCGGCCAGCAAACCGTACATGGTCGCCACTTCATCGCCAGAACTGACGGCCAGCGTTTCAAACATCAGGCTGGAAACACCTGCGGCGGCAACGCCTTTTAGAGAATACGGATTGAATTTGTCGAAGCTGCTGCGGCGATCCGGATTGGCAAGAAATAATTCGCCGCCTTTGGGCGCATCGGGATTGACGTAATCGAAGTGGGTAAAACCGGCCGGATATTTAGGTGTGTCGTAGAGTGAAAAAGCATGCGCGGCAAACGTGCTACCACCCTGTGAGAGAAAACAGATCAGCAAGAAAGAAAAAAGTGATTTAGCCATTCGCCTGTCATTGTTGTTTGCTGCCGGTCTGTCCTTCTATTGCAAAAAACAGTATCGGTATAGCTGGAGTACTGCTGAAAAATAAACCTCAGCACAGAGAACCATCTGCACATATGTTGACGTTCCGGCTATTCTACAGAAACGTTATCCGTCTCGGACAAAGCTAGGGATAGCGACAACAAATCTGCCAAAACAGGAAGAATTGTCACAAAAGTTGCTGTTGTTCCCGCCAGCCCCTACAATCTTGCCCATTCCATACCCATTCCCGAAGAACCACCGGAGTCTTTCATGGCATTCTTGCAAGGCAAAAAAATTCTCATCACCGGTTTGTTATCGAACCGCTCCATCGCTTACGGTATTGCAGAAGCCTGCAAACGTGAAGGTGCTGAACTGGCATTCACCTACGTCGGCGAACGCTTCAAGGATCGCATCACCGATTTCGCCAAGGAATTCGACAGCTCACTCATTTTCGATTGCGATGTCGGCAGCGACGAACAGATCACGGCCTTGTTTGCTGATCTGGGGAAATCGTGGGACAGGCTCGACGGCCTGGTACACGCCATCGGTTTCGCGCCACGCGAAGCGATTGGCGGCGATTTCCTCGAAGGTCTGTCGCGCGAAGGCTTCAAGGTTGCACATGACATCTCAGCCTACAGTTTCCCTGCAATGGCGAAGGCCGCATTGCCGATGCTGAGCCCGAATGCCGCGCTGCTGACCTTGAGCTATCTCGGCGCCATCCGCGCCCTGCCTAACTACAACACGATGGGCCTGGCAAAAGCGTCGCTGGAAGCCAGCGTGCGCTACATGGCCGAATCCCTGGGCCCTAAAGGCATACGCGTCAACGGTATCTCGGCCGGCCCGATCAAGACCCTGGCTGCCAGCGGTATCAAGGACTTCGGCAAGATTCTTAACTTCGTCAAGGATCACGCACCTTTACGCCGTAACGTCACGCAGGAAGACATCGGCAATGCTTCTGCATTCCTGTTGTCTGATCTGTCCAGCGGCATTACCGGCGAAATCACTTATGTCGACGGCGGTTTCTCGCATGTCGTCGGTGGCATGGGTGGCTTGGAATAAGTTTTATTGAAATTGCATAAGTCGTCGGAACCAGCAGCGACCCAATGTAAGTAATTTAATAAAAATGCGGCAGAAAATTCTGCCGCATTTTTATTGATCAAAGACGTGCACCGCCGCCCGTTCTCGGTGCGCATCAGGGAATGGCTCGACATCGCGCCCGTTCTGTACTACAATGCGCGCTGTGCTTTACAACAGGTGAAGCACTTTTGCAGCATTGCGAACCGTTAGCATTAACGATAAAGCCCCCCGCCTTCAGGTGTTGAAATTTATACACCGTCCCGGCGCAAAGCTTTTGTGCCGAAATCTCTCAGAGTTTTCACAGCTGTTTCTGTTTCGTTGGTTGGCTTTGCATTTTTGCGCAACTTCCAGACGCCATCATGGACACAATCCGTGATCGCTCGCTGTTGCGCTGATTTTACGAAAGAAAATAATGACATTTGAATCACTAGGTCTCCACGCGTCCATCATCAAGGCATTGACTGAATCCGGCTACACCGCCCCTACCGGCGTGCAAGCACAAGCGATTCCTGCCGCGATCGAAGGCCGTGACATGATGGTTTCGTCACAAACAGGTTCCGGCAAGACAGCGGCATTCATGCTGCCTGCCCTGCACAAATTCGCAGTACAAGCTGATGAACAGCAACCAGCTGCTGGCAGAACACCCAATCAAGAAGCACAATCGGCTCGCTCACGCGGCGATCGTCCACGTTTTAAGGCTGCACAACCGAAAATGCTGGTGTTGACCCCAACCCGCGAACTCGCATTGCAAGTCACCACTTCGACCGACAAGTACGGTGCGTTCATGAAACGTGTCAAGGCTGTGTCTATCCTGGGCGGCATGCCTTACCCAAAACAAATGCAATTGCTGGCAAAGAATCCAGAGATTCTGGTTGCTACGCCAGGTCGTTTGATCGACCACATGGAATCAGGCAAGATCGATTTCTCGGAATTGCAGATTTTGGTACTGGACGAAGCTGATCGCATGCTGGACATGGGTTTTATCGATGACATCGAGAAAATCGTTGCAGCAACACCAGAAGGCCGTCAAACCATGTTGTTCTCGGCAACGCTGGACGGCACCGTCGGCACCATGGCAAAACGCATCACCAAAGACCCACTGGTCATCCAGATCGCCGGTTCCGCCACCAAGCATGAGAACATCAAGCAAGGCGTGCATTTTGTCGACGATCTGTCGCACAAGAATCGCCTGCTCGATCATCTGCTGCGTGATGAAACGATGGATCAGGCTGTTGTCTTCACCGCGACCAAACGCGATGCAGACACGATCGCTGATCGTCTGAACATCGCCGGTTTTGCTGCTGCTGCCTTGCATGGCGACATGCATCAAGGTGCACGCAACCGTACACTCGACGGCCTGCGTCGCGGTCAAATCCGTGTCCTGGTTGCAACCGACGTTGCTGCACGCGGCATCGACGTTCCTGCGATCACTCACGTGTTCAACTACGATCTGCCGAAATTCCCGGAAGACTACGTGCATCGTATCGGCCGTACCGGTCGTGCAGGCCGTAACGGTATTGCGGTTTCGCTGGTCAATCATGCAGAAGGCATGAACGTCAAACGCATTGAACGCTTCATCAAGCAATTGATTCCTGTCTCGGTGATCGAAGGTTTTGAACCTAAGCGTACTGCTTCGGCACCACGCTCAAATCACAAACCAGGCGGCTGGAAACCAGGCGACAACCGTGGCAACTCGGCTAAACCAGGGCAACGTACATTCAGCAAACCGAATGCAACACGCAACGAGGGCAGCTACAACAAAGGCTCGCGTACCAACGATGCCGGCGGCGCAACACGTCGTCCTTTCGGCGAACGTTAATAGCTGATTCTCAAGTCATGCTTTGACTTGAGTCAATCAAATGAAAAGGTCGTTCCCTCATCAGGAACGGCCTTTTTTATTTCCAGGCCAGCAGCGTGGAAACAGTACCCATGAGAATCAGGCCATGCAGGCGACAAGATAATCCACGAAGGTACGCACTTTTGCCGACAGATGTTTGCGACTCGGATAGATCGCATAAATTCCCAGTTCTGTGCTGCTTCTATCCGTCATCAATTCCATCAGTCGCCCGGCTTTCAGATCGTCGGCCACAATAAAATGTGGTTGCCAGATCAGACCTGCACCATCCAGTGCTGCCAGCCGCAACATATCACCGTTATTGGCACGCATGGGGCCGTCGACATGCACTGCTGCACGCGTTTTTCCGGTGCCGAAAAACCATTCATCGCCACTGCTGGAATAACTGTAGTTGAGACAGGCATGCTGCTTCAGGTCTTCTGGCGCATGCGGCGTACCATACGCGTTTAGATACGTCGGCGACGCGCACAGGACGATGCGGTCAGTCGCCAGCTTGCGGGCAATCAAGCCAGACTCAGGCAGGTTACCGACGCGGATGGCGAGGTCGTAACCATCTTCGATCAGATCGACACGTCGGTCTGCCAATGCAATATCCAGCCGGACTTCGGGATAACGTCGCATGTATTCGGTCAGCAGCGGCGCAATGCGCGCCGTACCGAATGAAACCGGCATTGCCACCTTCAAGGTACCGCGTGGAATCGCCGCCGACTGCGCAGCCCCCTGCTCCGCCTCATCCACATCGGCCAGAATCTGCAGACAGCGTTCGTAATATGCCAGACCCGATTCGGTAAGACTGAGGCGACGCGTCGTGCGATTCAGCAGCCGCGTACCAAGATGATCTTCAAGTATGCCCACGTACTTCGATACCAGTGCTTTCGATATATCCAGACGCGTACCGGCGGCGGTAAAGCTCTCGGTCTCCACCACTGCAACAAAGGTTTTCATGCAATTGAGAATATCCATTATCAACAATATGACGACAATATTTGTATTAATAGCATATTTATCAATACATCAACGACGATTATAGTAATCCGTATAAAGGAGAACGTATGACTTTTGTTGTCACGGAACCGTGCATCCAATGCAAATACACGGATTGCGTCACGGTCTGCCCGATGGACTGTTTCATGGAAGGACCGAATTTTCTGGTGATCAATCCGGATGAATGCATAGACTGCTCTATGTGTGTCGCTGAATGTCCGGTCGGAGCAATTATTGGCGACCGGGAGATTACAACGGATCAGGCACATTTTCTGGAATTGAATCGCAGCTTGTCCGCACACCCGGAGTGGCAGCGCATCACGATGTCCAAACCGGCGCTGCCAGAGCATGAAGAATGGGCCAGGGAAACTGACAAACTCTCCTTATTGCTGGTGTCAGCTGAAAAGGAAACCGCATGAGTGCACATAATTATCGCGTCACGTTGGAGTATCTGGGCGGCCAGCATGCAGCAAGCGATCTGCATGCTCTCCTGCAGTTTGAAGTCGGCAACCACGATGATCTGTTCAACATCATCCAGCGTGTGCAGACCGCTAACTTGACTGATGCTGATACGGCTGCAGCGCTGGCACTAGGCATGAAACTGTTCGGTGAAGCGATGCTCAAACATCGCAAGGATCCATTGTTTGAAAAACTGCAACCTGCCTATCGCGAATTCATAGTCGCGTTCAAGGAACGTATCGCGGCAGGGCATGAAGCTCAGATACAGCCATTGGCCTAAGCATCAGAATTACGGAGAACAGCATGGACAACAAAAAATTACCCACCCTCTTCATCCCGCATGGCGGCGGCCCCTGCTTTTTCATGGACTGGCCGGGCGATCCGCATATGTGGGATCGCATGGCAGATTTTTTACGCGGTGTGGACGCCGCTGTCGGCACACGCCCGAAAGCGATCCTCGTCATTTCGGGTCACTGGGAAGAGGAGGAATTCACCGTCGGCAGCAACCCGCAACCATCGCTGATTTACGATTATCACGGTTTCCCGGCACATACGTATGCGCTGACATATCCGGCACCCGGCGCACCGGAACTGGCTGCGCGCGTACAGAATCTGCTGGTCGAAGCCGGCCTGCCGGTACACCTCGATGCGCAACGCGGTTGGGACCATGGCGTATTCATTCCCTTGAAGGTAATGTATCCGAACGCCGATGTGCCGGTCGTGCAATTGTCGATGAAAAAAGGACTCGACCCCGCCACGCATCTACGTGCAGGCCAGGCGCTGCAAGCACTGCGCGAAGAAGGTGTATTGATCATCGGCAGCGGCATGAGTTTTCACAATATGCGCGGTTTCAGCCCGGCATTCAAGGAAGCCTCCGAACATTTCGACGACTGGCTGGCCAACATGGCGACGCAGGACGAAGTTGAGCGCAATACGCAATTGCAGCACTGGCAAGATGCGCCAAATGCACGCGAAGTACAACCGCATCCGGATCACTTGCTGCCCTTGATGGTGGCTGCTGGTGCCGCAGGTGGCGACAAGGGAAAACGAATATTTGAAGACACCGTGATGAACGTTGTCGTATCAGCCATTGCGTTCGGCGATATCGAATGCTCTGCTGATGCTGGTTTGCTTCGCTAGCGCATCTTTCGACATAGCCTCTACTGATACCTCCAGACAGCACTTTTTTACAGCATCAGAAAAGGCTATGCGAGACGCATATAAGAATGCTTAAGCATTTGTTGATTATTTTTTTGCTACGGTAGCTGCCGTCGAAAGCATTCTTTCTACATAACGCGCGATCAAATCAATTTCCAGATTGACCCTGCTGCCGGTTTTCAAATGCTTGAGCGTGGTAACTTGTACCGTATGCGGAATCAGGTTGACGGAAAATTCGCATGCATTCGCACCATCTGCGACAGTGTTGACCGTAAGTGAAACGCCGTTGATAACGATGGAGCCCTTGACTGCGATAAATTTCGCCAGCTCTCTCGGTGCGTTTACTACCAGCAACCAGGATTCACCCACGGACTCGAATTTTTGCACTGACCCCAGGCCATCGACATGGCCGGATACCAGATGCCCGCCTAGGCGTTCGGATAAAGTCACCGCTTTTTCCAGATTGACTTCACCGATTGTATCCAGACCGGCGGTGCAATTCAGGCTTTCGCGCGACACGTCGACCTCGAAAGTCCTGTCCGTTTTTACCACCACTGTCATGCAGGCACCATTCAGGGTGATTGAATCGCCCAGCGCGACATCGGCCAGCGACAGACCGCCGGCATCTACCGTCAGGCGATGTCCGGCGGTCTGGTCGCCGAGTGGAGAAATTGCAGTGATTTTGCCGATAGCAGCAACGATTCCGGTAAACATGATGAATAAATAAGTTAGATGAAACGGGCAAGGATACGCAAATCAGCACCGATCTGCTTAACCTCATGGAAAGTCATATTTTTTTTCTGTTCCAGCGATTCGAGCACAGGTAGATTGAACATGCGTTGCGCATCGCCCAGCAGGGTCGGCGCAAGATAAACCAGTAACTCATCGACGCAGCCTTCGCGTATCAATGAGCCATTCAGTTTGAAGCCGGCCTCCACATGCAGCTCATTGATCTGCCGCCGTCCCAATTCCAGCATCAGCGCAGACAAATCGACCTTGCCGTCTGCATTCGGCAAAACGATGACTTCATTGCCGAGATCCCGCAGAATTTTTTCCCTGGCTGGATGGGCTTGCGCAGCAACTATCCAGGTACCGCCGCCACTCAATACGCGCGCATGCGAACTGATCTGCAACTGGCTGTCGATAACTATGCGTTGCGGCTGGCGCGGTGTATCGATGGCACGCACGGTCAACTGCGGATCGTCTTCCATCACTGTACCGATACCGGTCAGGATGGCGCAAGCACGTGCACGCCAGGCATGTCCATCGGCACGCGCTTCATCACCGGTAATCCACTGGCTGATTCCATTATGCAAAGCAGTCATGCCGTCCAGGCTGGCAGCGGATTTCATCCGTACCCATGGCTTGCCGTGCTGCATGCGCGACAGGAAGCCGATATTGATTTCGCGTGCTTCTGCTTCCAGTATGCCGCATGCGACCTGAATCCCTGCCGCTTCCAGCCGCGCCAGGCCCTGTCCGGCAACCAGCGGATTCGGATCGGCAATCGCAGCCACCACGCGCGCCACGCGCGCACGGATCAGCGCATCGGCACAGGGAGGGGTGCGGCCATGATGGCTGCACGGTTCCAGCGTCACATACACGGTAGACCCCGCTACATCGTAGCCCTTGTCCGCCGCATCGTTGAGCGCCTGCACTTCTGCGTGCGCATGACCGACAGGTTGTGTATAACCGCTGCCTATGACCTGATTTTCCTTAACGATGACGCAGCCTACGCGCGGATTGGGCGCAGTCGTAAACATGCCCCTGGCAGCCAGCTCCAACGCAAGGCGTATGCCCTGTACATCGCTATGTATTTCCACAAGAATCTTTGCCTAGGAAGATGAATCGGTACCGTACCTGGAATATTTCCGGCCTGTTTGTTCAGCAGCTTGCCTCTTCCTTCTGCGGGTTGCATACACGCGCCCGCCCGAGAAAATTGATCACGACCTTGCGCGATTGCGAGCCCGACTCAAGCAGCCAGTTTCCCGCTTGCGAGGTCTGGCTGTTCGCATTGGTACGCGTGCGTCCGCTACCGGTATATGCGATATATTGTACTTTCGAATCGGTGAAACTGGGCGTGATCCGCACATCCTCATGCAATGCGCTATGAGAATAAATAAGCGTTTCATTCGGATCCAGCCTCTGGTCGTTATTGTCATCGATGAAAATTATCCAGCCTTTACTCCATTTTCTACCGTCCGATGCCGGCACCAGATCCACTCGCCTGCCTCGATGTATCGCTTCCGAACGTGCCAGATGAACGGCCATCAACAAGGCATTCGCTGCCGTTGTCAAACGCTGGCTTTGCAGCATGGCATGAAAAGAAGGAATACCCACGGCCAGCAAAATTCCGACTATCAGTAGAATCGCCATAGCTTCGACCATGGAAAATCCGTTTCGCTGCGTATGCCTGGCTGGAACTGGAAACATGGGACTTACCAGCAACGATCCGTTGCGGCAGATTTCTCCCCGCTACTGCTCAGGCTCAGCGCCCCGCATACCGGATCGCGATAAGAAGGATGGACCTTGTCGGTTCCGGGCTGCGCAATCAATAATACGCAGTCGCGTATCGTCTTGCCGTTGCAGGCCTGTGCGCTGATTTCATAAAAACTGGCTACTGCATTCTCGCCGGAAAACCAGTTGAATCTTTTCGCCTCCGCATCGGTGGAAGCGGAGGAAAACACCACATATGTTGTGTGCAACGCGTAATAGCGTTCCTGTTGTTGCATGGTCTTCAGCAAGGCAGCGCGCGCTTCGGTACGCCGCGCTTTCAACACCGATTCCTGATAAGACGGCAAGGCAATGGCAGCCAGAATCGCGGCAATAATCAGTACGGTCATCAATTCGACCATGGTAAAACCATGCTCAAGTCTGTATCGCATATCTGCTCCTATTTCTTGTTGTCGGATGCGCGCAACTCCAGCCAATTCACCAGTTCACGCCAGCTCAAGCGGCCTGCTCTTATTGAATATTCAATCCTGCCTTTCTGCCCGGTCTGCGCCGCTTCTGCGGCAGCATCTGCAGAATTTCCTGCTGCCGGATCAAACAGATCTAGTTTTTTCTTCACGCGACGTTTGCCGCTTGCATCGCTTCCCGGCGTTTGATCCTGCATGCTCGCCAGCAGCAACGGTGGATTCAGTGCACCGGCAGGAGTCAAATAGGGAACGGGATTTGCATAGGCTGACAAACCGGTCAGCGCGTTCAGCATGTAGGAACGCCCACTCGCCTGCTGGCAAGAAGCAACGGCAGGAATATAGGTATTGAAAAACAGCTTTCCGTCGACGATTTGCGCACTGACAATGCTGCGCTCACCACTCTTGTGCGAATCGGGAAAATCGATATACCAGCCTTTTTCAGCCACACCTGGTGCGCCATACCGTGCAATACTGCCGCTGATTTCCAGTGTGTTGCTGCCGGCATTTGTTGCCGTCAACTTTCTTTCCGTGAGCTGACTGCGCAGCACCGTCTTGCTGTCCAGGGTATCGAGAATGGCGTAAAAGGTCTGATTTTTGAAATGCTGTCTATCCAGATCGGCACCTTCCAGAAATTTTCCCGTACCAAACAAGAGCAGATACGCATCGTCAGCAGCAAAGACTACCTGAGCTTTCTGCGTGATCGGCTGCCGGCTCCCTTGCGTATCGCTGGCGCTAAACAATGGTTTGCGAGGAACACTGCCCAGGGCATTCGCCCAGGGTGCGCTGCCGGAAAAATTGAAGCGCCAAAGATTGCCTTGCAAATCGCCGGCATAGACATGGTTCACCGCACCATCGGCAGAAAAAATGGCCGACGGCGCCATCAAGCCGTGAGCCATATCCCTGTCGCTGATCGGAACAGGGAACTTGAAATAGTTGATGCCAGCCATCCATTTATCAGATCCGGCTTTATCCAGCGCCAGCAGAAACAGTGCGCCGGATGCCTGTGTGCTGAATTTTCCGGCGCCATCATCGCGATAGTTATTCAAGCCACTGGCCACCACCGCAAAATAGCGGTAAATCGCTACGCCCTTGCTGACACCGACCTTGAATTTTGCTATCAGCGGAGCACCGGCCACATAACCGATATCAGGATCGTCTGCATCGGTAAATTCCCACAGCATACCCAACCCATGCCCGAACTGCTCCGGGCGCGTCACATCCAGCGCAAAAACACCTTGTGCACCGCCACCCATGCCGGCGACAAGCACACTCCTCCATTGCTGGCCCAGGCGCGCTTCCGCAACCGCAAGCGCACCGTCCACATAGGGGCGGTAGACGTAATCGACCGCAGTCAATTGCGCCAAACGATGAAACAAGGCTTGCGGAATATAGGCAAACAATTCTTCACCGGTATCAGCAGCGAACGCATGCAGCATGCCATCGGCAGCACCGGCATAGACGACGGCTCGCCGCGTCTTTTCCACGTCGTAAAACGTCTGATAATCATGCCCTCGCACAGCGGCATCGGGTGGGCCAACGAATACTGGCACACCATGCACAATCGAGCCCAGCAGACGATCCCGTGTGCGAAAGATGCCCTCTGCCTGACCCAGTTCATAGCGACGTCCCCCACGCAGATAATCCAGCCGCTTTTCTCCAAGCTGATCGTCTGTACCCTCGGATGTATGCAACATGATTTTTTGCGCAACAGACAATTCGCTCCACAGGAACGGAATCGTGCGCAGCGTTTGGTCTGCCGCAAGTCCCGCAGTATAGATGCGTCTCATCTCGGCAGCCGGTTGCGCCGGCGACGACATGCCCGTCAATATGTCTGCTGCATCCCAATCGGCAATAGATGCTTTGCGGATGGGGCCGTCTGCGCCATCAAACCCTAGCCTGAATTTTTTCAGGCTGCCGCTCCCGATCGTGGGATTGAATGCAGCCTGATACAGGTAAATGCCGGCACCGGAAATACTTGTTGCCGATACAGCAGCGCCGAATGCCGTCATGGTCTCCGCTTCTTGCGTGGCGCAAGATATCGTCACCGGGTCGGTTTCCAGCGCAACCTCAGGTACGGCGGCGCTGGCGTAATACGACAGAAACATGAGAAGAATCAGCGTCATTCTGAAACGGTAGCTGCTACGTCCACGTATGCAGAAGGGATTCATCAGCTAGCCTTGCGATACACAGTTTGCAAAACAACTTGCGTCGTTTCGCGCGCACCGAAACCGATGGCGGTAATCCGGTAAAAATAACTGGGCACATCAGTGCGTTCGCCGGGTTTGCGGTACAACATCAACTCAACGATGTAACGCGGCACCCTGCCGGGCAAGAAACCGTTCGCCGTATGAAAAGCACGGCCGGTAAATTGTCCATACGGTACGGAGCTTGTCGTGGACGCGGCATCGTCCAGAAAATTGACGTTGTGCCAACTTGGTGCCATGCCTTCTGCCGCATGGCTGCATAGACCGAGATAGAGATTCTGTTCACCACTGCCGCATACGGCACTTGCTTCATCAGGAAAGCCCTGTGCACTGTCGTTCGAGAAAAGATGGCTGCGCGATTTTTCCTTATCAGGCGAATGTTCGATATCCATCTCTGCATCCAGCAATGCCGCTTCCGCCGCCTGAAATGCAATCTGCCTGTCCCTGTCGTTACGCGATGATTTTTCACCCTGCATGGCGATCTGCGCCGAGGCCAGGCCAAGCAATAAAACCATCAGGAGAATCAGCAAGACGGAAAACAACACCATGCCCTGTTGCGCTCGACGACAGGCGAACAGGAGGATGTTCATGCACCGTCGCCCGTCGCAGCGTTACGCAATTGAATTACATGCGTAAACACTTTTCTGACGCGATTTTTTGTAGCATTCGGCAACGCACTTTCGTTGACGCGCACACCTTTATCACTGGCTGCATGCATGTCACTATAGACAGCACCGAACAGGTCGTACTCGCTTCTGAGTGCATCGTCGCGCGCAACTTGCGAACCGCGCACCAGCAAACCCAGTTTGATCACGCTGACTTTTTTCCAGTACGTCTGGCGATTGAAATCGCTGGTACGTGCTGCCGCGTTATCTCCGATCAATTGCAATTGCCCATCCATGGCATTGATCTTGTCTGCATTCAGAAACTGTTCCGGCACGCCATCGCCGTCTGCATCCAGGCCGTACAATACCTGGAAGGATTCAACTCCACGTGTGATGGCATCTGCATTCCAGCTGGTTTTTGATTTATATTTGCAACGCAATTCTGGCTCGCCGCTACTGTCCTTCGCAACGAAGAAAATGCTCCAGCCCCGTTCCTGTTCAATACCTGTCGCGGCAACAGGTAAACCGGCGCAATTCAGGATAGCCCCTTCTTCGCCGTAAGCGTCATCGCCGAAAAAACGCAAGGCCAGTACATCGCTGCCATTGACGGTACCTGTTGAAGTAAGCGAATCGAGTTCCGGCGCGGTTTTCTTCAGTGTCATGGCATCCCTGCCGATGACACTGGCACTGAAAGCAGCTTCTATCTGCGCGGGCATAGTAGCGCTATGCCAGTTTTCATAACCGGCCTGGCGCACTGCACGCGACAAAATTTCGATCGCGTAGCGTCCGGTTTCCTGAATATGCGCCTGTTGATCCTGCATCACATAAGCAGCCTTGCTTGCAACCAGCAAGCCGATCGTCGTCAACACAATGAATAAACCCAGGGTGATGGCAATCATCAGTTCAATGATCGTCAAACCCTGCTGATGCAGCAAAGTGTGCGCCCGGCGGGTATCAGGCAGCTGTTTCATTTGGCATAACCTGCGACAGTCAACACCATCCGTGGCGGTGCTGAAACAGCATCGCCAGGTGCGCTGCCAGCGCGATCTTTTTCCTGCCAACCTATCTTGATCACAACAGGTGCATTCGCTGCAGCCATACACTCCCAGGCGAAATTCCCGGTTTCTGCATTCCACGGCAAGGCATCGCGACAGATGCGCACGCGACCGCCGGGGAAATTCGTATCCAGTTGTTGCAACAACTGCGTAATGTCAAACTGCGCCAGTTGTTCTGGATCGCAATGCACGCTCGCGCCATAGCAGGAATAATCAGGTAGGCGGTGCGGCGTAATCGACGCTTGATGATCCACCCGCAGATAAGGATTCACGTTATCGTCCAGCCGCATCTGCGCACCATTCGCAAGCATCATGTCTGCCATATCGCTGGCCAGATACAGTGCGCGGGTTTGAAAGGCGGATTGCTGCGCAGTGCGCAAGGCAGTCAGTTGCATGCCTGCCGCGCCGATTACACCTGCCGTCAACACAAAAACAGAGATCAGTACCTCGATCATGGAAAACCCGTGTTTGCCTGATGTCATCATGTCGCACCTTCCGTCTATGATTGCTGCCGTTCAGAACAAGGGCATGCAAACAGAAAAGAGGTTTTTGAATAGCGACGATTGTTGCAACAATTTATATTTTTTCGTATCCCATCAATATGGGATGCATATTTTCGCTCACATTCCGAGCATGAAAGATCAACTGCGGTTTATCCTGAGCAAAAAAATGGCCCGCATCGCGAGCCATGTTGAATCCTGTTATTTAACCGGAGATTTCCGCTCTCGCCCCACTTCGGCAATCGCATCCTGAAATTCCGTCACATCTTCAAAACTTTTATAAACGGAGGCAAAGCGGATATAGGCAATCTTGTCGAGGCGCTGCAGTTCGCGCATGACCAGTTCACCGATCTGCCCGGAAAGCACTTCTCGCTCCCCGCTGGAAAGAAGTTTTTGTTCAATGCGGTGAATGGCCGCATCGACGGCTTCGGCAGAAACCGGGCGCTTGCGCAAGGCAAGCTGCAGGCTGGCTTGCAGCTTTTTCGGATCGAAGTCGGTGCGACTGCCGTTTTTCTTGACGATGACCGGCATGGTCAACTCAATTCGTTCATAGGTTGTGAAGCGTTTATCGCAACTCACGCAGCGACGGCGACGGCGTATGCTGTCGCCTTCTTCCGATATGCGCGTATCCAGAACCTGAGTATCGTCGTGCTGGCAAAAAGGACATTTCATTGCGGTGCGCGGCCTTATGAATCGTTATTCCGGCTATTTTCTCCGGATCAATAATACGACTGTAAATACCATACTGCTACCCAACATCCCAAAATGGCCTCATCGGGCAGGCAACCGCGACAAGGCCATCTTGCTGCGATTTTCCATTCATGCGGAAAATCGCCCTGCTTCCATAAATAAACTACATCAACAATCCATCAACCATAAACCGGGAAGGCATCGGTCAATTTCCTGACTTCAGCTTTCACGCGTTCGATGGTCGCTGCATCGTTGGGATTATCCAGCACGTCGGCGATCAGGTTACCGACCTTGGTCGCTTCCGCTTCCCTGAAACCGCGTGTCGTCATCGCCGGGCTGCCAAGGCGGATACCGGAAGAAATGAATGGTTTTTCCGGATCGTTGGGAATGCCGTTCTTGTTGGTCGTGATGTGTGCAGAACCGAGCAGCGCTTCCGCATCCTTGCCAGTGATTTTCTTGGCGCGCAGATCAACCAGCATCACGTGCGATTCGGTACGGTTGGAAACGATGCGCAAGCCGCGTGCGATCAAAGCCTTGGCCAGTGCATCTGCGTTCTTGACGACCTGTTGCTGATAGAGCTTGAACTCTGGCTCCAGCGCTTCCTTGAAGGCGACCGCCTTGCCGGCGATCACGTGCATCAAGGGGCCGCCCTGAATCCCCGGGAAAATCGCCGAGTTGATGATTTTTTCATGTTCGGCCTTCATCAGGATGAAGCCGCCACGTGGGCCGCGCAGGGATTTGTGTGTGGTCGATGTGACGAAGTCGGCAAACGGAACAGGATTTGGATATTCACCTGCAGCGATCAGACCGGCATAATGCGCCATGTCTACCATGAAGTAGGCACCGATTTCCTTCGCGATTTTTGCAAAGCGTTCGAAGTCTATGCGCAACGCATAAGCAGACGCTCCGGCAATGATCATCTTCGGCTTGTGTTCACGCGCCAGACGTTCCATCTGTTCGTAATCGATTTCTTCCTTGTCGTTCAAGCCGTAGGAAATCACATTGAACCATTTTCCCGACATGTTCAATGCCATACCATGCGTCAAGTGGCCGCCTTCTGCCAGCGACATGCCCATAATGGTGTCGCCTGGTTTGAGGACGGCAAAGAACACGCCCTGGTTCGCTTGCGAACCGGAATTCGGTTGCACGTTGGCCGCTTCTGCGCCAAACAATTTCTTTACGCGATCAATCGCGAGTTGCTCAACTATATCGACGAACTCACAGCCGCCGTAGTAACGCTTGCCGGGATAACCTTCGGCATATTTATTCGTCAGTTGCGAACCTTGTGCTTCCATCACGGCAGGCGAAGTATAGTTTTCAGATGCGATCAACTCAATGTGATCCTGCTGACGTGTATTTTCCTTCTGGATCGCCGACCACAGTTCAGTATCTGTTTTTGCGAGGGTCTGGTCTTTTGAAAACATGAATCACTCCAATCGTTCAAAAATGTGCAAGAAGCCTTAATGTATGCATCACGGCACGCTGCGGCAGAATCGAGTATCGAACTGCAACGACATGCAAAACAAAGCAACAAACCCGGGATCGAATGAAGGCCGAAATAAAACGCGCAGGCAGCCTCGGTCTTGCATTCCACTCGGGCTACCCAGGCGCACGGCAATAAAATCTCACGCTTCACGGTGGATAGGCCCACCTTACGACACGATGTGATCGGTCGGATTCGCCAGTTACGTGAGACGAAATGGTGCGTGAATTTTACGGCAAGCGCCTGTTTTGGGCAAGCGACGCAAGCAGCATGTACGCGCAAATCGCTATCGAAAAACCGAAGCGATGCAAGGCAAGCACCTCCCCCGTAAGAGCGGCGCAGAACATCTTTGAAAATAGAAAAACAGGAATTGAGTGCGCCGGCAGTCGCCTTGTCAAAATGGAAAACTAGACGCTGCGGCCATCGTTAAGCAAAAAACAGCAGGATAAACTCGGCAATCTCGCCCCTATGAACAACTTCGTCGTCGAGTGAAAACAGGCCGGATGCGGACTGAAGAAAGCGCGTAACTCAGTAAATCACCCAGTCTGAGCACGCCATTTTCTTTCACTATTTGCAATATTCTGCGCCCAGGAGTTTTCATTCCACAACACAAAAAGAATGATCGTTCACTCTTTGTGATATTATTCAAGCTGCCGATTTTCCCCGGCGCGTATTCCAGCGCGCTTTTTCCAATTTAGAGGCCCTTATGTCGCCAATCAAAAACTTGCCGCGCTTTGCCACCCTTGCCGTGATGCTGGGCGTCGTTGCTGTTTCCGGATGCGGAAACAATGAGGCTGTCGCACCGGCACCAAGCGCCCCTGCCGTCACCGTCGTGACCCTCAAGGCACAGGACGTCAGTCTGACACGCGAGCTGCCCGGCCGCACCAATGCATTTCTGGTCGCCGAGGTAAGGCCCCAGGTCAACGGCATCATCAAGAAAAGATTGTTTACAGAAGGTGCCCAGGTCAAGGCCGGACAAGCCTTGTATCAACTCGACGATGCAATCTATCAAGCCAATTACGCCAGTGCCAAGGCAAGTCTGGCACGCGCGCAGGCAACGCTGAAATCGGCAGAATTAAATGCAACGCGCACCGCTGAACTGGTCAAGATCGATGCCGTCAGCAAACAGGATAACGAAAATGCCGCAGCCGCATTAAGCCAGGGCAAGGCCGACGTAGCCGCTGCGCAAGCCGCCTTGCAAAGTAATAGCGTGACGCTGGGTTACGCGAAAATCACCTCGCCGATTACCGGTCGCATCGGTAAATCGTCGGTCACACAAGGTGCGCTGGTTACCGCCAATCAGGCGGCTGCACTGGCAACCGTGCAACAACTCAATCCGGTCTATGTCGATCTGACGCAATCCAGCAGCGAACTGCTGCAGTTGCGCAAGGAGTTTGCTGCTGGGCGTTTGACCCAATCCGGCAATCTGCCGGTGCAGATCGTGCTCGAAGACGGTAGCACTTACCAGCACGCCGGCAAGCTGGCATTCGCTGATGTGACGGTCGATCCCGGCACCGGCAGCTTCGCGCTGCGCGTGACCGTACCCAATCCTGACAATATCCTGATGCCTGGCATGTATGTGCGTGCACTGGTCGGCAATGGTGTGCGTCAGAATGCAATTCTGGTGCCACAGCAAGGTATTGCACGTGATCCGAAAGGCAGCACTAGCGCGATGGTGGTCGACAAGGATGGCAAGGTTGCCTTGCGTCCGGTCAGTGTCAGTCGCACCGTTGGCGACAAATGGCTGGTGGAAGACGGCCTCGCTGCCGGTGATCGCGTGATCGTCGCCGGCCTGCAAAAGATTCAGCCTGGCATCGCGGTCACAGCCACTGAAGAAACAGCACCTGCAGCGCAACCGGCAACCGGTGCTGCAACGCCAGCGCAGTCCGCGCCGGCAAACCCTCAGCCTTAAGCGGAGAACCATATGGCACGCTTTTTCATAGATCGACCGATCTTCGCCTGGGTCCTTTCCATCATTATCATGCTGGCTGGCGGACTGGCGATTTTTACTCTGCCGATCTCGCAATACCCGACCATTGCTCCGCCTACCGTCGGCATTCAGGCGACCTACCCTGGTGCCTCGGCTAAAGTGGTAGAGAATTCGGTAACGCAGATCATCGAACAAAACATGAAGGGACTGGATGGGCTGATTTACATGTCCGCCACCAGCTCCGCCAACGGCAGCGCACAACTCACGCTGACCTTCGACAATAAAACCGATCCCGATATCGCTCAGGTACAGGTGCAGAACAAGCTGCAACTGGCTTCGCCGCTGCTGCCGCAGGAAGTTCAGCGTCAGGGTGTGGTGGTCAGCAAGGCTGCCAGTGGCTTCCTGCAAGTGGTGGGTTTCGTTTCCGAAGACGGCAGCATGGGCAAGGATGATATTGCCGATTATGTGGCCACCAATCTGGTCGATCCGCTCAGTCGTGTTCCCGGCGTCGGCAATCTGCAGGTATTCGGATCCAAATATTCGATGCGTATCTGGCTGGATCCCAACAAGCTCGATACTTACAAGCTGGCGACCACCGAAATCATCGCCACCATCAAGGCGCAAAATGCCCAGGTAGCGGTTGGCCAGCTCGGCGGTGCACCTTCGATACAGGGGCAGCAACTCAACGCAACCATCTCGGCGCAAGACCGGCTGCAAACCCCCGAGCAATTCCGCGACATCGTAATCCGCAGCAATCCGGATGGATCAACACTCAAACTGGGTGACATCGCCCGCGTGGAATTGGGCGCGGAAAGCTATGAAACCATCAGTCGCTATAACGGTAAGCCGGCCACTGGCGTGCTGATCTCGCTGTCTACCGGCGCCAATGCGCTGGATACTGCAGTCGGCATCCAGAACAAACTCGAAGAACTCAAGCCCTACTTCCCTGCCGGACTGACCGCTGTCGTGCCGTTTGATACCACGCCATTCATCTCGGTATCGATCAAGGGTGTCGTCGTCACGCTGCTGGAAGCTATCGTGCTGGTGTTCCTGGTGATGTATCTGTTCATGCAGAACATACGCGCCACGTTGATCCCGACCATCGCCGTACCTGTGGTGCTGATGGGTACTTTCGGTATCCTGGCGGTGCTCGGCTTTTCGATCAATATGCTGACCATGTTCGCGATGGTGCTGGCTATCGGTCTGCTGGTCGACGATGCGATCGTGGTAGTCGAAAACGTCGAGCGCATCATGACCGAAGAAGGCCTGTCGCCGCTGGAAGCGACCCGCAAATCGATGGATCAAATTACCGGCGCTCTGGTCGGGATTGCACTGGTGCTGTCTGCAGTGTTCGTACCGATGGCTTTCATGGGCGGTTCGACCGGTATCATTTACCGCCAGTTCACGGCAACAATTGTGTCAGCAATGGCCTTGTCGGTGCTGGTTGCAATCGTGCTGACACCAGCGCTGTGCGCCACCATGCTCAAGCCTGTGAAAAAGGGCGATCATGGCAAGACCACCGGTTTCTTCGGCTGGTTCAATCGCAATTTTGAACGCAGCAGTATCAAATACCAGGGTGGCGTACGCGGCATACTCGGCCGTGGCAAACGCTTCATGGCAATCTTCCTTGCCCTGATCGTAGTGATGGTTCTGCTGTTCGTGCGTCTGCCCAGCTCCTTCCTGCCTAGCGAAGATCAGGGCATTCTGTTCTCGCTGATTCAAACCCCGGTAGGTGCGACCCAGGAACGCACGATGGAGTCCATCAAGAAAATCGAACACCACTTTCTGGTAGACGAAAAGGATGTAGTCGAATCCGTATTCAGCGTGCAGGGGTTCAGCTTTGCCGGTTCCGGCCAGAACAACGGCCTGGCTTTCGTCAAACTCAAGGATTGGAGCGAACGCACCAGCCCTGAATCTCAAATCGATGCGGTCGCCGGTCGCGCCATGGGTGCCTTCAATCAGATCCAGGATGCATTTGCGTTTGCATTTGCACCGCCTGCAATACCTGAGCTGGGAACCGCTGCGGGTTTCAGCTTCTTCCTGAAGGATAACGCCAACCTCGGCCACGAAGCCTTGCTGCAGGCGCGCAACCAGTTGCTGGGAGCCGCTGCGCAAAACAAGCTGCTGGCCAAAGTACGTCCGAATGGACAGGAAGACTCACCGCAGTTCCGTATCGATATCGATACGCAAAAAGCCAGCGCGCAGGGATTGTCGATTGCCGACATCAACTCCACACTGTCGACTGCATGGGGTGGCCAGTACATTGATGACTTCATTGATCGCGGTCGCGTCAAGCGTGTCTACATGCAGGCAGATGCACCGTTCCGCATGGTGCCGGAAGACTTCAAGCTCTGGTCAGTACGTAATAATAAAGATCAAATGGTACCTTTCTCCGCCTTCGCCAGCGCACGCTGGGAATATGGTTCACCGCGTCTGGAACGTTATAACGGCGTCTCGGCCATGGAAATCCAGGGCGAAGCCGCACCTGACATCAGTTCCGGCGACGCCATGGACGCAATCGAACAGATTGCAGCGCAATTGCCGCCCGGCTTCGGCATCGAATGGACAGCACTGTCCTATCAGGAACGTCAGGCCGGTTCGCAAACCACGCTGCTGTATACGCTTTCGCTGCTGATCGTGTTCCTGTGTCTGGCCGCACTGTATGAAAGCTGGACGATTCCGACTGCGGTGCTGCTGGTGGCGCCGCTGGGCATACTCGGTGCGGTACTGGCGAATACGCTGGCCGGCATGGAACGCGACGTCTACTTCCAGGTGGCGATGCTGACCACGGTCGGGCTGACCAGCAAGAACGCAATTCTGATTGTCGAATTTGCCAAGGCCAATCTCGAGAGCGGCATGGAATTGATCGAAGCCACACTGCAGGCAGTGCGTGACCGTTTGCGTCCTATCATCATGACCTCGCTGGCCTTTGGCCTCGGTGTCTTGCCTTTGGCGCTCGCCAGTGGTGCCGGCTCCGGTGCGCAGCGCGCGATCGGCACCGGCGTGGTCGGCGGCATGATAGTCGGCACCCTGTTAGGTATCTTCTTCATTCCCTTGTTCTTCGTACTGGTAGAGCGCCTGTTCGTGCGCCAGAAACCACCTACACCCAAAGCTGCCGAATCGATTGAAGCAGCAGGAGCACCATCACATGACTAAGCCTCTTCTCTCTACTCTCACGCTGGCGGTCACACTGGCGCTCAGCGGCTGCGCCATGCTGCAACCAGAATTGCCAAAGGCGGATGCTGCCATTCCAGCCGCATGGCCGCTACCACCGAATACTGCGGCAGCCGCGCAGACTAGCGCCAGCGAGGCTTCTGCAACAACGGATCAAGCCACGCCGGATATCGGCTGGCGCAATTTTTTCGTTGATCCGAAACTGGAAGAACTGATCGCGCGCGCACTGCACAACAACCGCGATCTGCGGGTCGCGGTACTCAATGTCGAACGTGCCCGCGCGCTGTACCAGATTCAAAATGCCGATCGTTTTCCGACGCTGGATGGCAGCGTGGCGCGCAATCGCAGCGGCGGCAATATTGCCAATGCAGGCGATTACTACAGCGCGGCCTTGAGCGCATCGTTCGAGCTGGATCTGTTCGGACGCATCCACAATCTGAGTCAGGCGGCACTGGAACAATACTTCGCGCAGGAAGAAGGACAACGCAGTGCACAACTGAGTCTGATTGCCGAAATCGCCAACGCCTATCTGACCTTTGCTGCCGATCTGGAAGCGCAGCGGATCGCGCAGGCGACTTTTGATAATCAGCAAAGCGCCTATGATTTGATCGTCAAACGCCATCAGGTCGGTGCCGTCTCCGGCCTCGATCTGAGCCAGGCGCAAACCACGATAGAAACTGCAAGAGCCGATGTGGCGCGCTACGCCGGGTTGGTGGCGACAGATCGCAACGCCCTGACCTTGCTGGTCGGTGCGCCGATTGAAAACAGCTTGCTGCCACAAGCATTTGATCTGAAGGTCAGCGGTATTACACCGTTGCCGGCACAACTACCATCGCAGGTTTTATTGCGTAGACCCGACGTGCTGCAAAGCGAACACGTGCTGCGTAGTGCCAACGCCGATATCGGCGCGGCGCGCGCGGCATTCTTCCCGTCGATCTCGCTGACCGGCAGCGTCGGCAGCGCCAGTCCTCAACTATCCGGCTTGTTCGACAGTGGCACGAAATTCTGGAGCTTTGTGCCGCAAATCAGCCTGCCTGTTTTCCGTGGTGGCGCCCTGCGTGCCAATCTGGGAGTAGCGACCGCTGATAGGGACATCGCGCTGGCACGCTATGAAAAAGCCATCCAGTCGGGTTTCCGCGAAGTAGCCGATGCGCTGGCGCTGACTACCACCCTGGCGCAGCGACGTCAGGCGCAACAGGCGCTGCTGGATGCTGCCAGCCGTGCCTATGATTTGTCGAAGGCACGCTATGACTATGGTCGCGACAGTTTCCTGACGCTGCTGGATGCGCAACGTACTTTCTATGCTGCGCAACAAAGTCTGGTCGCCGCGCAACTGGCCGAGCAGGGCAACCGCGTGACCTTGTACAAGGTGCTGGGCGGCGGCTGGGAAGAAGGCACGCGATGAGTCTGCCCTCCTCCACGACCAAGCTCACGCAACGCGCCGAACTGCAGCGTGAACGCATTTTGAATGCGGCGCAGACGTGTTTTATCGAGCACGGTTTCCATGCAGCTGGCATGGCACTGATTGCGCAGGCTGCGGATATGAGTCCCAGTCTGATCTATCGCTACTTTGATAGCAAGAACGCGATCATTCTCGCCATCGTCGAACGACAAGTTGCGAATGGCCGCACTGCCATTCGCAACCTGTATTACGCACCGGATTTCACTGCAGCCGCATACGAAGCGTTTACGCAGTGGCGTACCGCCGATCCGCGCATCATGAATGCCGCACTGTTCCTGGAAATGACGGCCGAAGCCAGCCGCAATCCCACGCTGGCAAGCGCCTTTGTCACTTCCGACCAGGAATTGCGCGCTGAAATCAGCAACTGGCTCAGCGCCAGTGTGGCCGATGGCGGTAAAGGCTTGTCTGTGGAAGTCGCGCAATGGCGTGCGATCTGCATACAATGCTTCATGGAAGGATTGGCGATACGCGCATTGCGGGAACCTGAGCTGTCGCCGACAAAACTGAAGCTTGCCATCACAGATTTTGCGGCAGGCATGTTTGCCGTTTGAGGCATGGGCGCTGCTCGAGGCATTTTTTCGGCCGGCTACTGTAAAATTCCGCTGACTGCTGCGCGTACTTCTCGCGCATGAATATTCTACTCAAGCAAAAGGCATTACCTCCGATGAAGCTCGCCACCTGGAACGTCAACTCCCTCAAGGTTCGCCTGCCGCAAGTACTGCAATGGCTGGCTAATAATCCGGTCGATGTGCTCTGCCTGCAGGAAACCAAAACCGTAGACGAAAAATTTCCGCTAGCGGAAATTGAAGCGGCCGGTTACCAGGTCGCATTCAGCGGACAAAAGACTTATAACGGCGTCGCCATCCTGTCGCGCCATGCCATCACCGACGTTGTCAAAAACAATCCGCTGTACGCAGATGAACAACAACGCATCATCGCCGGCACGATAGAAGGTGTACGCATCATCTGCGCCTATATCCCCAACGGACAATCGCTGGATTCAGACAAGTACATCTACAAACTGAGCTGGCTCAAGGGCTTGCATACATGGCTGGAACAAGTGCAGAAGCAGCATCCACAACTGGCATTGCTGGGCGACTACAACATCGCGCCGGAAGATAGAGACGTGCATGATCCGGCTGCGTGGGTGGGACAGGTATTGGTCTCCGAACCGGAACGTGCCGCCTTTGTGCGTCTGCAGACCATGGGCTTTACAGATGCCTTCCGCAAGTTTGAACAAGCGCCAAAATTGTATAGCTGGTGGGATTACCGGCAGATGGGTTTTCGCCTGAATCGCGGTATGCGCATCGATCACATTTTGCTGTCGGCGCCATTGGCTGCACGTTGCAGTGCTTGCGTCATCGACAAGGTGCCGCGCAAGTGGGAGCAACCCTCAGACCATACGCCGGTGATAGCCACCATAGAGTGATTATTGCGACCGCCTGCGATACTGTTGCATGTAAACGCCGGACAATAAAAAGCCCCGTATTCACGGGGCTTTTTCATTAACGCTTGCCTGACTTGCCTGCATCAGCAAGATCAGTCTACGGTCGCGCCGCTGTCCTTCACGACTTTCGCCCATTTCACCGCTTCTTCTTTCACGAATACAGCAAAATTTTCCGGCGTGTCGCCAACATAGTCCGAACCGGTATCAGCCAGAATTCTCTGGAATGCAGGTTCTTTCATGATTTTCAATGTTTCGGCATTGATCTTGTCAACAATCACTTTCGGTGTACCGGCTGGCGCAAAGAAACCGTACCAGGCGTAGGAAACGACCGCTGGCAAACCGGATTCTGTAAACGTTGGCACATCAGGCAATGAAGCCGAACGCTTGTCACCAGAAACGGCAATCACTTTGACCTTGCCGCTTTTGATATGCGGCAGGATCGCGATCATGCTGTCGAACATGATAGGCACATGGCCGCCAAGCAGATCGGAAATCGCTGGTGCCGAGCCTTTGTAAGGCACGTGCGTGATATCCAGCTTGGTCACGCTCTTGAACAGTTCACCCGTCATATGCTGTGGCGTGCCCGAGCCGGCCGATGCGTACGAAAATTGCGGCTGCGCCTTGATGTAGGCGATCAATTCCTTCAGGTTGTTGGCAGGAACCGATGGGTGGGCAACCAGCACCAGCGGCACGCGCAACAGATTGGTAATAGGCACCAGATCCTTGGCCGGATCGAAGGCCATTTTCTTGTACAGGCTAGGATTGATCACGATCGGTGCGCTGGAGGTGATCAACAATGTATTGCCATCGGCGGGAGCGCGCGCAACTGCTGCGCTACCGATGTTGCCGCCGCCGCCGCCGCGGTTATCGATCACGAAAGGATGGCCCAGATTTTCGGTAAGACGTTTGGCGACAGGGCGCCCAGCGATATCGGATGGGCCGCCTGGTGGCCATGGCACGACTACAGTAACCATGGAGTTCGGCCAGCTTTGCGCCAGTGCACTAACGGAAAAACTGGCTGCTGCGATCGCGCAAAAAAGTACTTTTCCAACGCGGGATACTTGTCTCATGATGCTATCCTTATAAAAATTAATCACGCTCCAACTTCTGATTGGGCTGTAAATAACAACCAATACAAGTTGATGCGCGAAGGTTAAGGCGACGGATGTTACGCCTCGGAAAAAGAAGAATACAGTATCTTGCCGGATGATACTTACCGAATACTTACCAATTACTTACACAACTATTTTATTCGGACGCCTCAATCGCGTAATCGCTTCCTAATGGACCGAAGGTCAACGCATAGCCGGCATCGTCCAGTACGTTTTGCGCTTCTGCCAGAAACTGTTTTGCTTCGTCATTCGGTGCATAAAAAAATTGCAGGCTGAACATAAAATCGCAAGACTGCGCTGCCGGATACACGAGATAGATTTCTCCGCTCTCCACCCACTGCAGACAGGCGTTGATTCTGCTTTCCAGGCTGAGCAGATGCGTCTCGCCCCACGGCGCATGATCAACGATGATGAGATTGCACAAACCGAGTTCACGGTCCAGACTGACCATATCGGCAGGATTTTTTTCGTTCTTCATATTGGAAATATGCTTATATCTAGGGATTATTTCTTTATCAACTGCTTTTCAAAGGCAATATCGGATTTGGTTTGGCGTCGCGGCTTTTGCGGTCCGTATGCCTTGACGAAGGTAACAAACTCATCCAGCGGCAAGCGATCACACAACACAACAGGCGCGCCCTCCCCCGAATTATCGACCAGGTAAAACGATTCAGCAGCAGTACGCACCATCGCATAGGCATCATTGCCACTGCGTTCTTTCAGCCGTTCGACAGCGGCGGTAGCTCGGGTTGATCTCACGTCATGCTCCTGTTTTTGTCTTAGCGCAAACGCGCCGTCAACATCCAGTAATGCTCAAAATGATGGACGCGCATATCTCTTAACAATGGCCCCAGGCGTTTGCGCAAGGTGCTATTGGTATAGTAATTTTTAAGGATTTCGTAACGCTCTCCATCCGGGAGCGTATGAATCTGGTAAGTATTGCCTTCCAGGTCAGTACGCGCAATCACGGTTTTTTCGGTATCGACTTGCGAATTATCCACCAACACCAGCAAGCCATTCTCACCTATGATTTTTCGCAGACGAGCAATGACTGCGATCTGATCCTGACGCTTGACGTGTGACCACCAGAAGCCGGCGAAGCAGGCATTAAAATCACCTTCAACTTGCGGGTCCAGCGCATCTGCCACGGCAAACTGCACCACTTCTTCCGGCAACTCTCTTGCTTGCGCCTGCTCGATTAAATTCGGATTGATATCGGTCGCCAGTACGGACTCTGCATATTCAGACAGCTCATCAGTCCAGTAGCCATCACCACAGGCGAGTTCCAGTACACGTTGATCCGTCAGCAAATTGCGCAGGTTTTCCATAATGTCGTCTAGCGCATCCATTCCGTCCGGATTTTCGACATCTTCTTCATCGAAATTATTCCGCGCGGCGTAATACGCTGCCATATCGGTATTGACCGGTTTGATCATACTTCGTTTACTTCCTGATTAAATCGTTCATGTTCATCTTCGCCATGTTGAATTTCATAGCTCGTACATATCTTTTTCGCCGCTCAATACCTGCTCCACCAACTTGCGATTAAGCGTAGGTGTCAACAACTCGATGAAGGTAAATACATAGCTGCGTAAATAAGCGCCCTGCTTCAAGGCCACGCGTGACACATTGGTGCCGAACAAATGACCGGCCGGAATTGCGCGCAGATTCCTGTCACGCTCGGTATCGAAGGCCATGCCGGCAATAATACCGACCCCCAAACCAAGCTCTACATAGGTTTTGATCACATCCGCATCGATCGCTTCCAGCAGCACATCGGGCTTCAGATTGCGCAGCGTGAACGCGTGGTCTATCTTGTTGCGGCCGGTGAATGCACTGTCGTAAGTGATCAGTGGATAAGCAGCCAATTCTTCCAGCGTGATCGACTTCGACTTCAACAATGGATGCTCATGCGGCACGACGACCAGATGTTCCCATTGATAGCACGGCAAGGAGATAAGACCGTCGACGTTGGCAATCGATTCCGTCGCAATCGCCAGATCGGCCTGCCCCATCAAGACCATATCAGCGACCTGCCTGGGATTACCTTGCAATAAAGACAAACGCACCTTGGGAAATTTCTGCGTAAAGGCTTGCACGACTTTCGGCAGCGAATAACGCGCCTGCGTATGCGTAGTGGCAATCGTGAAACTGCCGCTATCCTGTGCCGCAAACTCATTGCCTATGCGTTTAAGCCCTTCTATTTCTTGCATGATCGCTTCGACCGACTTCAGCACAGCCCGGCCCGGCTCGGTCAGACCGCGTATGCGCTTACCGTGGCGCGAAAAAATATCCACGCCCAGTTCTTCCTCCAGCTCAATGATGGCCTTGGACACACCGGGCTGCGAAGTAAACAACGCCTTGGCCGCTTCCGTCAAATTGAAGTTTTGCCGAACGGCTTCGCGCACAAAGCGAAGTTGGTGGAGATTCATGCCTTCCCCTCATGTTGTTCGACTGAAAAGCATTTCAGTCATTTTTCATCATTACTTATATCAAAAACACATATAAGCAAATAATTACTAAGTCGTTTGGAATAAGGCTCAAGTTTATTACTATTTGCCCTACTTTGCGCGGGGTCTTATGTCTGTTTCTTATATCGTTTCAGGTTTTGCTGTCGGTTTGCTGGTCGGTTTGACCGGTGTGGGCGGCGGTTCCCTGATGACGCCTTTGCTGACACTGCTGTTCGGCGTGTCGCCCACAGTGGCGGTCGGTACCGATCTCGCGTTTGCCTCTGTGACCAAGGTCGCAGGCACCTTTGCCCACCGTTATCGCAGCAATGTGCACTGGAGTATCGTCCGCCACTTGTGCATAGGCGCCTTGCCGGCAGCCGTGTTGACGGCCATCACCCTGAAATATTTTGGTGGTCTGGGCGAGGAAATCGGCCAGATCATCCGTTATTCAATCGCCGGTTCGGTGATGCTGACCGTGATTGCACTGATCTTCCGAACCCGTTTGCAACACTGGATGAGCGCCCACCCGGACCGGCAAATGCAAGGCAGGAAACTGGTCACAGCCACCATAGTTTCCGGTGCAATTCTCGGTACATTGGTTACAATCTCGTCTATTGGTGCCGGTGCCATCGGCGCCACCATACTGGTTTTGCTTTATCCACGCCTGACACCGGCAGAAATTGCCGGCACCGATATTGCCTACGCAGTGCCCTTGACCGCCATCGCGGCTCTCGGCCACTGGTGGCTCGGATCGATCAACTGGGAACTGCTTGCCATGCTGCTGCTCGGCTCCGTGCCCGGCATCACGCTGGGCTCGCTGATATCGCGAGCCATACCGGAAAAAGTGCTGCGCGTGTTGCTGGCCAGTGTGCTGACAACCGTCGCCGTGAAGTTAGTTTACTGAGGAATACAAGATGTATCGCTACGACCAATACGACCATCAAATCGTCAAGGAACGCATCGCGCAATACCGCGATCAGGTGCGCCGCCGCCTGTCGGACGAGCTGGCAGAGGACGAATTCCGCATTCTGCGTCTGCAAAACGGCCTGTACATGCAGCGCCACGCATATATGTTGCGTATCGCCGTGCCATACGGTCTGCTGTCGTCGGCACAAATGCGCATGTTCGGCCATATCGCCCGCAAGTACGACCGCGGCTATGGTCATTTCACGACGCGCCAGAATATTCAGTTCAACTGGATCAACCTGGAACAAACCCCGGACATCCTGACCGAGCTGGCCTCGGTGGAAATGCACGCAATCCAGACTTCGGGTAACTGCATCCGCAACACTACCTCGGACGAACTGGCCGGTGTCGCCGCCGACGAAATCGTTGATCCGCGCCCGTATGCGGAAATCATCCGCGAATGGAGCACCTTCCATCCGGAGTTTGCCTATCTGCCGCGCAAATTCAAGATCGCCATCAACGGTGCGGTCGAAGATCGTGCCGCGACTGCAGTACATGACATCGGCCTGCACGTGATCAAGAACGAGCAAGGTGAAATCGGCTTCCGCGTCATGGTAGGTGGCGGCATGGGTCGTACACCTATTCTCGGCAGCGTGATTTGCGAATTTCTGCCATGGCAGCATGTCATGACTTATCTCGAAGCCATTCTGCGCGTCTACAACCAGTACGGTCGCCGCGACAATATTTACAAAGCGCGCATCAAGATTCTGGTGAAGGCCATCGGTATCGATGAATATCGTCGTCAGGTTGAGCAGGAATGGCTGGACATCAAGGATGGCCCCGGCACCCTGACTGAAGAAGAATTGCATCGCGTGGCAGCATTCTTCACGATGCCTGCATATGCAACATTGCCTGCGACTGATGCAGAGTTCGAAAAGAACAAGGCAGAAAACAAGGCTTTCAACAGCTGGCTGATACGCAATGTCAAACAGCACAAAGTCCCCGGCTATGCAGCCGTCGTCCTGTCACTGAAAAAAACCGGCGTGCCGCCTGGCGATGCAACCGCAGAACAACTGGATTTCATGGCTGAACTGGCCGATCGCTACAGCTTCGGCGAACTGCGTGTGACGCATGAACAGAATGTGGTGCTGTCGGACGTACGCATCGCCGATCTGTACACGGTATGGGAAGCAGCCAAATCGCATGGTTTGGCAACACCTAATATCGGCTTGCTGACCGACATCATCTGCTGCCCGGGTGGAGATTTCTGCTCGCTGGCGAATGCCAAATCGATCCCGATCGCAGAAGCAATTGCAGAACGTTTCGACAGCCTGGATTTTCAGCATGACATCGGCGATATCGAATTGAACATCTCTGGCTGCATCAACGCCTGCGGTCACCATCACGTCGGCAACATCGGTATCCTCGGCGTCGATAAAGATGGCTCCGAGTGGTACCAAGTATCGATCGGTGGTGCACAAGGCAATACCAGTTCGATAGGCAAAATCATCGGCCCATCGTTCTCGGCGCACCAGATGCCAACCGTGATCGAACGCTTGCTCGAAGTGTATGTACGCGACCGTATCGAAGACGAACGATTCATCGACACTACCCGTCGCATCGGCGTAACGCCGTTCAAGGAACATGTGTATGCAAGCCCGATCAAGGTTGCGCACGCTGCAGGAGAAGATGCATATGCTTAACATCATCAAGGATAAAGCAGTTGTCGGTGAAGACGACTGGACATTGCTGCGCCTGAAAACGGAAATCGTGGCGGGCACGGAAGAACAAGTGACTGAAAAACCGGAAGCGGTGATTGTGCCGGCCGGCAAGGTCATCGTGCCGCTCGCTGTATGGCAGGCACAACGCGCGCAACTGGAATCACGTTCTGATATCGGCGTCTGGCTCGCCAGCGACGAACGTCCGGAAGCCCTGAAAGACGACGCCGCCAGATTTCCGATGATCGCAGTTGATTTTCCGAAATTTGCGGATGGCCGCGGCTATTCGATCGCGTACAACTTGCGTGCGCGTTACGACTACACCGGTGAGCTGCGTGCAATTGGCGATGTACTGCGCGACCAGTTGTTTTACATGCAGCGCGTCGGCTTCAACTCGTTTGCCGTACGTGCAGATCGCGACGTCAACGATGCACTGAAAGGTTTGAGCGATTTTTCCGAAAGCTATCAACAGTCGTGGGATAAAAAAACACCTTTGTTCCGCCGTGTGGACCGTCAGGCAGTTGCACCAAAATGAACGAAAACGATTTCGCCGCGCTGGTTGCGGCTACTAAAGAAACGCTGCAACGCGTGGCGGATCAGTTTGCGCCTGCCGTTTTCGCCTCCAGCCTGGCAGCAGAAGATCAAGTGCTGACCGACATGATCCTGCGCAGCAAACTACCGATTTCCATTTTCACGCTGGAAACCGGTCGCCTGCATGCAGAAACCTTGAGTGTGCTCGATCGCATCAAGGAAACATATGGCTACGAGGTCGAGTTATATCGCCCGCAACCGGAGGCGGTGGAAGACTACGTCAGGCAAAACGGTTTGAATGCGTTTTATGAAAGCGTGGAGATGCGCAAGGAATGCTGCCGCATCCGCAAGGTAGAACCGCTAAATCGTGCCTTGCAAGGCAATCGCGCCTGGGTCACCGGCCAGCGCCGCGCACAATCAAGCACCCGCGCCGAACTGCATGTGCAGGAACAGGATGAAACACACGACATGGTCAAGTTCAATCCGCTCGCGGATTGGTCGGAAGAAGATGTCTGGCATTACATACGCAGCAACAATGTGCCATACAACGTATTGCACGACAGGGGATTCCCATCGATAGGCTGCGAACCCTGCACTCGTGCCATACAGCCCGGCGAAGATGTACGCGCAGGTCGCTGGTGGTGGGAAAACCCGGAATCCAAGGAATGCGGTTTGCATGTCGTCGACGGCAAACTGGTCAGAATCAAACCCGTATCTACTACAGCGTGAGAACCACAAGATGAACACAGCAGTTGACAAGCTTTTCCTCGATGCCGCCAGCAGCAAGCACCTCGATTGGCTGGAATCCGAAGCGATCCACATCATGCGCGAAGTCGCAGCCGAGTGCAGCAATCCTGCACTGCTGTTTTCCGGCGGCAAAGATTCCGTCGTCATGCTGCGTCTGGCGGAAAAAGCCTTCCGCCCAGGAAAATTTCCGTTCCCGCTGGTGCACATCGATACCGGCCACAACTTTGACGAAGTAATTCAGTTCCGCGACAAACGCGCAGCTGAACTCGGCGAACGCCTGATCGTCGGCTCGGTAGAAGATTCGATCAAACGCGGCACCGTGCGCCTGCGCAATCCGCAAACCGATTCACGCAATGCAGCGCAAGCAGTAACCCTGCTTGAAACAATCGCTGAATACAAATTCGATGCCTGCATAGGTGGCGCCCGCCGCGATGAAGAAAAAGCCCGTGCGAAAGAACGCATCTTTTCCTTCCGCGACGATTTCGGCCAATGGAACCCAAAAGCGCAACGTCCTGAACTCTGGGACCTGTACAACACCCGCGTCCACCCGGGCGAAAACATGCGCGTGTTCNNTCGAACTGGACCGAACTCGATGTCTGGCAATACATCGCCCGCGAAAAACTGGAATTGCCGTCAATCTACTTCGCGCACCAGCGCCAGGTGATTCCGCGCAACGGCCTGCTGGTGCCGCTGACGCCTTTGACCCCGGCTAAAGACGGCGAAACAGTGGAAACGCAAACCGTGCGTTTCCGCACCGTAGGCGATATTTCGTGCACCTGCCCGGTCTCGTCGGATGCAGACACGGTCGACGCCATCATCGCGGAAACCGCCATTACCCAAATTACCGAACGCGGCGCTACGCGCATGGACGATCAAACGTCCGAAGCGTCGATGGAAAAACGTAAAAAAGAAGGATATTTCTGATGAACGCAGTCGTTGCAGAACAAGCTTCCTCCCGCATTGGCGGCAACTCGGCCGAACGCGGCTTGCTGCGTTTCATTACTGCCGGCTCCGTCGATGACGGCAAGAGCACGCTAATCGGCCGCCTGCTGTTCGACAGCAAGGGTATTTTCGCCGACCAGCTCGATGCAATGTCGCGCGCCAAGCATAAACGCACAGTCGGCGACACCATCGATCTGTCCCTGTTGACCGATGGCCTGGAGGCGGAACGCGAACAAGGCATCACGATCGACGTCGCCTATCGCTACTTCGCCACACCGAAACGCAAGTTCATCATTGCCGATACACCAGGCCATGAACAGTACACACGCAATATGGTAACTGGCGCTTCGACCGCCGATGCAGTCATCATTCTGATCGACGTCTCCAAAGTGAAACTGGGCGACGATGGCAGCGTGGAATTGCTAATTCAGACCAAACGCCATTCGACCATCGCGCACCTGCTGCAGATTGAACACGTGATCGTTGCGGTCAACAAGATGGATCTGGTCAACTACGATCAAACCGTCTACGACCGTATCGTCGCGGCCTACACAGAATTTGCAAAAACACTGGGGCTGAAAGATATTCGTCCGATTCCACTGTCGGCACTGGCCGGTGACAACGTCGTGACCCGTGGTGAAAAACTGGCTTGGTATCAAGGTCCAACCCTGATCGAATTGCTGGAATCACTCAGCGTCTATGACGAATCGCATGACGAACCATTCCGCTTCCCGGTGCAACTGGTGGCACGCCACAATGGTCATGAAGCCGATGATTTCCGCGGCTACATGGGACGCATAGAAGCCGGCAAGGTAAGAAAAGGCGACAGGCTGGTAATACAGCCCAGCGGCCAGACTGCCACCGTCAAGGACATACAAACCTTTGATGGCTCGATCGAACAGGCGGTGGTCGGCCAATCGATCACCCTGCTGCTGGAAGAGCATGTAGACATTTCACGCGGCGACATGCTGTCTGCTGCAGAGCGCCCCGCTGAATTGCTGAAAACAGTGAATGCCGATCTGTGCTGGCTGTCGGAAGAGCCGCTGGATCTGCGTCGCAAATACTGGTTGAAGCACACCACCCGTCAGGTCGCCGCACGCATCACCAAGATCGACACGCTGCTCGACATCAACACGCAGGAAAAACATCCTGCCGATGCAGTGAAGCTCAACGGCATCGCCAGCGTGACCATCAATGTGCAGCAGCCCCTGGCAGCGGATGCCTACGATGCCATCCGCTCGACCGGCGCCTTCATCCTGATCGATGAAGTCACGCATCAAACGGTTGCCGCCGGCATGATTCGTCTCGCATAAAATAGTTGCATGCCGCAAGAGAAAAAAGCGTACGGTAAAGTCTATCTGATCGGCGCCGGCCCCGGCGCCATCGATCTGATTACCGTACGCGGCGCACGCATACTGGCACAAGCCGATGTGGTGCTGCACGATGCGCTGGTCACACCCGAGATGCTGACACTGTGTCCGCAGGCGGAAAAAATCTCCGTCGGCAAACGCAGCGGCCAACGATCCACTGCACAGATCGCAATCAATCAGTTGCTGGTCGAATGTGCAAGGAAATACAAATTGATCGTACGCTTGAAGGGCGGCGACCCCATGCTGTTCGGGCGCGCCGATGAAGAGTTGCAGGTGCTGGAAATGCACGGCATTGCAGTCGAAATCGTACCCGGCATCACCACCGCTTTCGCAGCAGCAGCCGCTACCCAGCAGCCGCTGACCAAACGGGGCATCGCCCGCAGCATTGCCTTCTTCACTTCAGCCACCGCACCCAATCAACCAAACGAATTGACGCTTCCCGATTGCGATACTCTGATCCAGTATATGGGCGGGCGCGAAGCCATCATCACCGCGCAAAAATTGCTGGAACAAGGCCGCTCACCGGCATTGCCGGTTGTCGTCGTCGAGAACTGCAGTCTGAAAAATCAGCGCATCATGCGCATGACCTTGCATGATCTGGAACAGGGCTTGGGGGATTGCGAAGGGCCGGTGCTGGTAATGATAGGTGCAGCGATGGCAGCACGTAGTACTTCAAAAGCCGACTAAGTCAGCAGATAGTTAATCGATAGCTCCCAGGCAGTAAGTCGCCATCGCATTCAACACTTGCGGGTCTTCACCAACAGCACCCGCAATCTTGAATGACACCGCAGGATGGGCCACTTTCAACTCAGCCATGATCAAAGGCAGGTCGCGCATCACATGACCACCCTGCCCGAGAAATACAGGCACGACGCTCACATCATCAACGCCAGCTTCAACTAATTCAGGAACCAGTTCCGGCAAACGCGGCGACATCAATTCCAGAAAAGCCAGTGCGACCGTCAGTTCAGGAGACTGCGACTGCACGATTCCCTGCAAGCGTATGAATGGTTCTGCCCAACGTGGGTCGCGTGCGCCATGGGCAAACAATATCAAAGCACGTTTGTTCATGATCAGTGTCTTTCCACCCATAACAACGCAAAGATCGCCGCCAGCAGAAACAGCAGGCTGGGCAAAATCGCCGTCGCAAACGGTGGCCAGGTATTGAGCAAACCCAGATGCGAAAACAAGCTGTTAATTAGTTGAAAACTGACACCTATCATGATGCCGGTAAAAATTTTCAGGCTGACGCCGCCGGAACGGAAATGCAGGTAAGCAAACGGCAAGGCAAGCGCCATCATCACGAATACCGCAAACGGGTACACGACTTTTTTCCACAAGGCGATTTCATAACGTACCGTTTCGCGGTTGTTTTCTGCCAGGTATTGCGTGTAATTCACCAGATCGTAGGCTGACATTTTTGCCGGGTCAGAGAATCCCACTGAAAGGATTTCCGGTGTGACTTCGGATATCAGTGGCTTGCTGGCAAACTTCCTGGTCGAAATGGCAGTCGTGATATCGCTCGCCGCAACGGCTCCCATTAATTCCGTTTCACCGAACTCTGCTTCCGTAACATTTGACAGCAGCCAGGTATTGTCGCCCTGGTAATCCGCCTTGGCCGCCGTAATCAGGGAAGTCAGGTGAAAGTTGCGGTTGAATTCGTAAATTTTCAGGCCGGTCAACTGGCCGTCAGGCTGGACCGTCCGCACATTCAAAAAGCGTGAACCTATGGCGTCGCCATCCTTGCCATTCGCACGGATCACGTCCTTGGTCCACAGACCGGAACGAAACTCTTGCGACAGCGAGCCGCCCTGGTTCATGGTTCTTATTCTTTCCGCCATATTCGAGGAAGCAGGCACCAGAAATTCGCCGAACACAAACGTGACGATGGCAAACACCAGACCTATCTTGATCAGCATCATGCCGGCCATGCCGGTTGACATACTGGATGCCCGCATGATCGTGAATTCGGAGCGTGCGGCAAATTGCGACAGCGTCCAGATGGTGCCGATCAAGGCTGCAATCGGCATCAGTTCGTACAGATAACCGGGCATGGACAACAACACAAACAGCAAGGCATGCTGAATTTTGTAGCCACCGTGTCCGACGGCTTTCAGCTCCGCAATCAGGTCGAAGAAGCCGAACAGCGCCAGAAAAGCGATCAGTACAAATATCACCGAACGGCCGATCTCAGCCGCGAAATATTTTTGCAGGACTCTCATGCCGCCGCCCGCTGCGAAAAATAAGCACGCTTGAACATAGCCCACACCACCAGCGGATGGTAGCGACTATTGACCTTCAAACGCCATAAAAAGAACACTATCAACACCAGCAGCGCCACCAGATGTACCGGCCACCACGCCATCATGAATGAAGCGCGGCTTTGCACCACGGTTGCCTGTGCATAGCTCAACATGTTGCTGTAAAAAACAAACAGGAATAATGCAATCAGCAGATTGGCCGAACGCCCGCCACGCGGATTGACGAAACCCAGAGGGATCGCCAACAACATCAGCAAGACTCCCATCAACGGCAAGGACAAGCGCCACAGCAGCTCGCCATCATTGAAATTATTGCGATTGCTTAAAAGCTCTTGCGTCGTCAGCGCACGTGCCGAAGTATCGCCCGCCAGTGCCTTCGACTGGCTTGTCACCAGAACACCGTAACGGTCGAATTCCATCAACTGAAAATCCGATTGTGTCGGCACGCCATCGTAGCGACGTCCCTGATGCATGACCAAAAATTTGTCGCCGGCCGGATCTATTTCTATCGTACCTTCCTTCGCTACCACTACGCTGGTTTTACCGTTGCGCGCACTGCTGACGAAAATATTCCTGACCTTGCTTGCATCGCCGGCGACGCCTTCAACGAAAAACACGCGATCGGACGACGACGATTCCTGGAATTTACCCGGCGAGACGCGCGCGATATCCTCGCGGTTTGCATAACGTTCCTTATAAATGGCGCTTTGCTGGTTCGACCACGGTGTGAGAAACAGGCTGAGCAGCATCGTCATCACCACGATAGGCAATGCGAACATCAGGACCGGCGGAATCCAGCGCGACAGGCTCAGGCCGGATGCAAACCACACCACCATTTCCGAATCCTGATAACTGCGCGTGACGACCAGCAGCACCGACATGAAGCCTGCCAGATTCAGGATGATGGGTAAATAATTCAACGCAGAAAAACCGATCAGCGCCACCACATCCGCAGACGCGACTTTGCCGCCGGCAGCCTGCCCCAGAATACGAATCAGCATCACAGTGATCGTAATCGTAAAAAGAGTAGTGAAGACGGCGCCAGCGGTACTGAGCAAATCGCGTCGGAGCGCGCGCTGAAAAATCATTGGAGGGCTATAATCGTGGATCGACAAGGAGAGTAACGCATGGACTTTAGCATAAAACCATTGGACGCAAAAAGCACTATCGCCGGTATCAAGACGGGGTGCATCGCCGTCGCCGTATTCGAGAACAAAAAGCTGTCAGCAGCCGCTCAGGCATTGAACCAAAAGGGCGACATCAGCGCGGCATTCAAGTCCGGCGACATTTCCGGCAAAGCCGGTTCTACGCTGCTGTTACGCGGCGTCAACGGCGTCGCTGCCGAACGTGTGCTACTGGTCGGACTGGGCAAGGAAGAAGCCGTCAGCGAAAAAGACTTTTCGTCCGCAGTACAGGCCGTTGCACGTGTATTTACCTCGCTGGGCGCGAATGAGGCCGTCATTGCCCTGCCGCTGGACGCGGTTGCTGCACGCGACGCGGCATGGGGCATACGTTGCACCATCCTCAATACACGAGACGCCGCTTACCGCTTCGATGGTCTGAAAAGCAAAAAAGATCCAGTTCCTACCGGTGTGAAAAAAATTGCCTTTGCCGTCAGCGCCACTTCTGCCGCGACAGCAAAAGACGCCGTCGCGCAGGCAGTTGCACAAGCCAACGGCATAGACCTGACCAAGGATTTGGGCAATCTGCCGGCCAATGTCTGCACGCCGACCTATCTGGCCAACACAGCAAAAAAAATGGCCAGAGAATTCAAGCTGCAGGTCGAAGTGCTGGATCGCAAGCAATTGCAGGCACTGAAAATGGGCAGCTTCCTGTCCGTCACCAACGGCAGCGTCGAACCTCCGAAGTTCATCGTGCTCAAACATCTGGGCGGCAAAACCAAGGATGCACCTGTCGTGCTGGTCGGCAAAGGCATCACCTTCGACTCCGGCGGTATTTCGCTGAAACCGGGCGCAGCCATGGATGAAATGAAGTACGACATGGGCGGTGCCGCCTCCGTACTCGGCACCATGCGCGCGATAGCTGAATTGAAGTTAAAACTCAACGTGATCGTCGTCATTCCGACGTGTGAAAACATGCCGTCCGGCAGCGCCACCAAGCCGGGCGACATCGTTACCTCGATGTCGGGCCAAACGATTGAAGTCTTGAATACCGATGCCGAAGGCCGTCTGGTGCTGTGCGATGCGCTGACTTATGTAGAACGCTTCAAACCGGCTGCCGTGGTGGACGTCGCAACGCTGACCGGTGCCTGCATCACCGCGCTCGGCCATCACAATTCCGGTTTGTTTACACGCAGCGATGACGCTCACGATGCGCTTGCCAACGAGCTGCTTGCAGCCGGCAAAAGTTCCGGCGACACCGCATGGCGCATGCCTATCGAGGACAGCTATCAGGAACAGTTGAAGTCGAATTTTGCCGATATGGCGAATATCGGCGGCCCTGCCGGCGGCAGCGTGACGGCAGCCTGCTTCCTCGAACGCTACACGAAGAAATACACGTGGGCGCATCTGGATATCGCCGGCACCGCCTGGAAAAGCGGTGCTGCCAAAGGATCGACCGGCCGCCCTGTGCCTTTGCTGACCAGCTTCCTGATCCAGCGTGCGCAGGCAGCAGGCAAGTAAATCGAATGTCAATGTGCGTACGTGAAAAACCTTTTCGCCGCGCACACTTATAATCGCCTACCGTTTTCAGCGAGCCCCCTGTTCGGGCTCGATTTTGCCTTAAAGGGAATCTCATGATCGTCTTGATTACAGGCGCAAGCTCAGGCTTCGGCGCTGAAATGGCACGAAAATTTGCGCAAAACGGCCACAAAGTCATAGCCACCGGACGTCGCAAAGACCGTCTGGACGATCTCGCAGCAGAATTGGGCACGGCCGTTCTGACCGTCGCAATGGACGTGACCGACAAGCATTCCATTATCGCTGCCTTGGACTCCCTGCCAGCTGAATGGCGAGAGATCGACGTCCTGATCAACAATGCCGGTCTCGCGCTGGGTGTCGCTCCAGCACAGACTGCGTCGCTGGAACAATGGGAAACCATGATAGAGACCAATTGCAAAGGTCTGGTCACCGTCACGCGCCTAGTTTTGCCGGACATGCTCAAGCGTAATCGCGGCACCATCATCAACATCGGCTCCAGCGCCGGTGCATATGCCTATCCCGGCGCCAACGTGTATGGTGCGACCAAGGCCTTCGTCGCCCAGTTCACACTGAATTTGCGTGCGGATCTGGCAGGCACCAGCGTGCGAGCAAGCAATCTGGCACCCGGCCTGGCTGGTGGCACAGAATTTTCCAATGTGCGCCTGAGCGACGATGCCGCCGCAGCCAAGGTATATGAAGGCACCATACCCTTGAGCCCGGGCGATATTGCAGACACCGTATACTGGATCGCAACCCTGCCGCCGCATGTCAATGTCAACCACATCGAAATCATGCCGACTTGCCAGGGCTTCGGCCCCTTGGCCATCAAACGCAATACCCAGTCATGACAGGATAGCCGTACGCAGGCAGGACAGGTAACAGGCTTGTCACGCCAAACCGATAATATTGCAGCCGCAGAAAAATCATGGCAACGTCGTCCCGGCGTTACCAACTCAAGGTCAACCGATGCCCTCAAATTTTACGTGGACCATCCGCGTCTACTACGAAGATACCGATGCCGGCGGCGTCGTGTTTTATGCGAACTATCTGAAATTTTTTGAGCGGGCACGCACCGAATGGCTGCGCAGCGCCGGTATCAATCAGCAAATCATGACGGAAACCCTCGGCGTCATGTTCATCGTCAAAAGCACCACTGTCGATTATCACGCCCCGGCGAAACTGGATAATGAACTGAAATTGACTGTCGTAGTCGAAAAGATGGGCCGCGCTTCTGTACAATTCGTGCAGCAAGCATGGCGCGTCAACGGCGAGAGCGAAGAATTGCTCGCGACCGGGCGCATCAAGGTCGGCTGCGTAGATACTGTGCGCTTCAGACCCAGCGAAATTCCACAGGAAGTCATGCACGGCATTCGGAAGTTAGAGGCATCATGATGACCGCTTGCAGCAGAATGCCAGGAAAATTGTTGCCGGCAAGCTGCCTATGAAGCACATATATATGAAGTACATGCTGCACCAAATCGCACAGCCCTCCACCAGTTGCGCATACAATTGATCAAATTCGACTAAACCACACTTCCATGACCGTCACTCAAGATCTTTCCTTTGTCCATCTAATCACCAACGCTTCGGTTCTTGTGCAACTCGTCATGGTTCTGCTGGTTGCCGTATCCGTCATGAGTTGGACTTACATCTTCCGCAAGATGTTCGCCATCAGGAATGCACGCACGCAAACCGAAGAATTTGAACGCGCCTTCTGGTCGGGCGGTGATTTGAATGCGCTGTATCAGGACGCCACCTCCAATCGCCGCAAAAGCAGCGGCTCGACCGGGGCACTGGAACGCATCTTTGAAGCCGGCATGAGCGAATTCAACAAATCCCGCGTATCCAATGATCCAACTCAGGCCAGCGTACGACTGGACGGCGCACGCCGTGCAATGCGCGCAGCCTATCAGCGCGAGATGGATGGACTGGAATCGCACCTCGCCTTCCTCGCCTCGGTCGGCTCGGTTTCTCCTTATGTCGGCTTGTTCGGCACCGTGTGGGGTATCATGAATTCCTTCCGTGGCCTCGCTAACGTCCAGCAGGCCACGCTGGCTGCGGTTGCACCAGGGATTGCCGAAGCGCTGATCGCAACCGCGATTGGCTTGTTCGCAGCGATTCCTGCGGTAGTTGCCTACAACCGCTACTCGCACGATATCGACCGACTGGCGATGCGCTTCGAAAGCTTCGTTGAAGAATTCTCGAATATCCTGCAACGTCAGACGCGTTAAGGACTGCAGCGATGTCATTCTCATCCGGAAGCATGCGCGGCGGACGCAGCAGAAAATTCAAGTCAGAGATCAATGTCGTCCCGTACATCGACGTGATGATGGTGCTGCTGGTGATTTTCATGGTAACCGCACCTATGGTCAATCCAAACGAGATCCAGTTACCGAACGCTGCCAAATCCACGCAGCCGCCGACCGAGTACATACGCATCGAATTGAAAGCCGATGCATCAGCAACCGTCTCGGTGCAAGGAAAAAAAGGGGCAGCAGCAGCCAGCGAAACCGTGGGGCGCGGCGAGCTGGGTAAAAAATTGCAGGCGCTGTATGCCGACAACCCTGAGATTGCCGTCATGATTGCAGCCGACAAGAACATTAAATATGACGAGGTGATTCAAGCCCTCTCGGAAGCCAAAAAACTTGGCATCAGCCGCGTAGGTCTGGCCACCAAGTGAACTCTGCTTTATGACTGAACATTCACCGTATATTGTCCCGAGAGAACCCGGTCGCTGGCGTGCCATCACGCTGGCGGCGGCCGTGCACGTCGCATTACTGGTTTTTTTCTGGATAGGCATAGACTGGCAAAACGAAACGCCGGTCGCGGTGAAAGCCGAAATCTGGGATCTGCAGGCGAAAGAAGCCGCCCCGCTGCCGCCGGAACCGACTCCACAGCCCAAACCAGAACCCAAGCCTGTCGTCAAGGAAACGCCTAAGACAGAACCGATCACTCCAGAACCACCTAAAGTCGATATTGCGCTGGAAAAAGAAAAGAAACGCAAAGAACAAGAACGTAAAGACAAGCTGGCTGAAGAAGAAAAAGAGAAAAAGCTGAAACAAAAGGCGGAACAGGAAAAACTCGAAAAACAAGCTGCCGACAAGAAGGCTGAACAGCAAAAAAAAGCAGAGGCGGATAAAAAACGTCTACAGGATCAGCGCGATGCAGAGATGCGCGAGAAGGTGCGCGCCGAAGAAATGCGTCGCCTGACCGGCGCAGTCGGCAGTGGAGGTTCCGGCCAGGCGGCCAAATCGCAAGGCAGCGGTCGCGCTGACGGCGCGTATGCCGATAAAATTCGTGCGAAAATCCGCTCAAACACGGTATTTAACGTTCCGCCAGAATTAAGCGGGAATCCTCAGGTCGAATACGATGTCGAACTGCTGCCCGATGGATCGCTACGCGGATTACGCCTGCGCAAATCGTCAGGTTTGCCCGGTTTCGATGAAGCCGTTAAGCGCGCAATCGAACGCTCGCAACCATTTCCTCCCGATCAATCCGGCAGCGTTCCCGGCCGCTTGACCGTCGTTCACAAACCGAAAGATCAGTGACCCATGACAAAGACTTCTTTTTTACGCTCATTCGCGATCCTCGCCTTGTTCGTTACCAGTCTCGCTCACGCGCAATTGCGGGTGGAAATCGCCGGCGTAGGCGCCAACCAGATACCGGTAGCAATCGCCACCTTCGGCGATGAATCCCTCTCCCCGCATCAGGTCAGCGCCATTATCAAGGCCGATCTGTTGCGTAGCGGTTATTTCAAAGTTATCGATACCGGCACCGTATTGACGGAAAACTCGCAAGTCAATCTCGCCGACTGGAAAGCGCGTGGCGCCGATGCGCTGGTAGTCGGCAGCGTGCAGCGCCTGCCGGACGGCCGACTGGATGTGAAATACCGTTTGTTCGATACCATCAAGCAAGCGCAATTGTCGTCGCTGGCGCTGGCAAACCAGCCGCAGTTCATCCGCATTTCCGCACACAAGATCGCCGACGATATCTATGAAAAACTGACCGGCATACGCGGTGCCTTTGCTACCCGCATCGCCTACGTGACCAGGGCCGGCAAGGAATTCCGTCTGGAGATTGCCGATTCCGATGGCGAAGGCACGCAGATCGCCTTGCGCTCCAACGAACCCATCATTTCACCGGCATGGTCGCCAGACGGCACCAAGGTCGCTTACGTCTCCTTTGAGAATAAAAAACCGGTCGTCTACATTCAGGATCTGGTGAGCAGAAAACGTACGGTAGCAGCCAACTTCAAAGGCAGCAATTCTGCCCCATCCTGGTCGCCTGATGGCAGTCGGCTGGCGGTGGCGCTGTCGCGCGACGGTTTGACCCAGGTCTACGTCATCAATGCGGCCGGCGGCAGTCCGCGCCGCCTGAGCAACTCGAACAGTATCGATACCGAACCTCAGTTCTCGGCCGACGGCCAAAGCATTTACTTCACCAGTGACCGCAGCGGCGGCCCGCAAATCTACAAAATGAGTTCCAGCGGTGGTGAAGCACGCCGCGTGACCTTCTCCGGCAGCTACAACATCAGCCCGCGAATCTCGCCAGACGGTAAATTCTTGGCCTATATTTCGCGCCGCGAGGGGAAATTTCAATTATTTACGCTGGATTTGAGCAATAGTCAGGAACAACGGCTGTCCGATACCGTCAAAGACGAATCGCCCAGCTTTTCGCCCAACAGCAAATATCTGCTGTACGCAACCGAATCCGGCCGTCGCGGCACACTGGCGGTTGTTTCGGTGGATGGCCAGGTTAAACAACGCCTGACCACTCAGGCTGGTGATATACGCGAGCCCACATGGGGCCCGTTTATGAAATAATGCACGTCAATTGATTTAATTAACATTCGAACGCTTACCACCTAGGGGAATAAAATGCGCACCATTACATCAGTTTTTATCTTGTCGACTGCCATGCTGCTGGCAGCATGCTCGTCAACCAAACTGGACGACAAAGCACCGATTGAAGACCGTACAGGTTCATCAGTGGATCCACACTCCGTTGGCACCGTCAACGCATCGGGCGACCCATTGAACGATCCACAAGGTGTATTGGCCAAGCGCAGCGTGTACTTCGACTACGACAGCTACGTTGTCAAACAGGAATACCAGCAAGTCGTGGCAAATCACGCCAAATACCTGCAAAGCAACAGCACCCGCAAAATCATTATCCAGGGCAATACCGATGATCGCGGCGGCGCTGAATACAATCTGGCTCTCGGCCAAAAACGTGCAGAAGCAGTGCGCAAATCCCTGTCCCTGTTAGGCGTTCCAGAGTCGCAAATGGAAGCTGTCTCGCTGGGCAAGGAAAAACCAAAAGCAATGGGTAGCGACGAAGCAGCATGGGCAGAAAACCGCCGTGCCGATATCGTTTATTAATCTGAATGGCAATGATTAAAAAAACCCTGATTGCGGCCTTGATGGCCGCATTTTCTTGTGCATCGCTGTCAGCGCATGCCGCGCTGTTCGGCGACGACGAAGCGCGCCGCGCCATTCTCGATGTACGCACCAAAGTCGATTCGCTGCAACAAAGCAAGGCTGAATCCACTGCAATGCTCGAACTGGCAAATCAGAATGAGCAGTTGAAGCAGGAGATCTCTCGCCTGCGCGGCCAGATCGAAGTCTTGTCGAATGAAGTCGCCAACGTGCAGCAGAGACAGAAAGATTTCTACGTCGATCTGGATAATCGCCTGCGCAAGCTGGAACCGCAAATCATCGCCATCGATGGCCAGGAAGCTTCGGTGGAATTGTCGGAGCAACGCATGTACGATAATGCGCTCGCCCTGTTCAAGGCCGGAGATTATAAAAAATCCGGCACAGCCTTCGCCGATTTCATCCAGCGTTATCCGCAATCTGCCTATGTCCCTTCTGCGCAATACTGGATAGGCAACGCCTACTATGCGCAGCGCGACTATCGCAACGCGATCACGGCACAACAAGCACTGCTGAAAAAGTATCCGGCCAACCCCAAGGCTGCGGACGCCATGCTGAATATCGCCAGTTCATACACGGAATTGAAAAATCGTACGGCTGCAAAAAAGGCATTGGAGTCACTGGTTGCCGAGTATCCGAATACGCCGGCAGCGCAGACTGCAAAAGAACGCCTGGCCAATTTTAAATAACGCAATGCCTCGCGAAGCAGAAAACAAATCGCAAAGCTGACATTTTTAATATTGATCATCCAATCGCTCGCTGGCCGGGCGATTTTTTTCGTCTCGCGCTTGCGCATCCACGCAATTTTGTTCCCCTACTCGGTGCGCATGCCTGTTGAAACAGCCGTCGGAACAGAGCAAATAAACTAATGGATAAAAAGTGGAGATGTGATTGACACAGGCTATAAGTGTTCTCTATAATAGCTGTCTTTCGGGTCGTTAGCTCAGCTGGTAGAGCAGNNGCGGACTTTTAATCCGTTGGTCGCAGGTTCGAATCCCGCACGGCCTACCACGAATACACTAGGGTCTAGATGAAAATCTAGACCCTTTCGTGTTTCTGGCGTGACAAAACATGACCACTTCATCATCGTCTTTTCGTTAGATAGAATCCCAACTATCCTTGCGACTGCAACGCTTGAATGTTCGCTTGCACCTGGCATAACGATCCAGAATTCCCCCGGTTTCCATCTGCAGTTTTTTAACTTATCGCAAAACGTTTCAGCTTTTGTCTATGCCATGACGTCCAAGCATGCTGCAGCTCGTAAAACGGATTCCGCAATACCGAATCAAGCAGATATAAAATTGGGAAACCATGAAACCGACCGGCTGTTCGGCTCAGACCAGAGGTATTGAGTAGAGCTGATGTGATCCGGCACACCCATTAACGGGAAGTGGCGCGACGCTCGCCTTTTCGTCTGCATGGAAAAGACAGTTGCTCTCCTTCTACAGTCACCCTGCTTCTACGTGTATCGGAAAATATCCGGGCAACATATTGCATATCGTTCTCGATGCTGGAGACGCGCTCCAGTTTTTCTTCTGACACAGCGAGTGCGACCAGCGAGTGCAAGGCCTTGATATACAACTGCCTGTCGTGCTGTTCGAGTTTGCAGAATGCGGTAGCCAGTTCGCTGATTGCCTGATCGATTCGTTTCATGGCACTTATCGAGAATAATGAACAACAATCAATAAGATAGCGCAATCATTATGAAAGTTCCCTGCGCGACCGTACCAGACCGTATGCGCAAGTTTGCCAATTCGCGCCAAAAACTAAAGATGTACGACTGGCTGCACATTGATGAGAGGCATACGTTGAAGCGCGGATACGCATCAAACTGCGCACTATCCGTACTTTACAGAGATCCTGTTTTCAAGTGTTGAAGGAATGCTCATGAGCGCCAACTCCTACCCCATCGGCTCGCAAACATACTGGGCAGTGCGACCTTGCGCAGATATCTGCAAACGCTGAAAACCGGTCCGGGCACCGTGTTGACACCGACAATCTGTTTTAACTCCTTGCCGGGATTATCCTCGGCTGCCGTGGGTGATGACTCTTTTTGACGCATTGCCATCACTCATTTTTTAGTGAACTTTATGGCAATTAAACGTACCAAGTTTATACGTTGCCTGATCGTATCAGGGAAGGCGACCAGAACGTTCCATAGCTGAACACTGGAAAAATAAGGGAGGCGTTCCCGCGCTTATCCATCCAACCTGAAAGGAAACATGCCATGAAAAAAATCATTTCCATTATGTGTATCATCTCGATGAGCATAGGCTTGAGCGCCTGCAATACTTTTAAAGGCTTCGGCCAGGACGTGGAACGTGGCGGCGAAAAGGTACAAGACGCAGCAAGCGACGCACAGCGCAAGTAAATCATTTTCCGGACATAAAAAAGCGCGCATCGAATCGATACGCGCTTTTTTTATTTGCACTATCCGATCATTCCACACCGGATTTTCTGACACGATAATGTTGGATCAGGCGGTTTTGTCTTTCCAGTAAGCCCAAGCCAAGGTCTGATTCACAATCAGGTTTCAGCCGTGCCACAGACACTTGCCGCACGTCCAATCTTCGCAATCCTTATTGTTTTTTAATCGTCAGATTATTGACGACCGAAGCCACACCTTCAGTATCGCCGGCAATTTTTCCTGCGCGATCGATTTGCGTCTGGTTGTTTACTGCGCCATTCAGCGTCACCACAGCGTGCGATGTATCGACATTGACATCCAGGCCCTTGATATCCGAATCAGCCAGTAATGCGGTTTTTACCTTGGTGGTAATCACCGTGTCATCGATGATGACACCAGGTGCTTTATTGTCGCCCGCAACAGGTTCAGCCGGTGCGGCTGGTGCAGTTTCCGGCATCACTGGTGCGTCTTCAGGCATCGCTGGTGCAGGGCTTACGCCACTGGTAGCGGGTGCAGGTGATTCCATTGGCGCAGTTCCGGTGGCATCGTCTGGTGCGCGACGCTCGCAGGCGCTGGTGAACAAGACCGTCAATACTGCGGCAGCAAGGGCAAGGCGTGAACTATTGGGTAATGTCTTCATCATGATTTCCTTTCAGGAACAAGATTCGTAATTCCATGCAAGCTGTTTTCTATGCACGGCGTACAAAATTCAATATATGAATCATGTATCCGAATTGCTCTCAGGCAGCTGCCTGAAAACAACACGGTTATCTTCTTGACCACACTATATGGAGAAGGTTCTCGATTAATTCCACTGAAAGAAAATCAGATACGCAGCACGCGTAAAATTTACACGATAAGTAAAAATTACAAATTTTATCAAGTGGAAAATCAGCGCCTGCTGCAGTTTATGCAGCAACAACGCCTTGAGGATACTCGCCGGCCTGTTGCTATTAGGCTGTCAGCAACTGCATGCGTGCCAGTGCCTGCAGCAATAAATCGGGGTCGCCAAGCGCCAGTTTTTTGGAGTCCGACAAACTTTGCCGGAACGCGCGCGCGTTAGGCAGACCTGCCATCAAGCCGAGCATGTGGCGTGTGATGCTGTTCAATCTCAAGCCGCCACCCTTTTCGCTTTTGCCATGCTGTTCTAGTTGTGCACGGATGTAAGGCAACATTGCGTGCAGCACTTCGACACGTGATTTTGGCGTCGCAGCATCACCGTAATAACGAGCGTCGAACCCGCTCATCAGATATGGATTGTGATACGCCTCACGACCTATCATCACGCCATCGACATGCGCAAGATGGGTATCGATTTCTGCCAGCGTCTTGATGCCACCATTGATGATGATTTCCAGTTGCGGAAAATCCTGCTTGAGCTGGTACGCAAATTCGTAACGCAAAGGCGGAATCTCACGATTTTCCTTCGGGCTCAGACCTTTGAGAATCGCGTTGCGTGCATGGACGATAAAGGTACTGCAGCCGGCAGCAGCAACAGTCCCTACAAAGTCACGCACAAAACCGTAGGAAGCAATGTCGTCGATACCGATGCGGTGCTTGACCGTCACATCGATCTGCACTGTATCGCGCATCGCTTTGACACAATCGGCAACCAGCGCAGCCTCGCTCATCAGGCAAGCGCCGAACGCCCCCTTTTGCACCCGCTCGGATGGACAACCGCAATTCAGATTGATTTCGTCATAGCCCCATTGCTCACCGAGTTTGGCGCTCTGCGCCAGATCGGCCGGCTCGCTGCCGCCGAGTTGCAAGGCAACTGGATGCTCTTCATTATTGAAATCCAGATGGCGTGCCACATCACCATGCAACAAGGCACCAGTCGTCACCATCTCGGTATAAAACCAGGTATGGCGGGTAATCTGTCTATGAAACATGCGGCAATGCCGGTCCGTCCAATCCATCATCGGGGCAACAGAAATACGACGCGGCGAAAAATTATCTGGTTTCATTACAGGCTGACGCTGAAGCAAAGAATTAAAGGATAAGTCCGTTCACCGATGACAAAAGCGGCACCGCAAGAACTGACAACATCCGGAACAGCACGAAGTATACGCAAGATTGCTGCAAGCGGTTTGATTCTGTCGCGATCTTGCCAACTCGGCATGCATGGTCATTTACAGGCGCTGCTGAATGTAAAAATGACTCTCTTTCACGCCCCCTGCAAACGTAATACCATTACTTCATTACTTTTTCGAAAGCAGAGTGACATGACCAAGCCGCTCGATACCTCGCACCTGTGGATGCCGTTTACTGCCAATCGCCAGTTCAAGGCTAAACCGCGCATGATGGCGTCCGCATCCGGCATGTATTACGTTACCGACGATGGGCGCAAAATTCTGGATGGCACCGCTGGCTTGTGGTGTGTCAATGCCGGGCACAGTCATCCAAAAATCGTGGAAGCAATACAGCGACAGGCCGCGCAAATGGATTTTGCGCCGCTATTCCAGATCGGGCATCCACTCGCATTTGAAGCAGCGACGGCGTTGACGAAAATCGCACCCGAAGGCATGAATCGGGTGTTCTTCTGCAACGACGGCTCGGAAGGTGTGGACACTGCTCTGAAGATCGCCCTCGCCTACCATCGGATGCGCGGCGATGGTGGCCGCACCCGCCTGATCGGCCGCGAGCGTGCCTATCACGGCGTCGGTTTCGGCGGCATTGCAGTCGGCGGTATCGCCGGCAATCGCAAGCAATTCGGCCCCGGCCTGGCTGCTGTAGATCATTTACGCCATCCGCTCAACATCGAGAAAAACGCCTACTCACGCGGCCTGCCTTTGCACGGTGCCGAGATAGCCGACGAGCTGGAACAGCGTCTGCTGGCCTTGCACGATCCGTCCTGCGTCGCCGCCGTCATCGTCGAATCCTTGCAAGGCTCGACCGGCGTGATCCTGCCACCCAGAGGTTATCTGGAAAAAATCCGCACAATCTGCGACAAGTACGGCATCCTGCTGATTTTCGATGAAGTCATTACCGGTTTCGGCCGTCTCGGCACACCATTCGCGGCCGATTTCTTCAACATCAAACCGGACATGATCGTCTGTGCGAAAGGCCTGACCAACGCTGCCGTACCTATGGGTGCCGTCATCGCGCGACAACAAATACACGATGCGTTCATGGAAGCTGCACCTGCCGATACGATTGAATTCTTCCATGGCTATACCTACTCCGGCCATCCATTGGCCGCCGCCGCCACGATCGCCACACTGGCGGTGCACAAGGAAGAGCAATTGTGCCAGCGTGCCGCCGATATGGCGCCTTATTTTGAAGATGCGGCACACAGCCTGAAAGGGCTGCCCTTCGTCAAGGATGTACGCAACCTAGGCCTCGTCGCGGGAATAGAACTTGAAGGTATAACTGGCAAACCAGGCGCACGCGCCTACGAGCTGTTCAGCAAGGCGTTCTGGGACAAAGGTCTATTGACACGTACTACAGCCGACGTCCTTGCACTGTCCCCACCGCTGATCATCAGCAGGACGCAAATCGATCAGATGTTCGGCAGCATTGCCGATATCCTGAAATCACTGAAATAAATTTCCCTGCAAAATAAAAAAGCTCGCTGATGTTGAAATCAGCGAGCTTTTTTGTTGGCACCTCAAACCAGAAGCGCTATTCAAAAAAATAATTACGCAGCATCGCGGCCGGCTTTTTTACGCTCGTGTTCTTTCAGGAAGCGTTTGCGCAGACGGATGCTCTTAGGTGTAACTTCGACCAGTTCGTCGTCGTCGATGAATTCAACCGCATATTCGAGCGACATTTCGATAGGAGGAACCAGACGCACCGCTTCATCGGTACCCGAGGAACGAACGTTGGTCAATTGCTTGCCCTTGATAGGATTCACGACCAGATCATTGTCACGCGAATGGATGCCGATAATCATGCCTTCGTACACTGGATCGTTGTGGCTGACAAACATGCGGCCGCGATCCTGCAGTTTCCAGATTGCGTAGGCAACGGCTGCGCCGTCATCCTGCGAGATCAGCACGCCGTTACGACGGCCGCCGAGTTCACCTTTCGACGCATCGACAGGAGCGTAGTCATCGAACACGTGGCTCATCAAACCGGTGCCGCGTGTCAGTGTCATGAACTCGCCCTGGAAGCCGATCAAACCGCGCGCTGGAATATGATATTCCAGACGCACACGACCTTTACCGTCCGGTTCCATGTTTTGCAGATCGCCGCGACGACGACCGAGTTCTTCCATCACGCCACCCTGGTTGACCTCTTCAACGTCAACCGTCAGATTTTCAAACGGTTCGTGACGTACGCCATCCACCATTTTGAATACGACGCGAGGACGTGACACAGCCATCTCGAAACCTTCGCGACGCATGTTTTCAATCAGAATAGTCAGATGCAATTCACCGCGACCCGACACTTCATAGGTCGAGTCATCATCTTCCGATTGCACAACGCGCAAGGCCATATTTGATTTCAGTTCTTTTTCCAGGCGATCGCGAATCTGGCGCGTGGTCACGAACTTGCCTTCGCGGCCAGCCAGCGGTGAGCTGTTGACCATGAAGTTCATCGTCAATGTTGGCTCATCAACTTTCAACATAGGCAGACCAATTGGCGTATCAACTGCACAGATAGTCGAGCCGATACTGATTTCTTCGATACCATTGATCAGGACGATGTCGCCAGCCAGCGCTTCGTCTACCAGCACGCGATCCAGGCCTCTGAAAGTCAATACTTGATTGATACGTGCCTTGGTTGGCTTGTCGTCCGGGCCATTCATCCAGACCACATCCTGCAGCGCCTTGACGCGACCAGCCAGGATACGACCAACGCCGATCTTGCCAACGTAGGAAGAGTATTCCAGTGAAGTGATTTGCAATTGCAATGGCGCATCAGGATCATCTTCACGCGCAGGAACGTGCTCCAGAATCGCGTCGAACAAAGGCTCCATATTACCGTCACGCACAGTGTCTTCCAGACCTGCATAGCCTTTGAAACCCGATGCGTAAACGATAGGGAAATCCAGTTGCTCGTCAGTCGCGCCGAGTTTGTCAAACAACTCGAAAGTCGCGTTCACTGCTTTCTGCGGATCTGCATTTTCGCGGTCGATCTTGTTGACCACAACGATAGGTTTCAAACCAAGTGCCAGTGCTTTACGTGTTACGAAACGCGTTTGCGGCATAGGACCTTCTTGCGCATCAACCAGCAACAACACGCTGTCAACCATAGACAGAACGCGCTCCACCTCGCCACCGAAGTCGGCATGGCCTGGAGTATCAACGATGTTGATGTGGGTGCCTTTGTATTCAACCGCGCAGTTCTTCGACAGAATCGTGATGCCACGTTCCTTTTCAATGTCGCCTGAGTCCATTACGCGGGCATCAATCTGCTGGTTGTCACGGAAAGTACCTGATTGACGCAATAATTGGTCAACAAGTGTGGTTTTGCCGTGATCAACGTGAGCGATGATGGCAATGTTACGAATAGCGCGTTTTGAGTTTGACATGGTGTGTTTAGCGGTTGGGGGTGATGCAGAATTTGAATAGCCGCATAGTATAGCACAGCCAACCTTGCCCAAGCCCGACAAACCTTACCCTGTCAAGGACTTGCTGCGCCTTACGGGAACAAGGAAAAGACAGCGGCGCGGGTGAAACAGGCCGAAGAGTTATTTAATCAAGACAATCATTTACAAAAAGGAAACGTTTATCCAGCAACTATTGCCACGGTGGAAATCAGGCGCTCAGGTGCCAGAATGCTGTATTCCTGCATCAATCCTGTGCCTAGCAATAGCCCGTCGCTTTCACGATAAACACGCATCCTGCCCTGGCCTTCAGGCAATGCAATATTCTCTTTTCCCAAAGCCAATCTTTGCCCGTGCAAGAAACGCTTGGCCAGTTCTTCCGACAAATACAGCGCAGGGAACGATGTCAGCAATGCATCAACCGGCGCCAGCACTGCGATACGTGCATCACCATCTTTGGCGGCAAGCTCTTCGATGGTAATTGCCTCGGCTATCAACAAATCGCCAACTTGAATACGACGCAAGGCATTCAGATGCGCGCCGCATCCCAATGCGGCACCGATGTCTTCGCCCAGCACACGTATATACGTACCTTTACTGCATCGCACGCGTAATGTCAGGTACGGCGCCTGAAAATCCACAAACTCCAGCAAATGGATGGTCACCGGGCGCGCTTCGCGTTCCAGCGTGATACCGGCACGCGCATATTCATAAAGAGGTTTACCGTCACGCTTGAGCGCTGAATACATGGGAGGTATCTGTTCGATATCGCCACGAAATTGCGCCAGTACCGCATCGATTTGCGTTTGGCTGACATTCACCTCACGCGTGGCGACCACTTCACCTTCAGTGTCGCCGGTGTTAGTCGTGACGCCAAGATGCACGATCGTTTCATAGGTTTTATCGGCATCCAGCAAATCCTGTGCGAACTTGGTCGCCTCGCCAAAACAAAGCGGCAGCAAGCCGGTTGCAAACGGATCAAGCGTGCCGGTATGGCCGGCCTTGAGCGCATTCAACAACCATTTGGCTTTGATCAACGCATCGTTGCTCGATACGCCAACCTGCTTATCGAGCAGCAAAACGCCATGAACCGGCACGCGCTTTTTCTTGATCGGAGTTGTTGCCATGATGGATGAGGGAAATTGCGATTTGGCCTGTCAGACTAAAAACTTCGTCTGATCTAGAGTAGAAAGAAATGGAAACGCAGCGCCCGTTGTTGCAGTGCCAGCAGCAGCGACAAGCTCATATGCGGAAAACTTAGTCTTCTGCATCCTTGGCGCGTGTTGCGTTGGCTTCATCGATCAGCCTGGACATTTCAATGCCGCGTGCAGTCGACGTATCGTGCACGAAATGCAGTTCCGGCAAGGTATGAATCGACAGTCGGCGGCCGAGCTGGCCGCGAATATAACCGGAAGCGGCGCTCAAGCCCGACACCGTGTTCTTGATCTCGTCCTTGTTATCGCTAAGCATCGTGAAAAACACTTTGGCATGCGCATAGTCGGGCGTGACCTGCACTTCTGTAATCGTGATCATCCCGACGCGCGGATCTTTCAATTCGAACGCGACAATCTCAGACAGATCACGCTGGATCTGATCTGCAACGCGCAAGCCGCGTCCGGGGATGGATTTACTGTGTTTGGCCATAAATTTCTTCGATACAACGGGAGGAGCAAAAGTAAGTTCGCATCGGCAAGCAGGGAAGCCGGCCGATGCGATCATGATAGAACAAGGGTAGCCGCTGAGCCACCCTGAGTAAGGCTATTACAGCGTACGTGCGATTTCCTGCACTTCAAAGACCTCGAGTTGATCGCCTTCCTTGATGTCATTAAAGTTTTTCAAGGTCAAGCCGCATTCAAAGCCGGATTTGACTTCTTTTGCATCGTCCTTGAAGCGCTTCAGCGAATCGAGTTCGCCGGTCCAGATCACGACGTTCTCACGCAGCAAGCGTACCGATGCACCGCGTTTGACCAAGCCTTCGAGCACGTAGCAACCGGCAATCGCACCGACTTTGCTGACCAGAATAACCTGTCGAATCTCGACCAGACCCAAGGAATGTTCGCGCTTCTCTGGCGACAACATGCCGGACATCGCTGCCTTGATCTCGTCTACCGCATCGTAAATGATGTTGTAGTAGCGAATATCAACGCCGTTGGCTTCTGCCAGCTTGCGAGCCGAAGCATCGGCGCGGGTGTTGAAGCCGATGATGACTGCTTTCGAGGCAACCGCCAGGTTGACGTCAGACTCGGAAATACCGCCCACCGCTGCATGCACAACCTGCACGCGCACTTCACCTGTGGAGAGTTTTTGCAGTGAGCCAACCAGCGCTTCCTGCGAACCCTGCACGTCGGTCTTGATGATCATAGGAAGGTTTTTGACTTCGCCCTCGCCCATGTTCTCGAACATGTTCTCCAGTTTTGCTGCTTGCTGTTTAGCCAGTTTCACGTCGCGGAATTTACCTTGACGGAACAAACCGATTTCACGCGCTTTGCGTTCATCTGCCATGACCATGACTTCTTCACCGGCATTCGGTACTTCGGTCAGGCCTTGAATTTCGACTGGAATAGATGGGCCGGCTTCGGTAATGCTCTTGCCGTTTTCATCCAGCATCGCACGAACACGACCGTAGGCCGAACCTGCCAGCACGACATCGCCGCGCTTGAGGGTACCCGACTGCACCAGAATCGTGGCAACCGGGCCACGACCTTTATCGAGCTTCGCTTCGACCACCAAACCACGCGCAGGTGAAACAACAGGCGCTTTGAGTTCCAGCACTTCGGCTTGCAGCAATACCTGTTCGAGCAAGGCGTCGATACCTTCGCCGGTTTTGGCCGACACCGGCACGAACGGTGAATCGCCACCGTATTCTTCCGGCACGACTTGTTCGGCAATCAGTTCCTGCTTGACGCGATCCATGTTCGCGCCCGGCTTGTCGATCTTGTTGATCGCCACGACCAAAGGCACGCCCGCAGCTTTCGCATGCGCAATCGCTTCCTTCGTTTGCGGCATCACGCCATCGTCAGCTGCGACGACCAGAATCACGATATCGGTTGCTTTCGCACCGCGTGCACGCATAGCCGTAAATGCTTCATGGCCTGGCGTATCGAGGAAGGTGATCATGCCGCGTGGCGTTTCAACGTGATAAGCGCCGATATGCTGCGTAATGCCGCCCGCTTCGCCGGATGCAACCTTGGCGCGGCGGATGTAATCCAGCAACGATGTTTTACCGTGATCGACGTGACCCATGACCGTTACAACCGGCGCACGCGGCAATGCCTCGACGTCTGCATGTTCTTCACCGATTTCCAGCAAGGCTTCCGGATCATCCAGTTTCGCCGCATGTGCGGTGTGACCCATTTCTTCAACCAGAATCATTGCTGTTTCCTGGTCGAGCACCTGATTGATCGTGCACATCTGGCCGAGCTTCATCAAATGCTTGATGACTTCGGATGCCTTCACAGACATTTTGTGCGCGAGTTCGGCAACGGTAATCGTTTCCGGCACATGCACGTCTTTTACAACGGCTTCAGTCGGTGCCTGGAAATTGCTTTCGCGATCATCATGATGCGATGGACGGCGGCCTTTAGGGCCTCCACGCCAACCATCACGACCACCGCCGGTATTGCCGCGGGTCTTGATGCCCGCACCGCGCTTTTTCGCATCGTCCTGCCAAGTCGACGAGACATTGGCCGATTTGATCGACTTCTTGTCTGCGGTGACCGCGGGCTTCTTTTCGTCTTTTTTCTCGCCCGGCTTTTTATCAGCAGGTTTGTGCAAGGTACCTTCCGCAGCAGGTTTTGCGACTGGCGCAACCGGCTCCGGCGCCTTGATTGCACGGCGCGGCGCATTCATCATGGCCTTGATCTGTGCCACTTCATCAGCCACTACCTTACGAGCCATTTCCGTCGCAGCAGCTTTTTCAGTCGCTTCCTTGGCTGCGTCCTTGGCTACCTGTGCAGCTTTTTTCTTGTTTTCTTCAGCGGCAACGCGCTTTTTCTCTTCGCTTGCAGATTCATCGGCTTTTACTTCTGCCGGTTTGTCCGCTTCAGCTTTTTGCGCCTCGACTTCCGCTTTTTTCAAGGCCTTGGCTTGTGCTTCTTTTTCCGCTTCCAGTTTGGCAAGGCGCTCCTGCTTCTCGCGCAAATCGGCTTCCTGACGCGCCATCAACTCTGCATGACGGCGCGACTCTTCGGCACGACGCTCAACTTCCGCTTCATCGATAATTGGTGCAGCAGCGACTACCGGCGCTTCCTCGACTGCGGGCTCGTCGCGTTTTACAAATGTGCGTTTCTTGCGAACTTCAACCTGAATCGTACGCGACTTGCCTGTGGCATCCGCCTGCTTGATCTCGGTGGTTTCCTTGCGAGTCAGCGTGATTTTCTTTTTCTCACCTTCAGGCGCTACACCATGTGCACGGCGCAGATGGTCAAGGAGCTTGTCCTTGTCGGCCTTGGATAACTCGTCGGACGTGGAACTCTTTTCAACGCCAGCGTCCCGCAGTTGCGTGAGCAGCACATCGGCTGGCATCTTGAGCTCGGTGGCAAATTGGGCTACGTTGTTACTCGCCATTCAGTCCTCTTTTCTATGTAACACGTTAGATGTAAACAACCTTCGTGGATTATTTCGCTTCCGCGAGGCTCCACACCTTGGCTTGCAGCGCCTTGGCGTGATCATCGTATTTGGCATCGATGAGCTTCATCTCTTCATCTGTCACATCTTTAAATTCATCTTCAATCAATTGACGTGCGCGATCTGCAGGTAAAGCCAGAATTGCGCCAAACTCGTCATAAGCCAGGGCAGCAAACGCGTCGAGTGTCTTGATGCCCGCCAGGCCCAGCTTGCCGGCAACTACGCGATCCATGCCTTCCAGATTCACTAGTGCTTCGTCCATGCCTTCCATGCCTTCTTCGGAGGCGATAGCTTCCGTTACCAGCGCATCGCGCGCACGGTTACGCAATTCGTTGACAGTATCTTCGTCGAAGGATTCGATATCAAGCATCTCACCGATAGGCACGTAGGCGATTTCTTCCAGCGAAGCAAAACCTTCGTCTACCAGAATGTCGGCAACTTCCTGATCGACGTCGAGTTTTTCCATGAACAGGATACGGGTCGCAGCAGTTTCCAGTTGCGATTTATCGGCCGATTCTTCCGCTGTCATGATGTTGATTTGCCAGCCGGTCAGTTCCGATGCGAGGCGCACATTCTGGCCGCCGCGACCAATGGCAATCGCCAGGTTTTCTTCATCGACGACGACATCCATCGCATGCTTTTCTTCATCCACAACGATGGAGGAAACGTTGGCCGGTGCCAATGCGCCGATCACGAATTGCGCCGGGTCTTCCGACCACAACACGATATCCACGCGCTCGCCGCCAAGTTCCCCGGTCACAGCCTGCACGCGCGAACCGCGCATGCCGACACAGGTGCCGATCGGGTCGATACGCTTGTCGTCGGTAAACACTGCGATCTTGGCACGTACGCCTGCATCGCGTGCTGCCGATTTAATTTCTAGCAAGCCTTGTTCGATCTCCGGCACTTCAAGTTCAAACAGCTTCATGATGAATTCCGGCGCAGTGCGCGACAGAATCACTTGCGGGCCGCGTGCATTGCGATCGATACGCAGGATATAAGCACGGACGCGATCACCGATACGCAGGTTTTCTTTTGGAATTGTCTGGTCGCGCGGCAAACGCGCTTCTATACGCCCGGACTCGACTATCGCGTCACCGCGCTCCATCCGTTTGATGGTGCCGGTAACCAGCGAATCGCCGCGTTCCAGGAAGTCAGCCAGAATCTGTTCGCGCTCTGCGTCGCGAATACGTTGCAGTACAACCTGCTTGGTATCTTGCGCAAAGCGACGACCGAATTCCACCGACTCAATCGGCTCTTCGATATGGTCATCCACTTCGATATCGCCAATTTGTTCCTTGGCTTCGAAGTGCAGAATTTCCTGATCCGGCAATTGCAGGCCTGCATCGTCAGGCACGACATGCCAGCGACGAAAGGATTCAAATTCGCCGCTTTCGCGATCAATCGAGACACGGATGTCGACATCGCCTTCGTAGCGTTTCTTGGTCGCTTGCGCAAGCGCGTGTTCCAGCGCCCCGAATACGATGTCTGGATCAACGTTTTTTTCGCGCGCCAGCGCATCAACCAACTGCAAAATTTCGCGACTCATGCTTTGCGACTCCTAAAATTCACTTGCGGCACCAAATGTGCCTTGTCTACATCAGCGAGCGTAAATTCAAGCTTCGCCGGCCCCTCGTTTCCTTCAAATTCCAGCGCCAGATTCTCGCCCACCGGTTCCTGCAAAATCCCCTGGAACGATTTGCGATTGGCCGCATTCGGCATCGGCATACGCAATTTCACCAGTGCCTCGGCACCGACAAAACGCACATAATCCGACAGTTTCTTCAGCGGCCGGTCCAAACCCGGCGACGACACTTCCAGCCGTTCGTAATTGGCATTTTCAACCGTCAATACGTGCAACAACTGGTGCGTGACTTTTTCACAGTCTTCTACGGTGATTGAACCCTTATCCGCGTCTTCCGGCGTAAAGTCTATATATACACGCAGCAAGCCGCGAGCCGCCTGTTCAAAATTGACCAGCTCATAGCCCATACCCACTACGGTTTTTTCAATCAGCGCCGACAACTGCAAAGGGATTCTCCGAATAACGTCAATCGCGGCCATCCTGCAGCCGAAATCGAATACAACAACGCAAACTGTTTAACAAAAAAAAAATGGGCATCTGCCCATCTTTTTTATCATTCTGATCACCGAATTCAATGCCAAAAACATAATTTTTTGACTGGCGACCTTCGTTAACTGCCGAATTATAGTTGAATACCTTGTGCACCGCAATGCAGGAATCCTTGCGATAGGCAATTCAGGCAATTAACAATCGACTCATGCGGCCCGGAAAAATCTGACAACTGGCCGCACGGAACGATGCAAAAGATTAAATTTTGGAACGGCGGCGCGGTCCACCCTGGCCGCCTTGCGGACCATTGCCACGCGATGGGCCATTGCCGTTCGGACCACGATTCGGGCCATTACTGCGACGCGGCTGCCCCATACCTGGAAAACCAAGCGAAGTTTGCAGCGGATCAGGCTGGCGGCTGCGTGGCTGTCCTTGACGGCCTCCCGCAGGTTTTCCATTCTGTCCTTGCGGACGGCCTTGCCCACCGAGATTACCCCACTGGCTTGGGCTGCGTGGCAGACCCATGCCATTATCCGCACGCGGCGCACGATTGCCGTTTTGCCGATCACCCGCAACGTTGCGGCCTTTAGGCGCGCCATCGGCAGATTTTTTCTCCAGCCCGCTCAGTGCCAGCAAGTCGCGCACGGCGTGCTCTTCCATTTCTTCCCAGCGCCCGCGCTTGAGGTTTTTTGGCAAGGTCAGCGCACCATAGCGTGTGCGAATCAGGCGCGAAACGGTCAAGCCAATCGCCTCGAACATACGACGCACTTCGCGATTACGGCCTTCACCGATCGTTACGCGATACCATTTGTTGACGCCTTCGCCACCACCATCTGCAATTTTGGAAAATTGTGCCAAACCGTCTTCCAGCTCGACACCGGCCAGCAATTTCTGCCGCATGCCTTCTTCCAGTTCGCCCAAGGTCCGCACCGCGTATTCGCGCTCGATACCATAGCGCGGGTGCATCAAGCGATTTGCCAGATCACCCGAAGTAGTAAACAGCAACAAGCCTTCGGTATTGAAATCGAGACGACCGACGGCCAGCCATTTGGCTGCCTTCATTGTCGGCAAACGCTCGAATACCGATGGACGACCTTCAGGATCGTTGGTACTGACAATTTCACCTGCCGGTTTGTGATACACCAACACGCGCGGTGGCTTATTACTTACTTTGCGCTGAATCAGTTTGCCGTTGATACGCACCTGATCGGTTGGCAGTATGCGTTGCCCGATATGCGCCGGCTCACCGTTTACAGAAACGCGACCGGCAATAATCAGCTCTTCCATATCGCGACGCGAACCGAGTCCGGCTTCCGCCAGCACCTTATGCAACTTCGGCGCATCATCGTCAGCCGTCAAATCGCGACGCACACTTTTTTGCTCATGGCGACGTTTACCACCAGCCTTGCCCTCATCACCAGCCAGCGTATCAAATGCATCGGAGGTAACGAAGGAAAACACATCATCTGCGTCACCGCCTCTGGAATGCTGCTTGCCGCCGCGATTCGGGCCTGCACCATGTGATTTTCCACCCGATTTTTGTGATCCTTTTGCACCCGGCTGACGCTCATCGCGACGCGGATTGCGCTCTCTGCGCACTTCACCCGAAGCAGGCGCAGCTTGCGTTTCCATTCCTTCTACCGCTGCAATCTGCCCTTCAGCAGCATCACGATTGGCGGGCGCACTGCGCGGCGCATTGCGGGCACGACGCAAAGTGCGTGGGCCGCGCAAACCGCGTTTTACCACTTTGCCGGCATTATTTTCATCCGGGACTGCAGCGTTTTTTTCAGTCTCTGCACGATCCGCATGCTCTGCTGGCGATGTGTCATTGCTCGATGCATCAGACGTACTATTATCAGACGTATTATTTTTCGTTGGGCGATTCATCATTCACTTCTTGGTTGTCTTGACTTGCGACGTCAACAACCGTCAAGTCGGGCACTGCATGAGCGGGAGTGGTTTCGGATTCCGAAACCGGGGTGGCACTTGTATCCATTACCGTATCGCCGACGCTATCTGTCGCCTCAGCGGCGATCGACAGTTCAGTCGTTTCGATATCGACGGTTTCACTGACGACGACAAGGCCTTCAGTTGCATCGACATCGGAAAAATCGATTGCCGTTTGATCCAGATGCGCCTGTATTTCCGCTTCCAGCGTCTGCATCTCCAGCAAGACATCGCCTTGCATATCCCCCTTCTCTACCTGCTGCAGTGGCGGCAATTGATCGAGAGAGCTGAGGCCGAGATCATCCAGAAAATGCTTGGTCGTGGCAAACAAGGCAGGGCGTCCGGGAACGTCCCGATGGCCGATCGCTTCGATCCAGCCACGATCTTCCAGCATCTTGATGGTTTGCGAATTAACCGTTACGCCGCGAATTTCTTCTATATCGCCCCGTGTAACCGGTTGACGATAGGTAATGATGGCGAGCGTTTCAAGTGTTGCGCGCGAATACTTGGGCGGTTTTTCCGGATTCAGCCGCTCCAGATAAATCTTCATCTCCGGTCGGCTTTGGAAACGCCAGCCAGTCGAAAGACTGACTACTTCAATTCCCTTGTCAGCCCAATCGTCGCGTAACTCATCCAGCATTTGCTTGATTGCATCGGCATCAATCTGACCGTCCGCATCGCCTTCGACATAAAGCTTCTTCATGTCGTTAATGGACAGTGGCTCGTGAGCGCAGAGTAGCGCTGTTTCGAGGACTTTCTTCGCCTCAGCAATATTCATTTACGATTTTTTTACGACTGTTTAGTTGTAATGTGCAGAAGTTATTCAACGACATGCATCTATTGACGCTGCCCGGTTAGAGAACCAGTTGATATTGCTGTCCGACGCCCGTTTGAGGAGATGTACTGATGAGCGGGAATTATATAAGACTTGTAAGACTTTGGTTGCGGGGGCAGGATTTGAACCTACGNNGACCTTCGGGTTATGAGCCCGACGAGCTGCCAGACTGCTCCACCCCGCGTCTGAAGATATGAAGTATATAGAGTATCTGCGCGCAACGCAAACTTAATCGCATATTCTTTACTCGGTGATACACTTCTTCACTTGAAATATGCTCGACGACAATCCAGACACGTAAGTATTTAAACGATTTTATTTCCATGAATTTTTGCTCCGAGTGCGCTCATCCCGTTTCACTATCCATCCCTGCGGGTGACAATCGCCCGCGTTATGTATGCGGCAATTGCGGCGCCATTCATTACCAGAATCCGAAGATGGTGCTCGGCTCGATTCCCGTATGGGATGAAGATGGCGAGATGCGTATTCTCCTGTGCAAGCGCGCCATAGAACCACGTCACGGCTACTGGACGCTGCCAGCTGGCTTCATGGAAAACAATGAGACCACAGCCGAAGCCGCGATCCGGGAAACGGTGGAAGAGGCCGGTGCAAACATTCAATTGCATGAACTGTTTTCGCTATTGAATGTGCCGCACGTACATCAAGTCCACATGTTTTATCGTGCCACCTTGCTGGATCTGGACTACGAAGCAGGTATAGAAAGCCTGGAAGTGAAAATGTTTGCCGCCGATGAAATTCCATGGGACGAGATCGCGTTCCAGACCGTCAGCCATACATTGAAATTCTTTCTGGCCGATCATACCGCGCGAAAAAACGGCGGCGCCTATCGCTTCCATGCCCACGACATTCTGAAACCTGCACCTTATGTTGAAGCGCTGAACATCGATTAGCCATCACCCTTGAGCCAGAATAGCGTGGCAGGGTCATCGCCGCTGTTCATCTACCCTGCCGCGAAGCAATGCGTCACCAGTAAGTTTCACGCTCCGGCGTCGCACTGACATTGTGTATCGATAAATCTGCGCCATTGAACTCCTGCTCGGCATCCAGTCGCAAACCCATCGTCAGTTTCAGCGCACCGTAAATCAGCGTCCCGCCTATCAAGGCAATCGAGATTCCCAGCACCGTGCCGAACAATTGCGACATGAACGATACGCCACCCAAACCGCCGAACTCCTTCAGTCCAAAAATTCCGGCCGCCAAACCGCCCCATGCTCCGCACAAACCATGCAAAGGCCAGACGCCCAGTACATCATCGATTTTCCATTTGTTTTGCGTCAGGCTGAACATGCCGACAAAGACGACACCGGCAATTGCCCCAGTAACAAGAGCACCTAGCGGATGCATGAGGTTGGAGCCGGCGCATATGGCAACCAAACCAGCGAGTGGGCCGTTATGCACATAACCGGGATCGTTTTTACCCGCCAAAAACGCAGCCAGCGTGCCTCCTACCATCGCCATCAATGAGTTGACGGCAACCAGGCCATTCATCTGCTCCATTGTTTGCGCACTCATCACGTTGAAGCCGAACCAGCCAACCGTAAGTATCCATGCGCCCAATGCCAGAAAGGGAATACTGGAAGGCGGATGTGCTGCAATTCCACCTTCCTTCGTATAACGGCCGCGCCGCGCACCCAGCAACAACACTGCCGGCAAGGCGATCCAGCCACCGACCGCGTGCACGACAATCGAGCCGGCGAAATCATGGAAATTTGCGCCAAACGTCGCTTGCAACCATGCCTGTACACCGAAATTCTGATTCCATGCAATGCCTTCAAACAGCGGATAAATCAGCCCTACAATCAGCGCCGTCGCCAGCAGTTGTGGATGAAAACGCGCACGCTCTGCAATACCGCCGGAAATGATGGCGGGAATGGCTGCCGCAAATGTCAGCAGAAAGAAGAACTTGACCAGCTCGAAGCCGTTGCGCTGCGTCAGCACCTCGGCACTGCCGAAAAAACTGACACCATATGCAACGCTGTAGCCAACGAAAAAATAGGCGATCGTCGATACCGCAAAATCGACTAGTATTTTGACCAGCGCGTTAACTTGATTTTTCTTGCGCACCGTCCCAAGTTCAAGGAAAGCAAAACCTGCGTGCATGGCCAAAACCATAATCGCACCTAGCATAATGAATAATGCGTCAGCGCCATATTTAAGTGCATCCATGCAAAACCTCCCGATTAGTGTGCAGACAAGTAAAATGAGTGCACCACAAGAGCAAAAATCATTCCATTTTGGTGATTTTTTCAAGTGCATGATTTTAAAAGGTAATTTTTTGCAATCTGGAAAATTCAGACATGACGCACCAAGAGTGCGCACAATAACGAACCAAAACAGGGATATGCGATGATCCCGTGGCTGGCAGCAGACGATCCTTTCCCCAATGTGTCCAGCGCGCTCACCGAGGCCGATGGTGCAGCCGGTTTGCTGGCCGCCGGCGCAGATCTTTCAGCCGAACGTTTGCTGCTGGCTTATCAAAACGGAATCTTCCCGTGGTTCTCCGAAGGCCAGCCGATTTTGTGGTGGAGCACCGATCCGCGCATGGTGCTCTTCATTCAGGATTTCAAAATCTCCGCCAGCCTGAAAACGAGCCTGAAGAAAATTGATCGCAGCATGGCCACCAACGGCCGTTGGCAAATTCGTTTCGATCATGCGTTTGTAGACGTCATGCGGGCCTGTGCCGCACCACGCAACGGCGAAGCCGGCACCTGGATATCGGACGACATCATCGCCGGCTATACCAGCCTGCATCGTCTTGGCTATGCTCACTCATCCGAGCTATGGCTGGATGACGAGCTGGTTGGCGGCGCATACGGCGTCAGTATCGGAAACATGTTTTACGGCGAGTCCATGTTCACACGCGTCACCGACGCCTCAAAAATTGCCCTGGCCTATCTCGTGCGCTTCCTGGAAAGCCATGGAGTTTCGATGATAGACTGCCAGCAGCAGACAGCCCATCTGGCATCACTAGGCGCAACACCGATTTCACGTGCAGAATTTATTTCCCTTTTGCGGCAAGCCGTCGCAGCACCGCAAATCATGGACTGGAAGCCAATTGCCATGTTTGAAGTCAATTAGAAATCTGCTTGCATAGCAGCGTCTGTCTGATATAACTATAGCCGTCGAATCCGCCCAAGCCAGCAATCATGACGCACCCTAAAGAACTTCCGTTTTCCACGCTACAGTTCTATGCCACTGCCCCCTACCCGTGCAGCTATCTGGATGACCGCCAGGCGCGTTCGCAAGTTGCCACTCCTGCGCATTTGATCAACGCCGATGTCTACAGCGAACTGGTCAAGAACGGTTTTCGTCGCAGCGGGATTTTCACCTATCGCCCTTATTGCGATGGCTGCCAGGCATGTACGCCGGTACGCATCGTGGTCGATAAATTCATACCCAATCGCAGTCAGCGACGGGCACAAACCCGGCATAGCGACCTGCAAACCTCGGTGACCAAACTCGCTTATCTGGCCGAACATTACGATCTCTATCTGCGTTATCAGGCAGCCCGGCATGCCGGCGGCGGCATGGACCAGGATAGCCGCGAGCAGTACGCACAATTCCTGCTGCAGAGCAAGGTAAATACCCGGCTGGTGGAGTTTCGCGAAGACGATGGCACGCTGCGCATGGTCAGCATCATCGACGTGCTGGATGATGGCCTGTCGTCGGTCTATACCTTTTACGATCCTGAAGAAGCAAACGCCTCCTACGGCACCTACAACGTACTGTGGCAAATCGAGCAAGCCAGGATGCTGCAAATACCGTACGTCTATCTCGGCTACTGGATAGAGGAAAGCCAGAAGATGTCATACAAGAAAAATTTCCAGCCACTGGAAGCATTGCGGCAAGGTGAATGGCAGCCACTATCCTAGGCTGCGTCCGCATCTCACGTTAAAATGCGCGATGCCAAACTGACCGCACATACTGCAGTCGGTTTGGCTGCCCTTGACTCACCAACCTGATCGCTACCGTGTCCGAAAAATTCCTCTACGCCCTTGCCCGTCCCTTTTTATTTGCCATCGATCCGGAAGCCGCGCACAAGCTCACCTTGCCTGCCTTGCATCGTGCTGCGGCGCTGGGATGGACTTCTGCGATCGCCAAGCCGGAACACGATCCACGCACCGTGATGGGCATTGCCTTTCCCAATCCGGTCGGTCTGGCCGCGGGGCTGGACAAGGATGGTGCCTATATCGATGCTCTGGCGACGCTAGGTTTCGGCTTCATCGAGGTCGGCACCGTAACGCCGCGTGCCCAGCCAGGCAATCCCTTGCCACGCATGTTTCGCCTGCCGCAAGCAAACGCCATCATCAATCGGATGGGATTCAACAACGGCGGCGTCGATGCCTTTGTCTCCAACGTCCAGGCATCGCGGTTTTATCAAAACGGGGAAGGCATACTCGGATTAAATATCGGCAAGAATGCAGACACGCCGATCGAGCGCGCAGTAGACGATTATCTGATTTGCCTGGAAAAGGTGTATCCGTACGCCAGCTATGTCACCGTCAACATCTCGTCACCGAACACCAAAAACCTGCGGCAACTGCAAGGCGCATCGGAACTCGATGCCTTGTTGTCGCAACTAAAAGAAGCGCAACAACGCTTATCTGATCAGCACAAACGTTATGTCCCGATCGCCTTGAAGATTGCACCGGATATCGATACAGAACAAATCCAGACCATCGCGCAAGCGCTGTTGCGACACAAGATGGATGGCGTCATCGCCACCAACACCACGATCAGCCGCGACGCGGTAAAGGGCATGAAGCATGCAGAAGAAACCGGTGGCCTGTCAGGCGCTCCTGTTTTCGAATCGTCGAATAGCGTAATCCGTGCATTGAAAACAGAACTGGGCGACGCCCTGCCTATCATCGGTGTCGGTGGAATTTTATCCGGCGCGGATGCACAGGCCAAGATAGCCGCCGGCGCATCGCTGGTACAGCTATATACCGGCTTGATTTATCGCGGCCCGACCCTGATACGGGAATGTGCGGCCGCACTGCGCTCCCCAACATAGGAGCCGATGGCAGAGCGAATAGTCTCGGTACGGCCTTGCTCAACCAGCCCAAAAACAGCCTGATCGCGCATTGAATTGAAAAAGCCCGAACCACATCATGGTTCGGGCTTTTTATTTGGCACCGTTTTCAGTCTTATTCGACTTCAACCGTTTCCTGGGCTGCGGTGGGAGGTGTCGCATCACCTTCGTTGAAATCCAGTTTGATCTGATCCTTCTCATCCAGATCAACCGTCACCTTACCGCCCGTTACCAGACGACCGAACAGCAATTCATCCGCCAGTGCCTTGCGTATCATGTCTTGAATCAGACGTGACATCGGACGTGCACCCATCAATGGATCAAAGCCTTTCTTGGCGAGGAAAGTACGAAGATTATCGGTGAAGATCGCCTCCACTTTTTTCTCGTGCAATTGCTCTTCCAGCTGCATCAGGAACTTGTCGACCACGCGCAGGATGATCTCTTCATCCAGTGCACGGAAGCTGATGATGGCATCCAGGCGATTGCGGAACTCCGGCGTAAACATACGCTTGATATCCGCCATCTCGTCGCCGGCTTCCTTCTTGTCAGTAAAACCGATCGAACGTTTTTGCAGGCTTTCGGCACCGGCATTCGTCGTCATGACGATGATCACATTGCGGAAGTCCGCCTTGCGGCCATTATTGTCCGTCAAGGTGCCATGATCCATCACCTGCAACAGGATATTGAAAATATCCGGATGCGCTTTTTCGATCTCATCGAGCAGCAGAACCGCATGCGGTTTCTTGGTAATCGCTTCGGTCAGCAAACCGCCCTGATCGAAACCGACATACCCCGGCGGCGCACCAATCAAACGACTAACCGCATGGCGCTCCATGTATTCCGACATATCGAAACGAATCAGTTCAATCCCGAGGATAAACGCCAACTGCTTGGCTGCCTCGGTTTTGCCGACACCTGTAGGACCGGAGAACAGGAAGGAGCCAATCGGCTTGTCGGTTTTGCCCAGGCCTGCGCGCGCCACCTTGATGGCCGAACCCAATGCTTCCAGTGCAGGATCCTGACCGAACACGACATTCTTCAAATCGCGATCTATCGTCTGCAGTTTGGAACGATCATCCTGATTAACCGTTTGTGCAGGAATGCGTGCAATCTTCGAAATAATGTCTTCGATCTCGGCCTTGCCTATGGTTTTCTTCTGCTTCGATTTCGGCAGGATGCGTTGTGCAGCACCAGCTTCATCGATCACGTCGATTGCCTTGTCCGGCAAATGCCTGTCGTTGATGAAGCGCGCAGCCAACTCTGCGGCCGACGTCAAGGCTGATGCCGAATACTTCACGCCATGATGTTCTTCGAAACGCGATTTCAAACCACGCAGAATTTGTATGGTTTGTTCAACCGTAGGCTCGTTCACATCGATCTTCTGGAAGCGACGCGACAAGGCATGATCTTTCTCGAACACACCGCGGAATTCGGTAAACGTGGTCGCACCGATGCACTTCAACTGGCCATTCGACAGAGCCGGCTTGAGCAAATTGGATGCGTCCAGGGTACCGCCCGATGCCGAACCGGCACCGATGATGGTATGGATTTCATCGATGAAAAGAATCCCGTTTGGATTGTCTTTCAACTGCTTCAATACCGCTTTCAAGCGCTGCTCAAAGTCACCGCGATACTTGGTACCAGCCAGCAGCGCACCCATATCGAGCGAATACACAATGGCGTTTTGCAGTACTTCAGGTACCTCGCCTTGCGTGATGCGCCATGCGAGACCTTCGGCAATCGCAGTCTTGCCCACGCCTGCCTCACCCACCAGCAATGGATTGTTCTTGCGGCGACGGCACAAGGTTTGAATCACGCGCTCGACTTCGCCTTCACGGCCAATCAGCGGATCGATCTTGCCTTCGGTAGCCAGCTTGTTCAGATTCTGTGTGAACTGGTCAAGTGCGCTTTCTTTCTGCTGACCTTCTGCAGAAGGTACGTCTTCCGCACCCTCAGAGCTTTTCTGTGCATCGATCTGCTGATCCTTGCGTACGCCGTGGGAAATAAAGTTCACCACGTCGAGACGTGTTACGCCTTGCTGGTGCAGGTAATAAACAGCGTGCGAATCTTTTTCGCCAAAGATGGCAACCAGTACATTTGCACCAGTCACTTCTTTCTTGCCGTTAGAAGCCGATTGGACGTGCATGATCGCACGCTGAATCACGCGCTGAAAACCAAGTGTAGGCTGGGTATCGACTTCTGCCGCGCCAGGTACCGTAGGGGTATTGTCGCCTATGAAATTAGTCAGCGTTTTCCGCAGATCATCAATGTTGACCGCACAGGCACGCAACACTTCAGCTGCTGAAGGATTATCCAGCAAGGCCAGGAGCAGGTGCTCGACGGTAATGAATTCATGGCGCGCCTGTCTTGCTTCGACAAAGGCCATGTGCAAACTGACTTCCAATTCCTGCGCAATCATACTTCCTCCATCACGCACTGCAGGGGGTGCCCTGCTTTTCGGGCGTGGTTCAAAACCAGCTCAACTTTCGTAGACGCAATATCTTTCGGATACACGCCACAAATACCTTTTCCGTCGCGGTGAACCATGAGCATGATTTGCGTAGATGTCTCACGATCTTTACTAAAGTACTCCTGAAGAATCATCACGACGAATTCCATCGGCGTGTAATCATCGTTCAGCAATAACACCTGATACATAGACGGCGGCTTGAGTTTTTGCTCTTGCCGCATAAGGACCGTACCATCGTCGTGCTTAATTGCCATAGGTCTATTCTAATACGTTCACCTGTGTGCACAATGCCCAGAAGAACAGAGAAACAAATAAAATTTAATCTTACGCGTTTTCCTCTGAAGACGCAGATGACGATCAAATACAGAAATTCAAGAGCGCGTGTTTTAAGCCCCTCAAATAAACATACAACAGCGCCGCCAAACATCTTGACTTTTATATTTTTTGCGTAAAGAATGAGTTTTATTGACATGCTTGACAACATTGGCTGTCAATATGAAGTGAGCAGGTTTTAGGAGGGGCAACGATAGTCGAGGCTTCTTTCTTTTGCGGCTCGTGTGATTAAGTCTATATAGAAAGACGCTTTTTATGGCAACAGGTACAGTCAAGTGGTTCAACGATTCTAAAGGCTTCGGCTTTATCACTCCAGATGATGGTGGTGAAGATTTGTTTGCACACTTTTCCGCAATCCAGATGAACGGCTTCAAGACTCTCAAAGAAGGTCAAAAAGTCCAGTTCGAAGTCACGCAAGGCCCTAAAGGCAAGCAAGCTTCCAACATTCAAGCTCCTTGATTCAAGGAACTTCATGAAAAACCCCGCTCAGGCGGGGTTTTTTTATTGTCAAAAAATAAAATCCGCACAAAGCCGACTTTAGGGCCACTGTCGGTGAGTCAGGCTGGCAACTCTTTGCGTTTGCACCGTATTGGCGCTCATCTTCTGGCCGAATCCGGATGCCTACACCTGCATCGCCTCGCCCGTCAGGCTCAGGCCAGCGAAATCACAAGTCATCTTTTTCTCCCGAATCGATTTTTCATCGCACTGATGAGCACATCCACCGCCTCAGATCTGCATTCGATCTTTTACTCAATCGCGCTTGCAAAGATCCGGATCTGCAAAACAGATGCAGGCCGACAGGCCGGTTTTGATATCGCAACTTGCAAAATCTCTTTAACATTCCATCACCGCTCACCGTCCCTTCGGCTGGCGAACCCGCACTTTCAACAAAGCCATCAACCATGTCTCTGATTCTGTTCAACAAACCCTGCCAGGTAATGTGCCAGTTCTCGCCCCACCCGACACGCGCATCGCTGGCCGACTACCTGGATATTCCCGACATTTACCCTGCCGGACGGCTGGATGCAGACAGCGAAGGCTTATTACTACTGACGGATGACGGCAAACTGCAACATGCGATCAGTCACCCCGATCACAAACAGACAAAAACCTATCTGGTGCAGGTGGAAGGTATTCCGCAAACCGAAGCACTGGCGCGATTGCGTGCACCGCTGAATCTGGGTGATTTCATTACCCAGGGTTGCGAGGTAAAACGGGTACAGGAGCCCGATTGGCTATGGCCGCGCAATCCGCCGATACGCGAGCGCACCCAAGTGCCAACCAGCTGGCTCGCAATTACATTGGCAGAAGGTAAAAATCGTCAGGTACGCCGCATGACTGGGGCCGTAGGTGTTCCCACCTTGCGATTGATACGGATTGCGATCGGTCCGGTTTCCCTGCAGTCGCATCCGCTATTGCCGGGTGAGTGGCGCGAAATTTCTGCGGCAGAATTAGGTCTTTAAAATCAGGCCTCACACCTGTGAACACCGATTTTTCAAGCGCACAAACGCCTGCTTCACTTTTTCCATTACACTCGTGCTGCATTCTTACTACTTACTCAGAAATTGCTCATGAACAAATCCCTTTTCTCTTGCACCACAGTTCTCGCCCTGGCTGCAACCTTTTCTGCGAGCGCGACATGGGCGCAGCCGGGCCAGAAATTTCCGGTGATTCCCCTCACTGTCGGCATGCATGTCATCAAGGCCGAGGTGGTCGCCACCGAAGCCGAGCGTCAGCAAGGTTTGATGTTTCGCGAAAGCATGGCGCAAAACGAAGGAATGATTTTTCTCTTCGGTGCGCCGGCCGGTGTTTGCATGTGGATGAAGAACACCTTGATCCCGCTCTCCGTCGCCTTTATTGACGACGACGGCAAGATCGTGAATATAGAGAATATGAAACCGCAAAGTCTGGAGTCGCATTGTGCAAAAAAACCGGTGCGTTACGCGCTGGAAATGAACGAAGGCTGGTTCAGGCAAAAGAACATCAAGCCGGGTAGCACGATTGATGGCTTGCCGAAAGGCAGGTAAGCAACAAGAAAGCCGATTCTTGTTGCAGGACACCTCCAGAATGGCAGTACAAATATAAAAAACCCGCATGATTTGCATCATGCGGGTTTTTTATTACTGATCGCCGCATTTCTGCAGCGATAAGGATTGCTTAAGCCAGCGCTTTCAAAGCAGCTGCGAGGCGGCTTTTATGGCGTGCTGCCTTGTTTTTATGGATGATCTTTTTGTCGGCGATACGATCGATCGTCGAAACAGAAGCCAGGAAAACCTGAGCTGCTGCAGTTTTGTCGCCAGCTTCGATTGCTTTGCGAACTGCCTTAACTGCGGTACGCAAGGTCGAACGCTGGCTCGAATTGTGAGCGTTTTGTTTGACTGCTTGACGAGCGCGTTTGCGTGCTTGTGCGGTATTTGCCATGAATATTATTTCCTAAAACAGGGTCGACGCGCATTCGCAAACACGCATTAGTGAGACAGAATTCTGTGAAGCCTCGGATTATAGCGGTATTTTGCGAATCAGGCAAATAGATGCTGCCCTGCCTCTAAGCTTGTTGCAACAAGTGGCAGCAATGCAACTGGCAGTATTTTAAAGGCAAGCGGCCTTTATTAATAAAAAGATACTGTTTTGACATCTAAAAATGTATTCTAGTGCTTGCGCTCTTGCCTTGATGCAAATATGAATTCAACATCAGACACTAAGCACCCCTCGCGAAATCCGGCTGCCATCGTTGCCTGCCGACCAGCTATAATCCCGCTCCATGAACTTGCACAAAACGCTCGCGGCAGTATCCGGCATGACGATGGTTTCTCGTGTGACAGGATTGATACGCGAGATCCTGTTTGCCCGTGCATTCGGTGCATCCGCCTATACCGATGCGTTCAATATCGCCTTTCGCATCCCAAATCTGCTGCGCCGCCTGTTTGCCGAAGGCGCGTTTTCGCAGGCGTTCGTGCCGATTCTGGCGGAATACAAAAGCCAGAAAGGTGAAGAAGCAACTAAGAGCCTGATCGATCACGTCGCCACTGTTTTGATATGGACAATGCTGCTGACCTGCGTGATCGGCATTGCAGCCTCACCTTTCATCGTCTATCTGATTGCGACCGGACTCAAGGCCGATGCCACCATATTCGACACCTCGGTCTGGATGACGCGCGTGATGTTCCCTTACATAGGCTTCATGTCATTTGTGGCGCTCAGTGGCGGCATTCTGAATACCTGGCGCGAATTCAAGATTCCCGCTTTCACCCCCGTCCTGCTGAATCTGTCATTTATTGTCGCCACGCTTTTTCTCGCGCCTTATCTGCAGACGCCTATCTATGCAATGGCAATTGGCGTCGTGGTCGGCGGCATTCTGCAAATGGCAATCCAGATTCCCGCGCTGATGAAAATCGGCATGCTGCCGCGTATTTCAAAAAATCCGTTCGCCAGCCTGGGCGATGCCGGAGTACGCAAGGTCTTGCGCAAAATGGGACCGGCGGTATTTGCCGTCTCTGCGGCACAAATCAGTTTGATGATCAACACAAACATTGCCTCGCGACTGGAAAGCGGCAGCGTGTCCTGGCTCTCGTACGCCGATAGATTGATGGAGTTCCCGACTGCCCTGCTAGGCGTGGCACTGGGGACTATCCTGCTGCCCAGCCTGTCAAAGGCCAATTTCGAGGGCAACACGGCCGAATATTCATCACTACTGGATTGGGGCTTGCGTCTAACCTTCCTGCTCGCCCTGCCTTGCGCCGTCGGTCTGGCAACGATCTCAGAACCATTGACGGCAACGCTATTTCATTACGGCAAATTCGATGCACAATCCGTTGCCATGACGTCCAGAGCGCTAATTGCATACGGCGTCGGCCTGATCGGCCTGATTCTGGTCAAGATTCTCGCACCCGGATTTTATGCGCAGCAAAACATCAAAACTCCGGTCAAAATTGCGATAGGTGTGTTGATTGCAACGCAATTAATGAATCTGATTTTTGTGCCGTGGATTGCGCATGCAGGACTAGCGCTATCAATTGGTTTGGGCGCATGCTTGAATGCAGGTTTCCTGTATTGGGGCTTGAAACGGCGTGGAATTTATTCGGCCTTGCCCGGTTGGCGCACATTTTTCATTCGTCTGACCGGTGCACTCTTCCTGATGGGCGGCGTGGCCTTGTGGGCGGCTGGACATTTCGACTGGGTGGCATTGCGTGCAACGCCGTTGTTGCGCGTAGGCGCATTGCTGATGGTGTTGGCAGCTTGCGGCATCAGCTATTTCGGCGCATTGTTGGCCATGGGATTTCGATTCCGGGATTTCAAGCGGATATCACACTGATCGCAACACCTTGAACGTGCATCTGCACGTTCGCCGCATCCTCGCTATGATGGAGGCATATGACGATCAAAACTCTCGAATACTTTTCCACGCTGGTGCAGCAGGATGACAGCATTCCATTATTTGAAGCTGCGTTGGCGATTGCACAGGACGCCGAGCCCGATCTCGATCTCGCTGCACTGGAAGAAGAAGTCGATACGCTTGCCGCCAAACTCAGGCAGCGCTTGCCGGACGATGCCTCGCATCTGCAAAAGCTGCGCATGCTGAATCATTATTTTTACAATGAACTCGGCTTCAGCGGCAACGTCAACGACTACTACAATCCCGACAACAGCTACTTGCATCGTGTGCTCAGCACACGGCGCGGCATTCCGATTTCGCTTGCGATTTTATATATGGAACTGGCGCAGCAAATCGATCTGGAAGTTCAGGGCGTATCCTTCCCCGGCCATTTCCTGATGAAGTTGTCGGTGCAATCCGGTCAGGTTGTACTCGATCCGTTCAATGGCTCCAGCCTGTCGCGCGAAGAGCTGGAAGAGCGCGTCGAACCTTATATCCTGCAGCAGGATTTCCCGGATGATTTTCAGTTCAATGCCTATCTCGACGCGGCCAGTCCACGCGACATTCTGGTACGCATGCTGCGCAATCTGAAACTGCTGTTCATGCAGCAGGAACACTGGCAGCGCTTGCTTGAAGTGCAGGAAAGATTATTGATTTTGCTGCCACGTGACATTACCGAGCGGCGCGATCGTGGTCTGGCGTATGCCAATCTGGAATGCCCGCAAGCTGCGGTACAGGATATTGAAGCGTATCTGGAGCAACGTCCGTACGCGATGGATGCCGCGGAATTGCGCGCACGCTTGCCTGACCTGAGAGATGCAATCGGACGCCTGAACTAGGCTGCCGCTCCTGCGCAGGCAGAAACGGCGTTGCACGCATTACGCTTTCGCGCGTGCCTCTATGGCTTCCCACTTCTCCAGCGCTTCCAGCAACAAGCCGTCGATCTCTGCAAAACGCTGATTCAATCGTTTTGCTTCATCTGCCTGCTTGGTATAGATACTGGCATCGGCCAATTTTTCCGTAATCGCTTTTTGCTCTTCTTCCAACTGCACAATCAAGGCCGGCAAAGCATCCATCTCGCGCTGCTCCTTGTAGCTCAGCTTTTTCTGCTTTGCAGCCGGTGCTGCTTGCGACGATACGGCTTCAGTTTTAGCATCCACTTTGCCTGAACCTTTAGGCGAACCCGCCGGAATCGCCGCCGGAATCGCCGCCGGACGTACACGCTCCCAATCGGTATAACCACCGATATATTCGCGCCACAGACCATTGCCTTCAGCAACGATCACTTGCGTGACGACGTTATCGAGGAAGGTTCTATCATGGCTGACCAGGAACACGGTGCCTTCATAATCTTCCAGCAGTTCCTCTAGCAGTTCCAGTGTATCGATGTCCAGATCGTTGGTCGGTTCATCCAGCACCAGCACGTTGGCCGGTTTGGCAAACAGACGGGCCAGCAGCAGACGATTACGTTCGCCACCTGACAATGATTTGACTGGTGAACGAGCACGTTCCGGCGCAAACAGGAAGTCGTTCAAATAAGTCATCACGTGCTTGCGCTGACCGTTAATCTCAACCCAGTCGCTACCCGGCGCGATGGTGTCGGCCAGGCTCATTTCTTCGTTCAACTGCGCACGCATCTGATCAAAGTACGCGATCTGTAATTTAGTACCTTGCTTGACGGTACCCGAATCCGGCTCTTCTTCGCCGAGAATCATTTTCAGCAGCGTGGTTTTACCTGCCCCGTTCAAACCGATCAGGCCGACCTTGTCGCCGCGCAGTATCGTCGCCGTGAAATCCTTGACAATGACTTTGTCGCCATAAACCTTGTTGATATCCTCCATCTCGGCCACGATCTTTCCTGAGCGTTCGCCGGACGATACGTCGAGCCTGACCTGGCCTTGCTGATCACGCCGTGCGCTGCGAGACAGACGCAATGCCTCCAGACGACGCACGCGGCCTTCATCACGCGTACGACGTGCCTGCACGCCTTTCCGGATCCAGACTTCTTCCTGCGCAAGAAATTTGTCGAACTTGGCGTTTTCGACTTCTTCGATTTCCAGCTGTTCTGCCTTGCGAATCTGGTACGCACTGAAGTTACCCGGGAATGACAGCAAGCGACCGCGATCGAGTTCAATGATCCGCGTCGCCACGTTATCCAGGAAGCTACGATCATGGGTAATGAACAGCACGCTGCCCTTGTAATCGCGCAGCAAACCTTCAAGCCAGAGAATCGATGTGAAATCCAGATGATTTGTCGGCTCATCAAGCAGCAACACATCAGGCGCACTCACCAGCGCGCGTGCCAGCGCAACACGCTTCTGCATACCGCCGGACAAGGTGCCCATCAGCGAATCCTTGACCAGATTCAAACGATCCAGCGTTGCCTCGACCTTGTGATTCAAATTCCATGCATCGGCGGCATCCAGCTTGACCTGAATGTCGTGCATGCGCTCCATCAAGGCATCGTCGTCATCGCCGCCAAACTGACCGGTCAGCGCATCGTATTCCGTCAGCAAGGCCTGCATATCGCCCATGCCGGACGCCACTGCGTCGTATACGGACATGTCCTGCGAAAAATGCGGCTCCTGCTCCACGTACGCGATCTTGATGCCTTGCTGCATGACAAACAGACCATCATCCAGCTTCGACGTACCGGCAATAATTTTCAGCAAAGACGATTTACCGGTGCCGTTACGGCCGATCAAACCCACGCGCTCGGTGGTTTCCAGTGAGAATTCCGCTTTATCGAGCAAGGGGACGTGACCGAACGCGAGCTGCGCGTTCGAAAGGGAGATGACTGCCATAAATACCTGAGGATGTAAGGTCTGCGTGCGATTGCAGGCGACCAATTAAAAAGAATAAATCGAGAATGAAGTCCGCATTGTACCGATAGCGGCGACTATCCCGTCATTCTTTGCACTTTCGTCAGCTATAATCCCGGGCGGAAGCAGGCAACATGCCTCGCTTTCGCGCGTCTCGCCGTAGTTCAATGGATAGAACGAGTGCCTCCTAAGCGCTAGATACAGGTCCGATTCCTGTCGGCGGGACCAATTTACCTATATAAAACAATAATTTAGCTAGCTTCTGGATCCGCAAATCGATCAGAACGACGAAGTAAACGCCACACTATAAGGCAAAGCCTTGACAAGGATGGCGACAAGCAAGTTTGTCGCCATTTTTCCGCCTGCACACATACCTTGAACCCACCTGTCTGGCGCGTGAATAATCCTGTGAAGATATATGGCCGTGACCTTTTCTTTGCCAAAATTAGAAAACCAAAATTCAGTACGCTACCGCACTGAACATTCCTGCATTTCTCATTACCTTCATGTTGTCCCATCAAAAAATACTAACAAATGGAGTCATCATGAAAAGCAATACAAGCATTACTGCAATTGCACTTTCTTCCGCCTTTATTCTGGCCGGCTGTGCAGCACCGTATAACAACGACCCTGGAGCCAATCAGTATCCGCAATCACAAAACCAGACGCCGAATGCTCCGGCTTATCATTCCGCATATGGAGTGGTCGATTCAATTCAGATCGTCCAGCAAAGTACTGGCAACACCGGCATCGGAGCTGGCGCGGTAGTTGGCGGCGTGGTCGGTGGCGTATTGGGCAATCAGGTCGGCAGCGGTTCGGGCCGTACTGCAGCAACTGCAGTAGGTGCGGTTGGCGGTGCGCTGGTAGGCAACCAGATTCAAAGAAACAATCAGCAGGTGCGGGATGCCTATCAAGTCGGCATCCGTCTCGATAACGGCGCATATCAAACGATGATGCTCGACAGCGTAGGCGATTTGCGCGTAGGTAATCGCGTGCGCATTGAAAACAATCGCCTGTTCCGTTATTGATCCCGCAGATAACGGCAGCGCGGGTTGGTTCTCGCTCAGCATCTGGTGACTGCTGCGTGGTAAAAGCCGCTGCATGCGAATGAAGCGGCTTTTTACTGGCCCTGCCGAAAAGCCATATCCATCTTCAAGCGCAACGCATCAAGTTCCCCTACCCCATCGCTCGCTTTTCCCGCTGTGTCAGCGTATTTCCATGTTTTTGTGTGCGAACTTCACGCAGACGGTCACTGCTTTACTGCAGACGAAGCGCTTAATCCTCAGCGCTATTGGCGCGGGTGCATTTCTTGATCCCGATATAAAACAACGACAAGCGCACTAATTTTCACACACGGAAAAACGAACCGTATAATCAGGAATTGTCACTCAGAACAATAGGGTAGGCCGAATGATCACAGAAGAACAAATACAGGCATTGCAGTCCGAAATGGAAGGGAATGGCGAAAATCAGGCGCAGATGGCTTATCGCATCCTGGAAGAAATGATCGTCACACTCAAGCTCCCGCCTGGCAGCAAAATATCGGAGAAGGCGCTGAACCGCTCTCTGGGATTCGGTCGCACACCGTTGCGTGAAGCATTGCAACGCCTGGCGATTGAAGGCAGCGTGAAAATCCTGCCTCGTTCAGGCGTAATCGTTTCGGAAATCGATCTGGCCGATCAATTGAACATGATAGAAGTAAGACGCGAGCTGGAAAAAATCATCGCCGGCCGCGCTGCGCGTCTGGCAATGGAAGATCAGAGACGCGTATTCACCAAACTGGCAGAAGACTTTGATCGCGCCGCAGAAGAGAACGACGGCACGATTTTCATCGAGACAGACAGGGAATTCAACGCCCTGTGCATCGCTACGGCACAAAATAAATACGTCGCATATGCAATCGGGCCGATCGAAGCGCAAACCCGCCGCTTCTGGTATCTGCACTTCAAACGCTTTGGCGATTTGTCCCGTGTGACCAAACTGCATGCGCATATTGCACGCGCAATTGCCGCCAACAACGAGGCCGCCGCACGCGACGCCTCGGATAGACTGATTGATTACGTCGAAGAATATACAAGGAAGACACTGCAATTCATGGGCGGCATGTAAGACCGCATCCAGTCACTATCCGGCAAAAAAAACACGCTGCGGCACTACATCACCACAGCGTGCTCAAGAGCGACGCACCACTACGATCCTTACTTAAAACCCTGCAACCGTACCGTTACTACGCGGATCGGCTCCGCCAGCGAGCACTCCCGATGGATCGCGCACGATCGCACCTGCGTGACCGACCATTTCATCGAACTCACCCAGTACATCGACTTCATGCCCCAATGAGCGCAGGCGACGGATCACGCCGTCGGTAAAGCGGCTTTCCACTTTAAGCGATTCCGAACTTTGGCCCCAGGTACGGCCGAGCAACCAGCGTGGCGCAGTAATCGCCTGTTGTAGCGGCTGGTTGAAGACTGCGTAACGGGTAAATACCGCTGCCTGCGTTTGCGGCTGACCATCGCCGCCCATGGTGCCGTACACCATCGTACGACCGTCTTTAAAACGCGCCAATGCGGGATTGAGCGTGTGGAATGGTTTTTTGCCCGGCTCCAATGAATTGATGTTGTTTGGGTCCAGCGAGAATGAGCAACCGCGGTTTTGCCAGTTGATGCCGGTACGCGACAATACGACGCCGCTGCCGAACTCGTGATAGATACTTTGAATGAAAGAAACAGCGCGGCCTTCGGAATCGATCACGCCCATCCAGATAGTGTCGCCCGGCCCTTTGCCTTTGCCCCACGGCAGTGCCTTGTCGATGCGGATCTTCGCCACGTACGGCGCGAGAAATTCATCCGCCAACAGTGATTGCGGATCTACCTTCATGTAGGCGGGATCTGCAACATACTGATCGCGAATGGCAAAAGCCTGCTTGGTTGCCTCTACCGTCAGATGGATATATTCAGGGCTGTCCTGTTGATATTGCGACAGATTCAGCTTGTCCAGAATCGCAAGGATAATCAGTGATACCACGCCCTGCGTTGGCGGCGCCGTGTTGTAAATATCGGCGAGACTATGCTGCAGATGAACCGGTTCGCAGGTACGCGCACGGTAAGTATGCAAGTCTTCCAGTGTGATCGGATTGCCGATTTCAGCCAGATCCGCAGCAATATCATTGGCCAATGCACCGCGATAGAAGCTATCCAAGCCATCTGCAACCAGAGTGCGCAAGGTTTTACCCATGCGCGGCTGCACAAAACGGCTACCTGCAGCCGGCGCTTTGCCATCAACCAGAAAAGTCTCGCTAAAGCCCGGCTGCATGATGAGCTCGTCGAGTTTGGCGCTGGTACTCGCATACTGCGACGCGGTGACAGGAATACCCGCTTCGGCGTAATGAATGGCGTCTTGCAGCAAGTCTGCCAATGGCAATTTGCCGCCCCAGGTCGCGCTGATATTCAAGGCTTGCTGCCAGCCGCTAATCGTGCCAGCCATTGTGTTGCCTGCAATCGGACCGCGCATCGGAATACTGGTCAATTGACGACTTGTGTAGAACTCTCTCGACACACCGGCACCCACAACGCCGCATGCCTCGATTGCCTGCACAGGCTTGCCAGGTTCTGAAATGACCCAGAATCCGTCTCCACCTATGCCGTTCATATGAGGGTAAACCACCGCAATGGTCGATGCGGCAGCAACCATCGCTTCGATCGCGTTGCCTCCATTACGTAAAACGGACAGCGCAGCTTGTGCTGCCAAAGAATGCGGCGCAACGGCCATACCACGAGTAGCGTGGGTTGTATTGAGCATAGTTCAACCTTACAAAACAATAAAACACGAATCGCACAGCAAGATGCAATCCCCAAAACAGAGATTCAGGGGACGTATTATCCATCCCCTGAAAATCCGGTACTACACTCCAGTGCTACTTGAACGCTGGAGCCAAATCGTTTGCGCTTGCAAGGGTTTCGCTTTTTGCGGGGAACGTCTTGCGCATGGGCTTGAGCACGAAATAAGCCAGGAATGCAGTCGCGAAGTCCATACAGATAACTGTCGCAAATACCGGCGTCCACGAACCTGTGGCGTCATGCATCAATGCTGCCAGCGGACCGTTTTGTTAAATCAGATGTAAATAATGCCCAGACATATTGCAAGCTGGAGATAGCCATCATGGCGACTACGCCAAAGAAAAGCTGCCACAATCTGGTCCTGCCCGATAAAGTCGAGGATGTACTGATGCGATTCATAAATGCCTCCAATGTAGTTATAGAGCCTCTAAGCGCACGTCAAAAATACATGCCTATTACTGACATGTCAGATTTAAGTGTAAGTTAAGCCCCACAAACACGTTTGTCAAGGATTGAAAAATATCAATCGGCCGACCTGGACAAACCCGCATGAAATCACTGACCGCAGCACTTTAAGCAATCTTGATGCCAATTGCCGAACATATAGCAGCACTGTTCAGTAATATGTCACTGATAAAGGAGAAGTGAGAAGCTATCTTTAGAGCAAGAGTGATGCCATTTTTGCCAGCATGTATCTTTATTGTGCGCATCTCGCCAATCCCGGGAGCCAAACGCACAAAAAAGAGCGCTCAGTATATTGAGCGCTCCGTAACAAGGCGATCTGTCCGCTCTGCATGAGCGGAACAATCCCGGGTCAAATCCATTTCAGTCGGATATAACCTGGGCAAACTATTTTCAAGCGTTTTTCTGTTCGCCTATCCAGCGATAAATCAAGGCTCCCAGAAGGGCTCCGATAATAGGTGCAACCCAGAACAGCCAGAGCTGCCCGGTCGCCCAATCGCCCACATAAACCGCAACGCCGGTACTGCGCGCCGGATTGACCGAAGTATTGGTAACAGGAATAGAGATCAAGTGAATCAGGGTCAGTGCCAGGCCGATTGGAATAGGAGCGAAGCCGGCCGGAGCACGTTTATCGGTTGCTCCCAGGATCACCAGCAGGAAGAACATGGTCATGACTACTTCACACACCAGTGCCGCCAGCAAAGAATAACCGCCCGGTGAATGCTCGCCATAACCATTGGAAGCAAACCCTTGTGCCACATCAAAGCCTGCGGCACCGCTCGCTATCACGTACAGCACACCACCGGCAACGAGGCCGCCGAATACTTGCGCCACGATGTAAGGCAGTAACTGATTCGCCGGGAAGCGTCCGCCTGCCCATAGACCGATGGACACTGCGGGATTGAGATGACAACCGGAAATATGGCCAATGGCAAAGGCCATTGTCAGAACGGTCAGACCAAATGCCGCTGATACGCCCAGCAGACCTATGCCTACATGCGGAAAAGCGGCGGCAAGTACCGCACTCCCGCACCCACCAAGTACCAGCCAGAATGTACCGAAAAACTCTGCACCGTATTGCTTCATGATTACTCCTTGACAAGAAAATTATCAGACCAGTACGGTGTCGTTCCGCATGATCAAATAATTGATTTTTAAGCAACGGATTAAACCACATTTTACATTTCAGCTTCCAGAAAATTGGAATTTTTAACAAAATAGTCACAGCGCAAGAGCAGCGAACAGGCTGCTTCCTATAGCAAAGAGAAAACAGGAAAGAAAAAACCGAATCAACCCTCGCCCAGATACGCTTCCCTGACTTTGGGATCGTTAAGCATTTGTTGCGCATTGCCCTGCATCGTGATCAATCCAGACTCCATCACGTAGGCACGATGGGCAGCCTGCAAGGCCAGTCTGGCATTTTGTTCAACCAGCAAAATCGTGATGCCTTGTGCAGCGACGCTGCGTATCACTTCAAAAATCTTTTCCACCATGATGGGCGACAAACCCATGGATGGCTCATCCAGCAACAATAGTTTCGGATGACTCATCAAGGCACGCGCCATCGCCAGCATTTGCTGCTCCCCGCCGGACAGCGTACCGGCCATTTGTGCAGCGCGTTCTTTCAGGCGCGGGAAGACAGTGAACCATTTTTCGATATCGTCGGCAATACCTTGTTTGTCGTTGCGCGTGAACGCGCCCATCAACAAGTTTTCCTGGATAGACATGCGGGTAAATACACCACGACCTTCCGGCACCATCGCGAGCTTCTTCTTGACCAACTCGAAAGAACCCAAACCTTTGATCGCCTTGCCGGCATATTCGATATGACCCTCGACACGACATTCTGGCAAGGTGCCGGTGATCGCTTTCAGAGTCGTGGTTTTTCCGGCACCGTTGGCGCCGATCAGCGTAATCAATTCACCCTGATTGACTTCAAGGTCTATACCTTTGACAGCCTGGATGCCGCCGTATGCAACCTTCAGGCCGCTGATTTTCAGCACGGTATCAGCCATCAGTGCGAACCTCCCAGATAAGCCTCTATCACCGCCGGATTTTTTTGCACATCGGCAGGAATACCCTCTGCAATCGGCCTGCCATAATCCAGCACCGTGATGCGGTCGCACAAACCCATGACCAGCTTGACATCGTGTTCGATTAACAAAATGGTTTTACCTTCCGCCTTGATCTTAACCAGCAATTCGCGCAGGCCGAGTTTTTCAGTCGCATTCATGCCCGCAGCCGGTTCGTCCAGTGCCAGCAACTGCGGATCGGTTGCCAGCGCACGGGCAATCTCCAGCCGGCGTTGATCGCCATATGACAAGTGTCGCGCAGTGCGTTCGGCAAACTGTGCGATGCCTACGAAAGCCAACAGCTCCATCGCGCGCGCGCGAATCGCTGCTTCTTCCTGCCTGGCCGCCTTGTGATGAAAGACCGCGCCAAACAAACTCTGATGTGTGCGCACGTGACGACCGACCATGACGTTTTCCAGCGCAGTCATTTCGCCAAAGAGGCGAATATTCTGAAATGTACGCGCGATACCGGCCTTGGCCACCAGATGAGGTGCGGATGGCGAATACGATTTTCCGGCCAGCTCGAAGCTGCCGCTGTCGGCTTGATACAAGCCGGTAATCACATTGAAAAAGGTGGTTTTCCCGGCACCGTTGGGACCGATCAGGCCATAGATCTGACCTTGCATAATTTTGACGTTCACATCCGCCAAAGCCTGCAGACCGCCGAAGCGCTTGCTGACATTGGCGATGTTGAGAATGGTCTGCGGATTGGAAATATTCGTCATGGCTTCTCTCTATACCGCCACAACATCGGTCGATTTCTTCGCCGTGTCCGTATCCGCAATCGGCCGATCTTCGGTCTTGGGCGCCGGCCACAAACCTGCAGGGCGTATCAGCATGATCAGCACCATCGCCAGACCGTACAGCAGTTGACGCAGAATTTCCGCATCGATCAGGACTTCGCCAAATAGCGTTCTTTGCAGCGGCTCCACCACATGACGCAAAATTTCCGGTAATGCCGCCAGCAGGACGCCGCCCAATACCACACCGGGAATATGCCCCATCCCGCCCAGCACCACCATCGCCAATACGGCTATCGACTCTGTCAGCGAGAAGGATTCCGGTGACACGAAACCCTGGAACGACGCAAACATTGCACCAGCCACACCGCCGAACGATGCACCCATGGCAAATGCCAGTAATTTGACGTTGCGCGTATTGATGCCCATTGCCTTGGCGGCGATTTCATCTTCACGTATCGCCACAAAAGCACGACCCAGGCGCGAATTCTGCAAACGCACCGAAATGAAAATGATGACAATGCACAAGACCAGGAACAGAAAGTAGTAGGCATTCACCGATGGCATCGCGTAATCGCCTAGCATGACAGTGGAGGCCGATCCTTCTTCCCCATTCAGCGATACGCCAAAAATACGGATGGGATCGATCATATTGATCCCTTGCGGTCCGTTGGTGATATTCACCGGACCGTTCAGGTTGTTCATGAAGATACGAATAATTTCGCCGAAACCCAGCGTGACTATCGCCAGATAATCGCCACGCAACTTGAGCGTAGGGGCGCCAAGCAGCGCACCAAAAAATCCGGCGACCAGCACAGCAAGCGGCACGATCACCCACAGCGACAGATGAATGCCGTTCTGCGCAATCTCGGGGCCGAATATCCACATCAACGCCGCACCTATGGCCGGATACTGATTGACGAAGGACTCCAGCACCACGGCAAATTGCGGCGAGGCCAGCAGCGCGGTCAGGTAGGCGCCAATTGCATAAAATGCGATATAGCCAAGATCAAGCAAACCGGCAAAGCCGACCACGATATTCAAACCAAGCGCCAGCATGATGTAAAGCAGCGCAACGTCCATGATGCGCACCCATGAATTGCCGAAGTGTTGCGCAATGAAAGGAAACGCCAGTGCAATCACCAGAATCACAAGCAGGCCGGAATATGCTTTGCGCGGATTGTTCTTGACGTCGAAATAATTGGACATAATTTCCCTTATGCCCGATCCGGCACCCGCTCGCCCATGATGCCGGACGGACGCAGGGTCAGCACGATGATCAGGACAACGAAGGCGAAGATATCCTGATAATGACTGCCGAGGAAGCCACCAGTCAGGTCACCGATATAGCCAGCTCCCAGGCTTTCAATCAGGCCCAGCAAAATACCACCCAGCATGGCACCGTAAATATTGCCGATGCCGCCCAGAACCGCGGCTGAAAACGCTTTCAGACCAGGTACAAAGCCCATCGCGAATTGTGCGGATGAATAATTTGCAGCCCACATCACGCCAGCTATCGCTGCCAGCGTGGCACCAATAACAAAGGTCATCACGATCACACGATTGGAATCCACGCCCATCAACCCGGCTACCCGTGGATTTTCAGCAGTGGCACGCATCGCACGGCCGAGTTTGGTTTTTTCTATCAGCAAAGCCAGCAATAACATCGATGCGGCGGCCAGTATCAGCAACATGAGCTGGGTCGGTGAAATCAGTGCACCAAAAATATGCAGCGGCTCACCCGGCATCACTTGCGGAAATGGCAGCGGACTGCGACCCCAGATCATCATGGCAAAGGTTTGCAGCAAAATGGAAACGCCAATGGCGGTAATCAAGGGAGCCAGACGCGGTGCATTACGCAGGCGACGGTAGGCAACGCGCTCAATCAGAACATTGACCGCCACACATACCGGTATAGCACCCAGTATCGCAATGATCAGCTGAACGATGCCGGGCAGATTGGGGGCCACCGTATCGAGCATCTTCAGGATGGTCAGGCCTGCCATCGCGCCTATCATCAAGACGTCGCCATGTGCAAAATTGATCAGATTGAGTACACCGTACACCATCGTATAGCCGAGGGCGACCAATGCATACATGCTGCCGAGAACCAGGCCGTTGATGATTTGCTGGATAAAAATATCCATGAGGTGCTTGTCTCCTGAAGCAATGTCTATCAAGTATCTGCCGGCACGTTACGTCGACATTCACGTCTTGCTGCGATCATGCAGAGAACATCATCGCAACAATCGTTCCCGCTTGTAAAAACGGCACCCGACTCAGGGGTGCCGCAAGAAATGCATCTCATCCTTGGCAAGACGAATGACAAAGACCGCACTCGCATACATGCAGACTATGCTCATGGCCATCCTCCATTCATATTGACACATGCGGACACGCGCACAGTCAGCCGCCGATCAAGAAGTTTGGCCGGATTATACCGAAGCACGGATTCAGTCCACCTGTACAAGACACACACAAGACTGAGCGTCCTGCTCCACCACACATCAGGCATCAGCGGTTTTGCGCACCAGTCCTTTGGGTAGCGGAAAAGCGACGCGCTCTTCCACCCCTTCCAGCGTACGCACGCTTTTCGCGCCACATTCCTTCAGCCTGTCGATCACCGCCTGTACCAGCACTTCCGGTGCAGAGGCGCCGGCTGTCACACCGATGCGATGCTTGTCCTGCAGCCATGCCGGATCGATCTCGGAGGCATTATCGACCATGTAGGAAGGCACATTCTTTTTCCGCGCCACTTCACGCAGGCGATTGGAATTGGAACTGTTCGGGCTGCCGACCACGATTACGACGTCGACTTGCGGCGCCATGAATTTGACTGCTTCCTGGCGGTTGGTAGTGGCATAGCAGATGTCAGCTTTTTTCGGTTCCGAGATATGCGGATACTTGTTTTTCAGCGCGGCAATCACACTGGCCGTATCATCTATCGATAAAGTCGTTTGTGTCACGTACGACACCAGCTCCGGATTCTTGACCTGCAGTTTTTTCACATCATCCACTGTTTCAACCAGATGCATGCCATCTTCAGTCTGCCCCATCGTCCCTTCCACTTCCGGGTGACCGTCGTGGCCTATCATGACAATTTCGCGGCCATCTCTGCGCATTTTTTCCACTTCGATATGCACCTTGGTGACCAGAGGGCAGGTTGCATCGAATACCCGCAAGCCCCGCCTGGCGGCTTCCGCCTGCACCGCCTTGGATACGCCATGCGCAGAAAAAACGACAGTATTACCGGCTGGTACATCCTCCAGTTCCTCGATGAAAATCGCACCCTTGTCGCGTAAATCGGAAACAACATACGCGTTATGCACGATCTCGTGGCGAACATAAATCGGCGCACCGAATTCGATCAGTGCGCGCTCGACGATTTCAATCGCCCTATCCACACCGGCGCAAAAACCGCGCGGCTGAGCCAGTAAAATTTCCTTATCCATCTTTATCCTTTGATGCCTGCGCGCACCATGCGTGCACACGTCGGGGCATGATTTATTGTGCGATTACAGTATGCCGATAATTTCGACTTCAAACGTCAATGTCTGCCCTGCCAGCGGATGATTGAAATCGAACACTGCGGTATCGCTGTCTATTTCGCGCAAAATACCGGCAAACTTGCCGCCACCCGGCGCCGCGAATTCAACCATGTCGCCGACTGCATATTGCTCGCCCGCTCCGGAATTTTCATCCAGCGTCGTACGGGAAATCGGACGTATCAATTCAGGATTGCGCGGGCCGAAAGCACGTTCCGGCGGCAAGTCAAAGGTCTGACGCGCGCCCTCTCCCAAACCAATCAGGCATGCTTCCAGAAACGGCGCCAGTTGGCCCGTACCCAGTTGCAGGGTGGCCGGATTATCCGCAAATGTGCTGACGATATCGCTGCCATCCACAGAAGCCAGACGATAATGCAGGGTCAAATAGGCTGTTTCGGCAACAATAGAATGTGATAAATTTGACATTAAAATTCCGGATTGCACAATAGCCGCTATTTTAAGCCACGTTGCGCCTTCCAGCCTGCCTATCATCAAAACAGATAAACATCTTCCATCAACACAGCATTTCCCTGACAAATTATGGCGATTACAGACTGGCCGGAAGAACAGCGTCCCCGTGAACGCCTGATCCGGCATGGCGCATCGATCCTGTCGGATGCCGAATTACTGGCGGTGTTCCTGCGCGTCGGCGTGACGGGAAAAAGCGCAGTCGATCTGGGGCGCGATATGGTGGCGCACTTCGGTTCGCTGAACGGACTGTTTTCCGCCACGCTGAACGATTTCTCGAAAATCAATGGGCTGGGGCCCGCAAAATATGCGCAACTGCAAGCAGTGCTCGAACTGGCCAGACGTTCACTCTGCGAAGAACTGCAAGCCGGCGTGGCGCTCAATTCACCGCAAGCCGTGAAGCAATATCTGCAACTGTTGTTGAGCGGCCGGGCATATGAATCGTTTGCCGTCCTTTTTCTGGATGTAAAAAACCGCCTGATCGTGTGTGAAGAAATGTTTCGCGGTACCTTGACGCATACCAGTGTGTATCCAAGAGAAATCGTCAAGGCTGCGCTGGCACACAATGCTGCCAGCGTGATCCTCGCCCATAACCATCCCTCCGGCACACCCGAACCGAGCGCGGCCGATCAAACCCTGACCCAGACGCTGAAACAGGCGCTGACGCTGATAGACGTGCGCGTGCTCGATCATTTTGTAGTCGCAGGCAAACACGTGTATTCATTTGCCGAACACGGCCAATTGTAAACCTCTGCATACACGCCTCATTGCCAAAACCAGCGCCAGCCACGCATATTAGGTGTGCAAGGCAAGCGCCGCAAGTCGCGCCTACCCTGACGATGCACGCTGTTACACCACGCCCGTCAAATTGTTAAATTTAAATAACTAAAAAGACACAATTAATTTACGCAAGTCGTTGAATAATCTCGATTTTTTAGCTATACTCACGTTTTTTCCAATTCCGGAAATCTTTAGGAGCACAAATATGGCACGTGTCTGCCAAGTCACTGGGAAGGGGCCGATGGTCGGCAACAACGTTTCCCATGCAAACAACAAAACGAAACGNNATCGACAAGATCGGCATCGATGCCGTGTTAGTCGATATGCGTGCTCGTGGCGAAAAAGTCTAACTAGCAGAATATTTAAGGAACCATCATGGCGAAATCTGGCCGCGACAAAATCAAGTTGGAATCGACCGCCGGTACGGGTCACTTCTACACGACTACCAAAAACAAACGCACGACTCCGGAAAAAATGTCGATCATCAAGTTTGATCCGAAAGTCCGCAAGCACGTTGAATACAAAGAAACCAAGATCAAGTAATCGATCTTTCTTTCTCAGGAAAAACCGCTCTTTCACGAGCGGTTTTTTTATGTCTGCGAGTCATGTCTCAAGCAAGCACTGAAACACCGCTGCTTGAATTGCATCTTCACAGTGCACACCGTCGCCACAATTCTGCAACAGCGACAGTCGGCGACAGATGAATCCTGATTCACTACGAGGAAGCAAGGGAGTCATATGCAATGATGCCTGGGCAATTCATGCATCATAAAAAAAGCCCGGAGAACCGGGCTTTTTGCATGCGTGTACCGAGCTTTATGCGTAGCTGCGCAAACGCAAGGAAAAATCACGCAGCGCGGTAATGCCTGACGCTTCGGCGCGCGCGCACCAATCCTGCAATTGATGCAGCAGCTGGTCGCGACTGGCGTGTGAACGTTCCCAGATTGCACCGAGCTCCACCCGCATTTCGTGCATGGTCTTGAGTGCATTGCTGTGTGCAAACAATTTCATCAACTGCTCCTTGTGCGGTGCCTCCAGTTTGGCCGGTTCACGATGCAGGAGTTTTTTTGTGGACTTCAGGAAACCGGATTCCAGCTTTGCCTTTTCCTTCAGATGCTCCACTTCGTCGTGCCATGCCTGCTTCAGCGATTTAGCATACTTTGCCGTCACATCGTAACGATTCGAGATGACGGATTGCAGCGTGTTGAAATCCAGATGCACTTTTCCGTGTTCGAATTTCGGTGCAGGTGCCACTTTTTTAACTGTAGCCAGGCCGACTGTTTCGAGAATGCGGATATACATCCAGCCGATATCGAACTCATACCATTTCGACGACAACTTGGCTGAGGTACCGAAGGTGTGATGATTGTTATGCAGCTCTTCGCCGCCAATCAAAATGCCAATCGGGAAAATGTTGGTCGCTGCATCGCTGCATTCGTAATTGCGATAACCCCAGTAGTGGCCAATACCGTTGATAATGCCAGCGGCAGTAATTGGAATCCATGCCATCTGCAAAGCCCACACCGCAACACCGATCACGCCGAACAGCATGACATTAATGATCATCATCAAGACGATACCGGTGGCGCTACGGCCAGTATAAAGATTGCGTTCGAGCCAGTCGTCCGGCGTACCGTAACCGTACTTTTCCATCGTTTCCATGTTCTTTGCTTCGGCACGATACAACTCGGAACCTTCAAAAAACACTTTCTTGATGCCACGGGTTACCGGGCTGTGCGGATCTTCTTCCGTTTCACATTTGGCATGATGCTTGCGATGAATCGCCACCCATTCCTTGGTGACCATGCCGGAAGTCATCCACAACCAGAATCGGAAAAAATGACTTGGAATCGGATGCAGATCCAGACCGCGATGTGTCGCGCAACGATGCAGATAGATCGTCACGGCGGCAATCGTGATATGCGTTACCGCAAGCGCGTAAAAAAATACCGTCCAGCCGCTCGCGCGAGTCAGGCCGTTGGACAGAAAATCCAGTACTGCATCTAGCATTATTGTGACTCCATTGTGAATGCCATGAACAAAAGGTATCGTCTATATGGTGTCAGTCCGCAGAAAAACGAGGGACTGATGAAAATTTCGAGAGGAATTGTACCCTTTTTAAGGTGCAGAATCGGGACTGGAACGGCTAGCATCTGTATTTAAATGCTCTTTTACCGCACGATATTGTTCATCAATCAACCTTATCTCGCGTTGCGGGAATGGCACATTGATATCGTGAGCCTGAAATGAACGCCAGATTGCCCGGTTGACATTGGAAAGCACACCACCGCGGCCCTCCGGATCGTTCACCCAAAAACCCAGTTGCAGATCGATACCGTCAGCGCCAAAGGCGACCAAAGTGGCACCTGGTCCGCGATCCGGCCCTGGTCGCACCCGCTCCACGCTCAGCGCCGCTTCTTCCAGCAGGCGCAATGCAAGATCAATATCAGTGCGGTAATCCACAGTGATGTGAGTCCTCATCTGCACCACCGTATCGATCAATGAAAGATTCTGCACCGGACTGGAAACAAACATTTCATTCGGCACTACCGTATCAATGCCGTCGCCGCCACGCAACACCGTGTAACGCGTATTGATCTGCGACACGCGTCCGGTAAATTTATCGACGATTACCGTGTCCCCTATTGCCAGACTGCGCTCCAGCAGAATCACAAAGCCCGAGACGTAACTGCTGGCCAGCTTTTGCAAACCCAAACCCAGACCGACACCCAGCGCGCCGCCGAATATAGACAGTACGGTCAGATCAATCCCGACCATGGACAGGCTGAGCAGTAAAGCAATCAGGATCAGAAGTGCCCGCCCCATGCGCGACAGTACCGCTCGCATCGAAGAGTGCATGGAATTTAACTTCATCAGGCGCTCTTCCAGTAGCGCAGATAACCAGAGCGCCGCCAGCAGTGTGACACCGACCGACAATACCGCCTGCAACATCGTCATCAGCGAGACTTTGTTGCGGCCAAGCGGAATCAGCGCCTCGTCCAGAAACTCCGCGATATCCGGCAACACGCCGGTGATGTGCAAAGCGACGATCGTCCACACCAAGCCGGCAAACCCGCGCCCGAAAAACAGAATGAAGCTGCGCCCTTTGCCATCGCGCGCAAACACGCGCCGCAGGATATAAAACACCAGCCGCACCAACACAAACGATGCCACCAGGGGCCAGGCCAAACGCATCAAATCGACGCTGATCCAGCGTGCCAATACCGGCTTGGCAACGACTATCAACACCAGTGCCAGAAAAGGCCACCACACCCGTGCAAACTTTTCCGCACCGGGTCTGGGGGCAATATTCCGCTGTGCATCATGTGCTGCAAGGACACCACTACCCAGACGCGCCAGCAGCCATCCCAGAGAAAAACACAGCACCAGCGCAAGAATCTGCCAGCGCAAATCGGGGATGCCGAGATCAGTCTGGAAATCGGCCCAGAGCGTAGTCAATGGGTTAGCGTTCATTTGTCCATTCAGGTTTTACGTTGCAGTACCGCCGCGAAAAATCCATCGGTCTGATGCCTGGCTGGCGACAGTTTCAGATACTTGTCCATTGCCAGATCGATTTTTTGCTCAGCCAATACTTCACTCATGGGTACGAGCGTAAAGTCTTCACGCGCGGCAAGGAACTGTTCGACTATCGCTTCGTTTTCTTCATCCAGAATACTGCAGGTTGCATACACCAGTCGACCACCGGCTTTTACCAGGCGCGCCGCACCAGCCAGAATCGAGGCCTGCTTTTCATTCAACTCCACCAGCGATTGAGGTGTCTGACGCCATTTCACATCGGGATTGCGGCGCAAGGTGCCAAGTCCGCTGCATGGCGCATCAACCAGCACGCGATCTATCTTGCCAGCCAGACGTTTTACCTTGGCATCGTTTTCATGCGCGATCTGCACCGGATGCACATTTGACAAACCGCTGCGCGCCAGACGCGGCTTCAGTTTGGCCAGACGTTTTTCGGAAATATCGAATGCGTACAAACGGCCGGTATTGCGCATCGTTGCACCCAACGCCAGCGTCTTGCCGCCGGCGCCGGCGCAGAAATCGACCACCATTTCACCGCGTTTGGCACCAACGATCTGCGACAGTAGCTGACTGCCCTCGTCCTGCACTTCAATCGCACCGCTCTTGAACAAGGGCAGATTTTGCAAAGCCGGTTTTTTGATGATGCGTATGCCTAACGGCGCAAACGGCGTCGATTCGCACAGTATCGGCGCTTCGGCCAATTCCTTCACTACATCTTCACGCGTCGCCTTGATCGCGTTGACACGTAAATCCAGCGGTGCCGGCTGATTCATTGCATGCGCCAATTCCAGCGTCACAGCTTCGCCATCGCGGATCACCAGCTTGTCAAACAGCCACTCCGGCAGATTCGCCCGTAACAGCGATGGCAGCAAAGTGCGGTCGATCTGCATCACGTGATTCAACCATGCGGTTTCTTCTTCCGACAAACCACCCAGCGCTTCCACACCGACGGCATCGGCCAATCCCAGCAACGTCATGCGACGCATGGTCGGACCGTTGCCGGATTCGGCAAAACTTGTATACACCGCCTTGTTGCGCAGCAAACCATAGACAGCTTCGGCAATCACGCCGCGTTCGCGCGAACCCAGTCTTGGATGATCGCGAAAATAGCGCGATAAGGTACCATCGGCCGGGCCGGTAAAACGCAATATCTCGCGCAGTACCTCTTCCGTGTTGTTAATGATCGCGGGAGGCAACCTCATGTGATTCCTTCATAAAATGTCTTGTCGGTACTGTTGTTTATATTAGCGAGCCTGGCACTAAAGCTAGGGCTCGATGTTGTCTGGCGTCATGCGCGCAATGCCATCAATCAGCGATACGCGCCCTTCGACGAAAGCGCGTATGACGCGTGGATAAATAATATGCTCCTGCTCCAGCACACGTGCAGCCAATGTGGTTTCTGTATCGTCGGGCAATACCGGAACTGTCGCTTGCGCCACGATAGGTCCATGATCCAGATCGGCAGTAACGAAATGTACGGTTGCACCGTGGATGGTGACGCCGGCTGCCAAGGCCTGATGATGCGTTGCCAAACCGATAAAACCAGGCAGTAGCGACGGATGAATATTCAGCATCCGGCCTGCGTAATGCGCAACAAAACGGCTGGTGAGTACACGCATGAATCCAGCCAGCACCAGCAGATCAGGGGAAAACTCATCGATACTGCTTTGCAACGCAGTATCGAATGCTTCACGCGTCGCATAGTCCTTATGCGACACCACGATGGCCGGAATGCCTTGCTCGGCAGCATAGTGCAAACCGCTCGCATCGGCCCGGTTGCTAACCACCGCGACTATTCTGGCCGGCCATTTTTCATCTTGCGCAGCCCGGATAATGGCTTGCATATTGCTGCCGCGCCCGGAAATCAGAATGACGATTCTTCTCATGGCGCGCATTGTACCGTACCGCGGCCTTACCTGATTTCAAGCGACTGCGATAAACACGGACAAAAATGTCCTGCAGAGATGGCTCAGGCAGAGAAACAACGAAGAAAAGCAGGGAAGGAGTTGACAGCAGATCAGCCGTCGCCACGAAGCGACGGGATCAAGAGAAATTACTGGAAGGAGTAAAACACCCTGAATGCGATTTTCTTGTCGGCCCAGAAATCAGCCGCATCACGAAATACATCCAGCAGGGTTTCGCGCGCTTCCTTGTCGAATTTTGGTGTATTCGGCAACTGTTCCAGCACCACCAGAAATCCCGGCTGCTGCCCTGCCTTGTGTGCCAGGCTGGTCAGGCAATCCGACAGTGCATCGAAATTCTTGCCGAAATGGCGGGGGAAATGGAAGGCTTCGGCAATGATCGCGAGCACCTGTTGTTTCGTGCTCGCGTGTGCGCAATGTGCGTACAGAAAATGTTGTCCGAGCTGTGCGGCCTCAGCCTGCAAATCGGCCACGCGGAAGGCCCGGATCGATTGCACTACATTAGGCGGCACGGTTTTAAACAAACTCATTTATCCCTCATCTCCAGCAATTTTATTATTCACATTGAAAAAACACTTCACTCTATGACCCGTTTGAAACTTCTATAGTGATCGGCAGTGTAATAATATTCATGCGGCCTGTTTTTTTTACCGCCGGCAATAATCCGCCTCGCGCCCCGATGGCGGATACGCGGCGTTTTCACAGTAAATTCGCGATAATATCCGCGCTTTTGTTGCGGCAAAATCTTTTCATAGTTGCCGAACACGGAACCGTCTTTCTGATACGGGAAAGGACCGCCCTGCCGAATCAACGCAATGGTTTGTCGCGCCTCTGGCGGCAGGTCCGTCGCTTGCACGATACCCAATGTGCCGGAATCGAAGGCAAAAGCGTTAAAAGAAAGTAATAATGTAGCGAAAAACAGGGAAAACCGTGTGATTAATTTAACTTTCACCGAAATTCCTTAAAAAATAGCAATAAATATAGTCAATCTGACTGCATCCCATACTCGAGAGTAACGTGTTGCGTTTGCCGAATCAACCCGTATGCAGCAACATGCCTACTTATTGGCAACGCATGTCATGACGGATTTTGCACATTCCTAGCCTTTCTGTGTTGCAAAAAAACCAAGGATTTCATTCTTGTGCGCTTGCGCATCACGGCGCCCCAATGCGATCAATTCACAGGTGTAGCTTTTTTCAAACAGCAGATAGGAAGCCAGCGCAGCGCCACGGACTTCGTTAGCGCCTATGGCCGCCAGCAACATGCGCACAGGGCGCGGCAGACTGCCAATATGACGGCTGGCGATCGTATCGAGCCGCTCGGATGGAGCGATAGTCAGCATTTCCACCGGACGCAAGGGCGTTTTGGCCTTTTGCTCATCGGTCAGCAGGGATAGCGTCTGGTTGACACGGTTCAAGCGCTCAATATCGCCAGCGATACTGTCGAGGAAGATACTGGACATCGCATGACCGGCGATTTGTGCCAGGCTTGGATATTGCGCGTTGGCGGCTGGATCGATGGCCGGTTCCAGCAAGCGTCCGGCACCTATCACCAGCACCTTGTCCGCACCTAGATGAATGGCGGGTGAAATCGGCGCCATCTGACGCATGGAACCATCACCGAAATATTCGCGCCTCCCTTCACAGTAAATCGGGGTCGACGGAAAAATCAATGGAATCGCCGACGAAGCCAGCAAATGTTCGACGCCGATCTGGCTGCGGATCGCCACCCGCTGCGTGCGTACCCACGGCTCGATATTGGCTTCGCTTTGATAAAAGGTGATGTGCTTGCCGGCAGTATAGGAAGAAGCAGTCACCGCCAAGGCGTGCAATTTCCCATCCATCAATGCCGCATCCAGACGCGGCAGATTCAGCATCCGATTCAGCAGGCTGACCAAAGGCGTATTGTCCAGCAGGGAATTGGGCGGATTGGTTCTCCATTGCCGCATCAACCAGCCGAAAGACAGCAGCGACAGCCATTTCGCACCGGAACGCAAGACGCCCAGCGAGTCGGCGCGATATACCTGCTCGGCCGTAAAGTGTTCCCACACGCACACTACCTTTTCGAGGCCGGCAGAAAAATCGTCCGCATGACAGGCCAGCGCGGTGGCATTGATCGCACCAGCCGAGGTACCGCAAATGATGTCGTAAGGATTACGCTCGGGCGCCCAACCTGCCCCGCGCAGTATTTCAGATACGGATTGCAGTACGCCGACCTGATACGCTGCCCTTGCTCCCCCTCCTGTCAGAACCAGACCGATTTTCTTTTGATTTTGCATAGAGACCAATTATTAAGGGGTTTGCAGTTTCGGGCAAGCCTGCGCGTATTTAGCGTAGCGCGGACGTAGTGCAACTCAATCTCCCTGCGCTATCCCTTCGCGCCTTGGATCGGCGCCGCCAAACCAGACTTCTTCGCCATGCACAGTCAAACGCATGATGCCGTGCAGGCCGGAAGTTTGTTCCAGCACTTGCACCTCATGACCTCTGGCCTGCAATTGCGCGATCAGTCTTGTCGGTGCACGTCCCTGCTCCAGTTCGGTCGGGCCGTTGCGACTGCCGACGTTGGGCAGGTTGATCGCCTGCTGTACATTCAAACCCCAATCCATTGTCGCTATCAAGACCTTGCCCACATAATTGATGATGGCCGAACCGCCGGGCGAACCTATCGCCAGCATCAGCTTCTTCGAGTCTTTTTCAAATACGAGGGTCGGTGCCATCGAACTGCGCGGACGTTTACCTGGCTGCACACGGTTGGCTATCGGGCCATCAATGTCGGCCGCCTCCACGGAAAAATCGCTCAGCTCATTATTCAGCAGGAAACCGCCTACCATCTGACGCGCACCGAAGCTGTTTTCTATCGTCGTCGTCATCGCCAGCGCGCGGCCGCTGGCGTCGACTATGGAAATATGCGAGGTCGAAGGCAATTCGGCCGACGCATCGCGTCCCCATGCAAGCTGCTGCCCGAACGGCATACCCGGCTGCGCCTGCCCCATCGATCGTTCGCCTATCAGTGCCGCGCGCCGGGCCAGATATTTTTTATCCAGCAGTGCATGCACGCCACCGTCCGGCAACGGGACGAAATCGGGATCGGCAATATAACGATTGCGATCCGCATAAGCCAGACGCCCTGCTTCCGTAAACAGGTGCACGGCATCCGCCTGCAAATCACCTCCTGTTGGTGCCAGCGCATGCATGTCTTTCGTTTCCAGCATGCCCAGCATTTGCGCCACCGCAATCCCGCCCGAAGATGGCGGCGGCATGCCGCACACCGTCCACGCCTTGTAGTCGCTGCAAACAGGTGTTCGCACTTTGGCGCGATAATCGGCCATATCCTGCGTCGTCAAGGTGCCCGGGTTGCTTGGATGCTGCGTAACCTTGCGCGCGATATCGTATGCGATCCGCCCTTTGTAAAAGGCATCGGCGCCATCGTGCGCAATTTTCTGCAGTGTCGCTGCCAGCGCCGGATTCTTCAGCAGATAACCGACCGGCCTCGGCTTGCCTTGCACATCGTAAAAATAGGCTGCTGCAAGCAGATCATTTTTCAAATATGTTTCGGATTCAAGCAAGGTGGCCAGGCGCGGACTGACGGCAAAACCATCGGTCGCCAGCCGGATCGCCGGTGCAAACAGCGTGTGCCACGGCAACTTGCCGTATTGTTTGTGCGCCAGCTCCAGCATGCGCAATACGCCCGGCACGCCAACCGAGCGACCACCCACTACCGCCTCCTGAAAAGGCACCGCCTTGCCATCGGCTGCTTGAAATAATTTTTCATGCGCATGCGCTGGCGCAGTTTCACGACCATCGAAAGCCTGAACCTTCTCGCCATCAAAATGCAGCATGAAAGCGCCGCCCCCTATGCCCGACGATTGCGGCTCGACCAGACCCAATACCATTTGCGTGGCAATTGCCGCATCCACCGCCGAACCGCCTGCCTTCAGCATCTGATAACCGGCATCCACAGCAAGTGGATTGGCAGCGACCACCATGAATTTTCTGGCGATCCAGCCATGCTTTTCGATGTAACCGCTACTGCCTTCTGGCGCGACAGGAACAGCATGCCTGGACGCGGAATGATGGTCCGGCGACAAACTGTTGCAGCCACCCAGCAAGGCAGAAAATAAGCAAATGACAATGGATGATTTAATCATGCGGGATTTTGCAGGCAGACAAGGAGAACAAGGAGTCAGTGTAAACCGCCTGTGCGCTGCTGTCCCTCGAAATATGGCTGCAGGCGATAGTCGATAAAAAGGCAGCCGAAGCTGCCTTTTATTGAGGAAGAAATTTGCACTAGGGCTTGTTCGGCACCGGTATCACAATTTCCGTCACTGGAACTACCATCGTTGTTGTCGGTACGAAGATCGCGGCTTCCGTTACATTGCCATGACCGTCGATAACTTGCAGGCCTGTCGCCGGCAGCAAGGGCACCATCAGCAAAGCCACGATATTGATGATCTTGATCAAGGGATTGACAGCTGGGCCGGCCGTGTCCTTGTAGGGATCACCCACCGTATCGCCGGTTACCGCTGCCTTGTGCGCGTCGGAACCCTTGCCGCCGTGATGGCCGTCTTCAATGTATTTTTTCGCGTTATCCCAGGCGCCACCGCCGGTTGTCATCGAAATCGCCACGAAGATACCGGTCACGATCGCGCCCATCAGCAAACCACCCAATGCAGCAGGTCCGAGTATCATGCCGACCAGGATCGGTATCACGACTGGCAACAAGGATGGAATAATCATTTCCTTGATCGCAGCGGTCGTCAACATATCGACGGCCTTGTCGTATTCCGGCTTGCCGCTGCCATCCATGATGCCTTTGATATCGCGGAACTGTCTCCGCACTTCCATCACCACAGCGCCGGCAGCACGCCCTACCGCCTCCATCGCCATCGCACCGAACAGGTAGGGAATCAGGCCGCCGATAAAGAGGCCAACAATGACCAATGGATTGGACAGATCGAAGGATGTGCTTTTACCGACCGAATCCAGCGCGTGCGTGTAATCGGCAAACAGCACCAGTGCAGCCAAACCGGCCGAACCGATCGCATATCCTTTGGTAACCGCTTTTGTGGTGTTGCCGACGGCATCAAGCGGATCGGTAATCGCGCGTACCGATTCCGGCATGCCGGACATTTCGGCAATGCCGCCGGCATTATCGGTAATCGGACCGTAAGCATCAAGTGCGACAATAATGCCGGCCATCGACAGCATCGCCGTGGCCGCAATCGCAATCCCGTACAAACCACCCAGCCAGTACGAAGCCAGAATGGCAGCACAGACCGAGACCACCGGCCACGCCGTCGAACGCATCGATACGCCCAGCCCGGCAATGATGTTGGTACCGTGACCTGTCGTCGATGCCTGCGCCACATGCTGTACCGGTTTGAAATCGGTGCCGGTGTAATACTCGGTGATGTAGACCATCAGGCCGGTCAACACAATGCCGACCATCGCAGAACCCATCATCGCGACGCGTAATTCCGGTGGAATGACTATCCAGGTCACGATGGCAAACCCGATCAGCGACAAACCCGCTGCCCACCACAATCCGGTGTACAGGGCCGACATGATTTTTTTACCCGGCTTCGCCTTCACCATCGCACATCCGATGATGGAGGCAATGATGGAAACACCGCCCAGCAGCAAGGGATAAATTGCAGCCTGCAATTCCATACCCTTCATCACCAGCGTGCCGAGCAGCATAGTTGCAATCAGCGTCACAACATAGGTCTCGAACAGATCGGCTGCCATGCCGGCGCAATCGCCTACGTTGTCGCCTACATTATCGGCAATCACCGCAGGATTGCGCGGATCGTCTTCCGGTATGCCGGCTTCCACCTTGCCGACCAGATCGGCGCCTACATCTGCACCCTTGGTAAAAATACCACCACCGAGTCGAGCAAAAATCGATATCAGCGAGGCGCCGAACGCGAGGCCGATCAACGGCGTGATCACGTCATGCAGACTGACGGTATAACCGAGGCCATGACGCGCAGAAGATGTCAGTATCAGATAAAAAATCGCCACGCCAAGCAAACCCAGACCGACTACCAGCATGCCGGTAATGGCACCGCCCTTGAATGCGACATCCAATGCCTCGTTCATGCCTTTGGTAGCGGCCTGCGCAGTCCGCACATTGGCACGCACCGATACATTCATGCCGATGAAACCGCATGCGCCGGACAGCACGGCGCCGATCAGAAATCCGACCGCAGTCGTCAAACCGAGGCCAGGTACCACGGCGATGATGATGAACAGCACGACGCCGACGATCGCGATCGTCCGGTATTGCCGCGCCAGATAGGCAGCTGCACCGGTTTGGATCGCACTGGCGATTTCCTGCATGCGGGCATTGCCGGCATCCTGCTTCAGGATCCAGCTGCGTGAGATCAGGCCATAGATGACGGCAATGACGCCGCATGCAATGGCGAACCAGATACTTGATGCCATATCGACTCCTCCAATTTTTTTAACGACTTAGTTAACCACTACGACATTTACGACAGACATTTAAAAATGTCCTCCGAACTGCGTACTGCAAAACTTCCGTCGCCCTTTTTATTTTTGGATGCCAGGGCTGGCTGAGTCTGATGCTGCCATCACTATGTGCTCATGCTATAGCGATAAGAGAGCAGGAACAAGTAATGCGAAACGAATGGAAATAATGCACGATCATGAAAAAAGCGGACGCAAGGTCCGCTTTTTCTTCAGCCTTCCAACGCTTGGAATGCGTTGTCGCGAATTTGATCCACCGCGCCTACGCCTGCGATCTTGCGATACTTGGGAGCGCCCGGTTTGCCGGATGCTGCCCATTGGTTGTAATAATCGACCAGCACTTCGGTCTGATCGTGATAAACAGACAAACGCTTCTTGACCGTTTCTTCCTTGTCGTCATCACGCTGGATCAATTCTTCACCAGTGATATCGTCGCGACCTTCCGCTTTCGGCGGATTGAACTTGACGTGATAGGTACGACCCGACGCAGGATGCACACGACGACCGCTCATGCGCTCGACAATCGCCTCATCCGGCACGTCGATTTCCAGAACGTAATCAATCGCCACACCTGCATCTTTCATTGCGTCGGCCTGTGGAATCGTGCGCGGGAAGCCATCGAACAGATAGCCGTTTGCACAATCTGCATCCTTCAATCTGTCCTTGACCAGGCCGATGATGATGTCGTCTGAAACCAGGCCGCCTTCGTCCATGATTTTTTTGGCAGCGATGCCCAATGGCGTGCCCGCCTTGACCGCAGCGCGCAACATATCGCCTGTGGAAATTTGCGGGATATTGTATTTGTCTTTGATGAAACCAGCTTGCGTGCCTTTACCGGCACCAGGCGCTCCTAAAAGGATGAGGCGCATGAAATTTTTCCTAAAACGAGTTTTTGAATTCTATTACCGAAGGGCGCAAAAGCGGCACCGGGGATAGTCTTGATCTATAGATATAAGCTATGAACTTTGCACGAAACTTACCACAAAATTATATCAAATCCATACTTTGCCTTTGCTGCGCCGCAACACAACACACCATCATTGAGTGAAATAACGGCGTACGCGCAACAGGTCTTCCAGTGTGTCCACCCCTGCTGCAGGCGCATGCGGGGTGACATGTACGGCTATCGGCACGCCATGCCACAACACGCGTAACTGCTCCAGCGCTTCGATCTGTTCCAGCGGCGACACGGCAAGTTGAGGGTACGCCTGAAGGAAGGTGTTCCGATATGCGTACAAACCGATATGGCGCAGCGGCGCATAAGCTGCCGGCAGTTGTTCCCTGTCTTGCGCAAAACCGTCGCGATGCCACGGTATCGTCGCCCGCGAAAAATACAGTGCACGTCCGAGTTTATCCAGCACGACTTTCACCACATTCGGATTGAAGGCATCGGCAACAGCGTCTATCGTGTGTGCCGCCGTTGCCATCGGCACTTCGCGCGAAATCAAGGTGGCAGTGGCGGCAATCAGCGAAGGATCTATCAGCGGTTCATCACCCTGTACGTTGACGATCACTGCATCGTCGGGTAAACCGAGTGCTGCGGCCACTTCTGCAATACGGTCGGTACCGGACGGATGATCGGTGCGCGTCATTTGCACAGCCACATTGTTTTGCGTACATGCGGCGAAAATATCGGCATGATCGGTTGCCACAATGACGCGTGCAGCGCCGGATTGCATGGCCCGTTCCACCACCCGCACGATCATCGGCTTGCCACCCAGATCGGCCAGCGGCTTATTCGGCAGGCGGGTAGAGGCGAGACGGGCGGGAATAATAACGGTAAAGGACATTGACGAATTCCGGAGTGGCGACGGCCAGCTTCAGCCAGCCGCAGGCGTTTGCAAATCGCGCGCCTGGTCAGCCCACATGATGGGAATGCCGTCACGGATCGGATAGGCGAGTTTATCGACCTTGCAAATCAGTTCTTGCGCTTTTTTATCATGCTCAAGCGGACCTTTGCAGATCGGGCAAACCAGAATATCAAGCAGGCGAGTGTCCACGGAGTTTCTCCACAATTTGTTCGGCGAACGCATCATCAAGATGCGCTGTTACAGGTACAACCCACACGCGCGGGTCGTTTCTTAGTGCATCGTTTTGCCGACATTTTACTGCATCCTTCTCCGTGATCAGAATCACATCCGCATTCACGGCAGCAAAAGGATCATCGACAAAATCGTAATGATCCGGCAACGGCATTTCGTCAAACTGCAGGCCGGCGGCCCGCAGCTGCGCAAAAAAACGTTCCGGATTGCCGATCCCGGCAGCCGCCAGTATCCGTGCCGGAGAAAAACCGGTGTGAACGACAGAAAACGAACGCAGTGCGCGCGACGACAAAGCTTCCGACTGCAGGCTGGCAATCGCGGCCAAAGGTTCGGCCATGACACCGGACAAGCGCATTTGAATCGCATCCGGCGGCATCGCCATTTCCTCCCGCGCGCCATTGATCACGGTAAAGTCACGTCGCCGCGATATCGGCTCGCGCAAAGGCCCGGCTGGCAGCAACCAGCCGTTGCCGCTGCCGCGTCCGTCAAACAGCATGATTTCAATATCACGCTCCAGACGGTAATGCTGTAAACCATCATCCGAAATAATCACATCGACTTGCGGATGGGTTGCCAGCAAAGCTTGCGCAACGGCGACCCGGTCGCGCCCGACCATCACCGGACATTGCGTACGATAGGCAATCAGCAAGGGTTCGTCGCCCACGTCCTGCGCCAGTGCATCCGGTGTGACGGCGCGCGGTACATCGCTGTTGGCGCCATACCCGCGCGAAATCACGCCTGGATGAAAACCGGCCTGCAGCAATGTCTGCGCCAGCCAGATCGTCAGTGGCGTTTTGCCGGTTCCACCGACGAAAATATTTCCCACCACGATGACAGGCACACGCATGCGATAGATTTTAGCAATGCCGATGCGGTAACACAGGCGGCGCAAGGCAGACAGCGCGCCGAACAGACAGGACAAGGGCCACAACAGGCAGGCCGTCAGGCCGCGCCGCGTCCATGTTCGCTTAAAAAATTCTTCGAGAGTAGAACGTTGCAGGGCCAAGGGCACGCTTCCGTGGATGAAAGACACTGCCGCAACAAGCGACAGCGACAAGGCTTACTTTTTACCGCTGGTCTGTGCGGCGAAAGTTACTTTGGAATAGCCGGCGATACGCGCCGCTTCCAGCACATTGATTACGCTCTGATGCGTGGCAGTGGCCTCTGCAGCAATGATGACAACCGGATCCACATCGGCTTTACCCGATGCCCTTGCTGCCGCAGTCAATTCTTCGGCCAGGGCTTCCGGATTCTGCACCGCGACCCGCGTATTATTGAGCGCATATCGACCCTGCGCATCAACAATGACATTGATTTCAAATGGCCGCTCTATTGCTTTTTCCGCATCAGCGGTCGGCAGGGTGATCTGCAAAGCGGTGAACTTGCTGTAGCTGGTCGATACCATCAGAAAAATCAGGATCACCAACAACACGTCGATGAAAGCGATCAGATTGATTTCCGGGTCCTCGCGACCTTGTCCTTTACGGAAATTCATGAGGGGTCTTTTCTCCTGTCCTTAGTGACGGCGTCTCGAGTGACGGACTCATTTGCGCGCGTCATGCACGATATCGACGAATTTCACCGCCTGCTGTTCCATATCGACCAGGAAGCTGTCGACCAGGGCGCGGAAATGACGATAGAACACCAGCGCAGGCATTGCAATTGCCAGGCCGAAACCGGTGTTGTACAGCGCAATCGAAATCCCGTGCGCGAGTTGCGCCGGATTGGCACCGGTGCCGGTCGCATTTTGCGAGCCGAAAATTTCAATCATGCCGACCACGGTACCGAACAAGCCCATCAATGGTGCCAGTGTGGCAATCGTTCCCAGCGTGGTCAGGAAGCGTTCCAGCTCATGTGCTGTGCCGCGCCCCGCTTCCTCGATCGACTCCTTCATCACATCACGTGGCGCATTCACGTTACGCAAACCGGCAGCCAGCACACGACCCAACGGCGAATTCTTTTCCAGCGTCGCCACCACGTTCGCGTCAATTTTTCCATTGTGATAAACCCGCACCACTTCTTCCAGCAGGTTAGGCGGCAGAATGCGGCGCCGACGTAAATACAGGCTGCGTTCAATAATCAGGGTCAGGGCAATAACGGAAGAGATCAGCAGCAGCCAGATCGGCCAGCCTGCTGCATGAATAATGGCGAGCAAGGGAAGCTCCTTCTTTGGGTGAAGTAAGTATGGATGGAGAATGTAACGGTTTGGCGCAACGAGAGCAAGTTTCCGGCGGCGCCGAAACGGCTGGAATACATCGCTACTCCATGTTAACCGTCATCGAGGCCGCCATGAAATTCTTTTTATAGTCAAAGAATCGGATGGATTGCAGCTTGTGCACATTTTCTGTGGATAACATTGTGCGCAACTGCATGGAAGAATGCAAAGCGTTTGATTTCAAAGCGTTTTTTCACGCTGCACAAAAATGAAGCTGTGCACATCTGCCGCATTTTTCCTTGATTTCCATCCGCAGGCGAGCGTGATGCCCGCCTGCCATGGCAGCACGCTTAAGCTATGCCGCGAAACATCGCGCATTGCCTGAAAGTCTCTTCAGAAAACGGGATTTTTTTGCTCTTGCAGAACTTGGAAGTGAGCTTCAGCAATTCCTTGATGTCGCGACCGCTCGATTTTGCATAGGTATTGCTCAGCGCATCGATCAGTTGATCCGACAATTCGATACCGAATTGCGCAGACAAGGATTTCCATAAACGCATGGCATCGTCCTTCGATGGCGTTTCATACTGGATGGTCGCAATGCAGCGCGACAGAATGGCGTCATCCACGTCCTGAATGCGATTGGTGGTCATGAACAGCAAGCCATTGAAGTATTCCAGCGTACGCAGGAATTCCGCCACAATCGCATTGTGCTGCAGATCGTTATCGCGGCAGCGTATGTAGACGTCGGCTTCATCCAGCAGCAGGATCGCATCCCAGCGTGCGGCGCGACGCAATATCTGCGACAGGTTGTGTTCGACCGAAGCCGCCGTGATGCCCAGTTGGCCGGAATGCACGCGATACAGTGGCTTGCCGACGACTTCGGAATAAACTTCAGCGGTCAGCGTCTTGCCCAAACCGGGCGCGCCCTTGCACAGGATGGTGGTGCCCCCCGATTTACCCTCGACGATATCCTCCATCAGCACCGTCATGTCGGCCGTCAGGATATCGATCAGATCGCGATGATGATCGGGCAGAATCAGTTTGTCGCGCAACTCGGGCTTGTACTGATATTCGCCGAGATTTTGTACGTGTACCCAAATGTTCTGGTGCAGTTCCAGATGGAACATATACATATAGCAGTGCAACGGAATATTTTCAAAACCGACTTCGAAACCGTTTTCGCGCCAGAACGAGCAATCCGCACTCATTTCAAAACGACGATCCAGCATCTCTTCATCGTTGACGCATTTCGCAACTATGCCGCCCTGAAAACGCATTTGATGGAAACGGGATTTTTCGTCGTTATAAAACGCAGACTTGCGCGCCACGAACTGCGCACCGAACTGCGCCTGATGCTTGAGAAAACGCTTGGCATGTTCCTCGTATTCCTGCTTGAACTCGGCACACTCCTTGAAGTAACCCTGATCATTCAGTAATTCCGGAATCGTGCGATTGACGATATCGTTCGCATTGATGACGATGGCATTCGTCATGCCGGAGCGGCGCATCCTGTGATCGGACGAGGTTTCCTTGTTCGCGGCCTGCATGGTATTGGCCAGCAGATCAACCACGACGTAAGGCGCGCCCTGATCCGGCACCACATGGCGCAAGCGATGCACCAGCCACGGCAGCAGCACGCCGTCCTTGTTGCGTTTGTAAAGCCAGCCGTCGATCACATCGCGTGACAGGTAGGCGGCCAAGCCAGGAACCAGCTTGTCGAGGCTGGGGATTTTTCGCGCTTGCGGTGCGCCAAGAATATTGTCTTGTGCCAGCAGCTGGAACATCAGTGCACGCTCGTCCTGCGCCTTGCATAATCCGTACAGGCTGTTCAGTGCGGCGGCATCAAAAAGCTTGCTGGGCACGACCATGTTACCGTGACATACACCATGTTCGGTAAGGCGTTTTGCCAGAGGAGACTCGGCTTCTATCATCCCCAACAGTACATTGACCAACGATTCCGGTATTTCGTAATCCATCACAGCTCCTGCTAATGTCGTGCCCGGCAAAGCTACATGCCTGGAGTATTGCTCCAGCCGATTAAAGAAGCGAAGACCCGAAACCAGGTCCAGGTTCGCATACCCAATCGATCGGGACGAAAAAAGAAAACGGCCTCCATCCCTGGAAGCCGCATAATCCTGTTGGCATCAACGGCCGGAATCGAGATTCGGCGGCCAACTTCTAATATTGCTTCTTCATCAACGGCGTATTTCCCCCACCTTGAGAGATTGTCCCTGCTTTTAGTAAGCCACTCATCATAATGCAATACGCTGGACATGTGAAGCCAGTGCCGTACCGCGATATAGCCTTGGCATGATACAAATCCGGCCATGCACAGCGTAAATCCGGCCATTCCTCCTGATTCCTCCTGTACAAGACAGCAATTCTGGCAAATGCGCGCTCGTAACCGCAAAGAAATCCTTATACTTGAGCGCGCGAATAATCCGGTCTATTGATGATGGAGTCTCAGTGTCCAAAGGTATTGTTTTTTCAGTGCTCAGCTCGACACTGTTTGCCGTTCTGTATTTCTATTCGACACTGCTGGCCCCGCTGGACGGTGAGGAGATTTTCGGCTGGCGCACACTGCTGACCCTTCCCTTCCTGACGATCTTCATCTGGACTTGCGGCCGCCAGCAACTGATACGCACGCTGGTGCAAAGAATCCGGCATCAGCCCCTGCTGTTGATCGGCGCGCTCGCCACCTCAGCACTGCTTGGCATCCAGTTATGGCTGTTCATGTGGGCACCGCTGCATGGCCGCGCACTGCATGTCTCGCTGGGTTATTTCCTGCTCCCATTGACGATGCTGCTGACTGGCCGCATCGTCTATCAGGACCGGCTGTCCATGCCGCAAAAAATGGCAGCGCTCTGTGCCGCATGCGGCGTCGCCAACGAGCTGATTCAAGCCGGCAGCTTTTCATGGGAAACGCTGGTGGTTGCCCTTGGCTACCCGCTGTACTTCGTATTGCGCCGCCGTCTGAATGCGAATAATCTGGGCGGCTTGTGGCTAGACATGACGCTGCTGTTGCCGGTGGGTGCATGGTTCATCTATGCAGGCAATGTCGGCGTTACTGCCTTGGGCGGATATCCGTTACTCTATCTGCTGGTTCCACTGCTCGGCGTACTCAGCGCGTGTGCACTGATTTTTTACATGGTCGCCAGCCAGATACTCAGTCTCAGCCTGTTCGGCTTGCTCGGTTATGTGGAACCCGTGCTGCTGGTGCTGGTCGCATTACTGCTGGGAGAAAGCATCAAGGCACATGAATGGCTGACCTACATTCCAATCTGGATTGCCGTATGCCTGCTGGCTGCCGAAGGTGCGGCAACCCTGTACAAAACACGATCGGCGCGCTGAGCGCTGCGCAAATTCAAGTAAAAACCATGCCTACCGATTATCCACATCCGAATCAGACGCCGACATCAGACGTACTCACCGTCTCTGCATTGAACCAGGCGGTCTCCCGCATGCTGGAGCGCAGCTTCCCGCTCACATGGATAGCAGGCGAAATTTCCAACTTCACACGTGCCGCTTCCGGACATTGGTATTTCACGCTGAAAGACAATGCAGCCCAGGTGCGTGCAGTGATGTTTCGCGGTCGTGCTCAATATGCAGATTTCATGCCACGCGAGGGTGACAAGGTAGAAGTGCGTGCACTGGTGACGCTATACGCGCCGCGCGGCGATTATCAATTGAGTGTGGAAGCGATACGGCGCGCCGGCGTCGGCAATCTGTACGAAGCATTTTTGCAACTGAAAGAAAAACTGAATGCCGAAGGTTTGTTCGATCCGGCACGCAAGCGCCCTATTCCATCATTTGTACACAACATAGGCATCATCACCAGCCCGCAAGCGGCCGCCTTGCGCGATATCCTGACAACACTGAAACGACGCGCACCGCATGTGAACGTCATTCTGTATCCAACGCCAGTGCAAGGCGAAGGTTCGAGCAGCAAGATTGCACAAGCGATTGCCACCGCTTCTGCACGTGCCGAATGCGATGTGCTGCTGGTCTGTCGCGGTGGTGGCAGTATAGAAGATCTGTGGTCCTTCAATCATGAAATCGTAGCGCGCACCATCGTCGGCTGCGACATTCCCGTCATCGTCGGCGTCGGCCATGAAACCGATTTCACCATCGCTGATTTCGCCGCCGATTTGCGCGCACCGACGCCGACTGCAGCGGCCGAACTGGCCGCAACGCCACGCGCGGACTGGCTCGCCAGACTGGAAGCGCAAGCTGACGATATGCGCCTGACAGTGAAACGACAGTTATCCGATACCGCCCAAACACTGGACTGGTTATCGCGACGCCTGATCAGTCCATCCGCCACCATCGCGCATGAAAGGATGAAGCTGCAAAACCTGCAAGCGCGTCTGGGCCACGCTACACGCATTCCGCTCAGCAAGGCTCAGTTCGCACTGGCACATCTGCGTAATCGCTGGCTGACGCAATTACCGGATACGCAATCGCAACGGCTGAATGTCCTTAATCATGCGCGTCGCCTGAGCAATCAGATCAACAACAATATCGCCGGCCAACGACAAAACCTGGTCTCGCTTTCTGCGCAACTGGAAATGCTCAATCCGCAACGCACGCTGGAACGTGGTTACGCAATGATTACCGATGAAAAAGGGAAGATCGTGCGTGCACCGAAAGAACTGCAGCCACGACAAAGCGTGACGGTGCGATTGGCTGAGGGTACGGCGCAAGTAGGAATCGCTACCGTACAGCAAACCTTGGAGTAAATCTGGAAATTCGCTGGCAATTCGCTACCAACTCACTGTCAATTCAGCGAAAAATCATTACGCTGAATAAGCGATGCGCTCCCGCTGGCGCGCCCTCCTTTTTCTTGCCAAAATGATGATGCCGCTTATGCTCAAGCCGGCAACCAGTACGCCAATAATCGATATCAGAATCCGGCCAGGCATGCCGATGATGCGTCCCGAATGCAATGGGAACTGCGCATTCATGAAGATGTCTCCGGCACTTCCCTCGCCCGGCACTTTTTCACTGACAAGCTGGGCATTATCGGCATCGTAATACAAAGAAGCATTCCCCAACCCGGCCGCACCCAGATCGTCACCTGATTTAAAAAAACTGACACCGTACACGCCATAAGGTGCGCTGTAATGCACCGCGCCGGCAGGCAAGGTCCAGCCACGATCCTTAGCCTCGAGCACTGCTTTTTCGAGAATATCTTCACGACTCAACAAAGGATCGCGCGGCGTCTTGCTGCGCGCACGCTGATCATACTGCCCAGGCTGCAACGGTGAAAACTGGCTGACCACTGATTGCATGACTTGCGGCAAATTCATCGAGATCGAAGTCAGCGCCATGATCAGCAGCAAGCCCCATATCCAGACGCCACCGGAACGATGCAGATCGAAGTTCAGCTTGTATGCACCGCCACTCCAACGGAAAGTAAATGATTTGCGCCATGCCTTGCGATACGGGAAGGAAATCAGCAAGGCAACAAAACAATCGATCAGCCAGACGATGGATACGATCCCCATAAACCACGTACCGAGCTTGATTCCCCAACCATCCGGGATATGCATCGTGTAATGCATCTTGTAGAGAAAAGGCATGATCGCTTCACGCGACAGACTCAACTCACCCCAGTATCGCGTCCCTTGTACCGATCCCGTTACAGGATCAATAGAAACCTGATTAAATGGAACTTTGTAGGGTTTTTGAGTGGCAGGATCAAGTCGTGGCACGACGGTAAAGCGCAAAGAATTTCCAGGCTCGACGGCTAGCGGCAAATACTTGATCCTGACTCTGTCGTCAGTAGCTTCGTATTGCCGCGCCAACTCAAGCGAAGAAAACGGCGTTTGCGTCGCAATACTGCCGGACTTGAACAAATGCGGATTCAACCATCCGTCCAGCTCGCGATCCCAGGCAATCAAGGCACCTGTTATCCCCGAAAAAAACAGGAACACCGCAATGAACAAGCCGGCCCAGCGATGCAGGCGCGCAAGGATCCATCGCATAACGTCATCACCAGCGATATGTCATGGTTGCAGTCACTTGGCGTGGTGCGCCGTAATCGCACAAGCCGGCATAACACATGGATGGTACGTATATGCGGTCTGTCAGGTTGGTAGCATTCAGTGCATAAGACCAAGGTCCGTCTGTATATCCCAAGCGCGCATCCAACAAGGTATAAGCAGGACCGCCTTTGGCTGGAATCGATGCACGGTTGGGACGTGCGGAGACATAACGCGCACCTGCCCCAACTCTCCATCTAGGCATATCCATAAAGCCCAGCTTCATGTTCATCCACAAGGAAGCAACATTCTCCGGCGAGTTAAAGCGCTCTCCCAGTTCAACTGGATTGTTGCTACGCGTGACTTCCGCATCGGTATAGGTATAAGCACCTATCAGGTCGACGTATTTACCAACAGACGTCTTTAACTCCAACTCCAGACCGCGCGAACGCACTTCCCCAGTCTGCACCTGGAACAAGGTAGGTGCGGCCGGATCCGGCGTCAGTACGTTGGTACGCGTCAAATCGAACAGGCTTGCGGTCAGCAGAGTATCCGTGCCCGGCGGCTGATAACGGACACCGATTTCAAATTGCTTACCTTCGCTTGGCTTGAAGCGCTCGCCAAATCGGTCGTTATTTGCCGTCGGCTCGAACGATTGCGTGAAACTGGCATACGGAGCCAGGCCGTTATCGGCCAGATACACAAGGCCGGCGCGACCGGTAAAAGCCGTGTCGGTTTCATCGGTAAACATACGCGTTGTTGGTGGGCGCAATGCGTCATTAACCATGCGGAAGTGATCATAACGGCCACCCAGCAACAGCACTAACTTGTCTGCAATTTTCATCTGATCCTGCAGATAGAGACCAAGTTTCTTTTCGCGAGTCTGCATTGTGCGGTCAACCGCCGTCGAAATCAGACCACTTTGATACACAGGATTGTAGATATCAATACTAGGCAGGACACCACGTGTGCGTACGCTATCGTAATGTGCATCCGTATAATCAACACCGGCCAATACCGTATGCTTGACGGTACCTACATGCCAGTTTTTTTCGATGTTGGTATCCATGGTCAGGATGGACGTATCGTCGGCGAAGCCGCGTGCCGAACGCGCAGCACGTCGCTGCGTGGCATCAAGACGGCTCAATAACACGTAGCGCAAATCAAGATCGGACTCGTAGTAACGCAATGAATGCCGCAATTTCAGGCTGTCTGAAAATGCATGCTCGAACAGATAACCAAGCGTTGTGGTATTGGTCTCGAACTTGTTGTGATTGGGTTCCCCGAGAAAACGGCTGCGGTCAACCTGACCGTTCGGATTCGGCAAGAGACTGCCCTCCTGAGGTACTGCCGGCGGATAGAAGGAATTGGATTTCTGATAGCTGGCTAACAATGTCAACGAAGTGGCAGCGGATGGCTTCCATGTCAAAGCCGGCGCAATGTAGGCACGGTCGTCACGACCGTAATCCATATAGATATCACTCTTGCGTTCCAGCGCCGTCAGACGATACGACCAGATGCCCTGCTCATCGAGCGGACCGCCAAAATCGACCGACACTTGCTTGCGATCATGACTGCCGTATTCGACATTAATCTCGCGTAGCGGCGTAGCGGTCGGGCGTTTGGTCACTGTATTGATGATACCGCCCGGTGCAGCAGCGCCATACAAGATGGAAGAAGGGCCTTTCAATACTTCGACGCGTTCAAGCCCGTAGACTTCCTGCTTGCCGTTATACAGATTGACCATGTAACGCATGCCGTCACGGTAGTAGCTGCCATTCTGCGGATTTGCTTCAAAGCCGCGTATGCTCAACGTATCATCGAAGAGCGGACTTTTTGCGGAAATGCCGGTCATCAGGCCAGCGCTATAACCGAGCGCATCCTGGATGTTCTGCGCCTTTTGATCTTCCATTTGCTCCCGGCCGACAACCGAAATCGACTGCGGGATTTCCAGAATAGGCGTATCGGTCTTGGTGCCGGTAGCCGTCCGCTTGGCAACATACCCGTGGACCGCACCATAAGGATCTTCTTGCGCTCCGACGACATGCACTACTGGCAGTCTGGCATCAGGCAGCGTCGCTTGTTCCATGACCTGCAAAGTGTAACCGCCGTTGGCCTGACGTACCGCACCAAGACCCGTTCCGCCCAACAATGCGCGCAGACCGGACGCCGCCGTATGGTTGCCGCTAATGCCATTGCTGTGCAAACCGTTGGTCACCTCTGTCGTGAACGACAGCATCACACCTGCCTCACGGCCGAAGCGATTCAAGGCGGCAGTAAGCGAACCGGCGGGAATATCATAGGCTTTAGCCGCTTCTGTCGTTTGCGCATGCACTGTTATCGGCATCGCTCCCGGAGCAAGCACGACAACGCCCAGTAACAGATGTGCAACTGCGCCAGCAATGGCGCTACGACGCAAGCACGAGGAAGAAAATCGAGGAAAAAACTGAGAAGAACGACAAGCATTACTGCGGCGATGAATCATTATTCGTTTTCCTGAAAGTTGAATGAAGATGGGCTTCTTATCTTCATTGCCCCGCAAGAAACGAAAAGGGATCAGTTTTTTGAAATTATTTTTCCTGCCTGCCGGAAAGCTTGCACACTATCGCTTGGCCGCTTGCAAGTTGACCCAGTAACGGGTGACGAAACGCACCTCTAAAGGCAAGGTGGTTTGCAGCATGTCGAGCACCTTGTCGGTATCTTTCAAGGGATAGGTACCGGTAACGGCAAGTTGCGCAATCTTGTCATCGCAAGCGATATGGCCGGAACGATAGCGCCCCAGCTCTTTCAGAAAATCACGCAGCGGCATATCCTGTGCAACGATCATGCCTTGCCGCCATGCAGTCACAGCCTCATCCGCCATCTCAAATGGACGGAAACCGTCACCGGTAAAACTGGTTTGCTCGCCGGCTTGCAAGATGCGTGTATCGCCCTTCAGGTTCGGACGGATTTCAACTGCTCCTTCAAATACCGAAACCTTGCTGACACCATCGCGCTGACCGTCCCTTTGGCGCACTGAAAACTGTGTGCCCAATGCGCGTATGCGGCCCTGCTGCGTTTCCACCAGAAACGGACGCGATGTGCCGCGCTTGGCTTGTTCAGGATCGCGGGCGGTCGTAATCATGATATCGCCGCTCAACAGACGCACCACGCGTTGCGTATCGCTGAAGTGGATGTCCACCGCAGTTTCGGCATTGAGTTCAAGCAGCGTGCCATCAGCCAAGGTCATCGTTACGCGCTCGCCGACACCAGTGCGATGATCCGCAGACCACTGCCGCCACTGCAATTGATCTTCCGCCAGCCAGGTTGCACCGCCGGCGAACAGCATGATCGCCAGCGTCTTGATTGCCTGACGGCGACCACGTGAATCAGGTGCGGCCAGCGCTGCATGCGCCAGCGGCGAAGACAGCGTGTGCAATTTTTCGCCGAATGTTTCTATCCGCTGCCAGGCGCGCAAATGATCGGGATGCGCATCGCGCCAACGCTGCCACTGCCTGCGCGTATCCTCACTGACGGTATCGGCCTGCAGTTCTACCAGCCACTCGGCAGCACGCTTGCGTACTTCATGCGGAATCGTGGGTACGGCTTGTGCAGGCATCTGTGCGGACATCAGCTCGTCTCCGCGAAACAGCATTGCGCCACTGCCTTGGCGATATAACGTTTGACGGTAGGAATCGAAATACTCAAACGCTCGGCAATCTCCGCCTGCGCCAAGCCATCCAATTGCGACAGCAAAAACGCCTTGCGCACCAAGGGCGACAAACCATCCAGCAGGCTATCGATCTCGACCAGGGTTTCCAGCATGATGGCGCGCGCTTCCGGCGAGATTGCATGCGCTTCCGGCAGCATGGTCAGCGCATCGAGATATGCCCGTTCGATTTTTTGACGACGATACAGGTTGGCAACCATGCCCTGCGCTATCGTCGTCAACAAGGCACGCGGTTCGCGCATGACAAGCGGCACATCCTTGGTCAGCACACGCAAAAAAGTATCGTGCGCCAGATCGGCAGCATCAAAGGAATTACCTAAACGCTTGCGCAACCACGCATGCAACCAGCCATGATGCTCGGCATAAAGCAGATGAACTTGTTGCTGTTGAACAGAGTCAGCGGCCGGCATGGGCTTCCTTTTAGATAGTATTTTTAAATACAAATAAGAACAATTCGCATTCTATCAGTTGGCGATAAACTACTGCAAGTCGCGCAAAGCCTGATGTTCATTGGCTTTTTACCGTGCTGCAGAAAAACACGGCGCTACATTTTTCACTGTTTTTTTATCTGTATTTTTCACCTTGCTGGAAATTGACTTGCGTCGTGTGCAAGCAAGGCATAACCCCTTTACAATGAATGCCTTTCAAAAAGAACATCTTCATTTCAACCCCCATAAAGAAGGACGACCATGGAACATACCCTGCCGGCACTGCCCTATGCGTTGGATGCACTTGCTCCACATATCTCCAAAGAGACTCTTGAATTCCACTATGGCAAGCATCATCAGACCTATGTGACGAATTTGAACAACCTGATCAAAGGTACTGAATTCGAAAACGCATCGCTCGAAGAAATCATCAAAAAATCTTCAGGCGGCGTATTCAACAATGCAGCCCAAGTCTGGAACCACACCTTCTACTGGAACGGTTTGAAACCGGCAGGTGGCGGCGCTCCAACTGGTGCAGTTGCTGATGCCATCAATGCAAAATGGGGTTCCTTCGACAAGTTCAAGGAAGAATTCACCAAGTCCTGCGTCACCAACTTCGGCTCCGGCTGGACATGGCTGGTGAAAAAAGCGGACGGCTCGCTCGATCTGGCTAACACCTCGAACGCAGGCTGCCCATTGACCGGCGCTGACAAGCCATTGTTGACCTGCGACGTATGGGAACACGCTTACTACATCGACTACCGCAATGCGCGTCCCAAGTATGTTGAATCATTCTGGGCACTGGTGAACTGGGATTTCGTTGCGAAAAACCTCGGCTAAATCGATGCACGCTGCATGCAGGCAACACGCTTGCACAGCATGAAAAACAAACGATCTGCCCGCATCTTAGCGACAAAAAACGCCTCGATTATTCGGGGCGTTTTTGTTTTCAGCCTGGATTGAGACCAGTAGTGTTCACTGGCTACGCTGAATAAACGGCTGCAATCCCTTTGCATTCAATCCTTATGCATTTTCCGCATGGTCACATGATAAAACTATCGTTGGAACGAATAAGGATGTTTGATATATTTCTTTCCACTCGGGAAGTTGACCGGATTCACATCGTTGCCGGCACGCAGTATGCCGCAAAAGCGAACATTTCCCCGCCACGAATTTTTACGTAAACATGGAGTAGCTTATGTTGAAGAAAATTGTTTTACTCACAGCCGCTGCGGCCACCCTGTTGACAGGTGCCGCTCAGGCGCAGGACAAACCGATACTGAATGCATCGTATGACGTTGCACGTGAAGTCTTTGCCGCCATCAATCCGAAATTCCAGGCCCACTGGAAAGCGCAAACCGGTCAGGATTTGAAGATCGATCAATCGTTCGCCGGTACTTCGCGTCAGGCGCAAGACATTCTGCAAGGTAAAAAAGTAGATACTGTCACTTTCAATCAAGTGACCGATATCGATATCCTCGCCAAACGCGGCCTGGTGAACAAAGACTGGCAAAAAGCATTCCCTAACAATGCTTCGCCTTACTACAGCACCATCGCTTTCCTGGTACGCAAAGGTAATCCAAAGAACATCAAGAACTGGGACGACCTGGTACGCGACGACGTGAAAGTAGTATTCCCGAATCCAAAAACATCGGGCAATGCACGTTATACCTATCTCGGCGCATGGCTGTACGCGAATGAAAAATTCAAGGGCGATCAGGCCAAAACCAGGCAATTTGTCGGCAAGCTGCTGCACAATGTCGTGAATTTCCCTACCGGCGGCCGTGGCGCCACCGTGGCATTTGCACAAAACAATCAGGGGGATGCCTTACTGACGTTTGAATCGGAAGTGATCAACATCGCCAACAGCGACGAGTTCAAATCCGGCGCATACGAAATCGTCGTTCCGCCAGTTTCCGTGCTGGCTGAATTTCCGGTTGCCGTGGTTGATAAAGTGGTCGATGAAAAAGGCACGCGCAAGGTTGCCACCGCTTACCTGAACTACGAATACACGCGTGAAATTCAGTTGCTGCTGACCACTTTCCACTATCGTGTGCACCATCCGGATGTCGCGAAAGTGGTGGCTGATCGTTACGCAAAAGTACGTTTGATCAATCCAACCAAAGTGCTCGGCACATGGGATCAGATTCAGGCAGCACATTTCGCCGGCGGCGCGACGCTGGATCAATTACTCAGTCAACGGAACTGAGCCAGGCAACTGATGCATCAGCAATCCTGCTGCATCAGCGTTGTTCTTTGTCATATGGGATGACGGTGGTTTACAATGCCACCTTCCACACGACCATCCGTCACCTGGATGGTCGTTTTGTTTTCTGAATCGCGTTTTATCGTAACGTTTCACTGCCGCCGAGCACCCTATTGTGAACTTGTCTCTCCGCTTCTTCCGCAACACACCGATCCTGCCGGGCTTCTCGTTAAGCTTCGGCTTTTCGGTGCTGTATATCAGTCTGGTGATCCTGCTACCGATTTCTGCGCTACTGGTCTACGTCAGCGGCATGAGCTGGGATCAATACTGGTTTGCGATTACCGATGCGCGCGTGCTGCAGAGTTACAAAGTCACGCTGATGGGTGCGTTTTACGCTACCGTGATCGTGAGCTTCATCGGATTCCTGCTGGCGTGGATCATTACACGCTACGATTTTCCCGGCCGCCGCCTGATCGATTCACTGGTCGACCTGCCGTTTGCGCTGCCAACTTCGGTCGCTGGCGTGACGCTATCTGTCTTGTTCATGCCTACCGGCTGGTTTGGTCAGTGGTTTGGAATTCTTGGCATCAAAATCTCTTACGCATTCCCCGGCATAGTCGTGGCGATGATCTTTACAAGCCTGCCCTTCATTGTGCGTTCAGTACAGCCGGTGCTGGAAGACATGGAAACCGAACTGGAAGAAGCCGCCCTGATGCTGGGGGCAAACAAGTGGCAAATTTTCTGGCGCGTGATTTTACCGACCTTGATTCCCGCCCTGATTACCGGTTCCTCGCAAGCCTTCATCCGTAGCCTGGGCGAGTTCGGCGCCGTCATCATGATCGCGGGGAACATCCCCTTCAAGACTGAAGTCACATCGCTGATGCTGTTCGTCCGCCTGCAGGAATACAACTACCCGGCGGCGGCGGCCATCGCCTCCGTGGTCTTGCTAGCTTCACTGCTATTGCTGTTCCTGCTGCAGATTGTGCAGGGACGGCTGTTCAAAACAGCAGGAGGAAAATAAACATGGCATCCACCATCAAACGCCCTGCTCAAACACATCAGTGGATCCTGATAGGCCTCGGCCTCGTATTGACGCTACTGCTCTTGGTCGTGCCGCTGATCCTGATTTTCACGCAGGCATTCAGCGGCGGCCTGGAACTGCTACGACAAAATCTCGGTGAAGATTACCTGCAGCACGCACTCGGCCTGACCTTGCTGACCGCCGTCATGACGGTGCCTATCAATCTGGTGTTCGGCATCCTGCTCGCATGGTGCGTCACGCATTACGATTTCTTCGGCCGTCGCCTGTTGATTACGCTAGTCGAGATTCCCTATGCGACGTCGCCTGTGGTCGCCGGCTTCTGCTATCTGGTGGTCTATGGACTGGAAGGCGTGATCGGCCAATGGCTGTATGCAAAAGATGTGCAACTGATGTTTGCATGGCCGGGCATCATCATGGTGACCGTCTTCGTGACGGCGCCGTATATCGCCCGCATCCTGATGCCGCTGATGCAAAAACAGGGCACAGAGGAAGAAATCGCAGCCTTGTCGCTGGGCGCTACCGGCTGGCAGATTTTCCGCCACGTGACCCTGCCCAACATTAAATGGGCTTTGCTGTACGGCGCCGTCATTACCAATGCACGGGCAGTCGGCGAATTCGGCGCCGTCGCGGTGGTCTCCGGCACGATCATGAATCAAACCCTGACGCTGCCTTTGCTGGTGGAGCAGCTCAATAACGATTACAAGACGGCAGCCGCCTTTACCGCTGCCGCCCTGCTCGCCTGTATGGCCCTGCTGACGCTGCTCCTGAAAACGGCAATGGAATGGCGGCAGGAAAGGCGCGAGGCAGAAGCCAAAGACGATAATGCAAATTAGGCAAGCAAGCGCAACACTGAAATAAATCCGGATTAATTTCCTTCCGGCTCAAAAATCCACTATCATCGTGCTGCACTGAAACCCGGTGCAGCATTTTTGTTCGGTTTGCATCACAGAATCCGACATCATTCGCCAGGCATACACGCCTCCGTTCCACCCGCAGTGAATACTGCTATACGCTATACTCGGCAGCGAATTTGCATTTTCCTTGCATTTTCATTACGCCTTCGCTGCATTTATGCAGCACCTGCGTCAGAGCATTCCTACCAAATTTTGGGGTAATCTCTGATCGCCAATCGATACTGGCTCATTTATTCTCGCCACTCGGGTCGCGCATCGATTTTGCCCAAGTGCAAAACCGCGACATGCGATAACAACCCCCCTGCTCTTGCCGAAGCTCGCAAGCTGCACTCGATAAGGAATCGACATGTACAACAATCACGATGAAATCAATAACCCGACCTTCCTGACCCACGTCAGACGCATTCCGGATGTCCATACTCTGCAGGCTGCCGAAGAGCAGGAAAACCAGGACGATACAGAGGTCGAAACGGAAGATTCAAGCGAACCGGCCCATATCACCGTCGTTCCCTTCAGCACCACCAAGACAGGTTCATTCCAGTAAGCTCATTTGCTTGTACTGAAAACCGGATCAGCTTTGCCATTCATGGATATCCTGCATCATTCCATCCATAAGCAAGGCTGATCCACTCAATATTCCGCCGCACACTCCCGCTCTTCCGCTTTACTTTCATTGAAAACAATCAGCATAATCATTCATAAGCACGGGCAGGAAACAGCATCCTGAAATGCTTGCATTAGTCGCGTTCATTTCCAAAAAGGAAATGCATGCCGAACGAGCCTCATACGCGTTGCTGTATTGCAGGCGGTAGTCCGGCCGGCATGATGCTGGCGCTCGCCAGTGCGATGTGTTTGTGTTTGTGTTTGTGCCATTAATTGGCGCGCAGAACCAGCAGGCACTCACGATTCCATGGCCGTTGAAACTATGGGATCGCCGGCCGGTATTAGGCAAAATCCCGGCATATGCAGTCAGCATCGGTTCAGCCCGAACACATACTGGAAAGACAGGCTCATGCCAAACTGCATACGCCTGAATCGCCAGTTTCAAAATGAAATTTTATTTCGGCTGCCACAGCAGCAGCCGAAGAGCTGTCTTAGATCATCATCCCGCCAGATACTTCTATGCGCTGTGCATTGACCCAACGACTACCGTCTGACAACAAGGCTGTAATCGCACCGCCAATATCGTCCGGCATGCCGACACGTCCCAGTGCTGTAGTAGATGCGATGTGTTCGTTGATCTGAGCGTTATCGCGTACCGCACCGCCACCGAAATCCGTTTCTATCGCGCCCGGCGCCAACGTATTGACGGCAATGCCGCGTGCGCCCAGTTCTTTCGCCATGTAGCGCGTCATCACTTCGACGCCTCCTTTCATCATTGCGTAAGCAGCATAGCCAGGGAAGCTGAAGCGCGTCAGCCCACTTGAAATGTTGACTATGCGTCCACCATCAGCGATCAATGGCAGCATTTTTTGCGTCAGGAAAAATGCACCTTTCAAATGAATATTCACCAGTTGATCGAACTGTTCTTCTGTCGTCTCGGCAACGCCGGCAGTAATGCCTATGCCTGCGTTATTGATCAGATAATCGACCTTCTCCACATTAAATTTCGCATGCAGCACATCCTTGAGTTTGCCAACAAATGCATCAAAGGACGCACTGTTCCCGACATCAAGCTGCAGCATCGCCGCGCGTCCGTCCTTGCTTTCTATTTCCTGTATCAGGGCATCCGCTTCGACTGTATTACTGTGATACGTGCCTATGACGGCAATACCTTGCGCGGCCAGGTGCTGTGCCGTGTTTTTACCCAGGCCGCGGCTTGCACCGGTGATGATGGCGATTTTCTGTTTCATGTCTGTTCCTCTGTTCGTTAATGATGAACTCAGTATATTGTTCGATCATGAACAGATAAAGAGCCGAAAAATAAATATACTGTTCGATTTAAACAAGCCAATAGACCATCATGGCAACCAATAAATTCGACCTTTTAAGAAGCTTTGTACGCGTGACCGAAGTCGGAAGTTTTACCCAGGCCGCTGCCAGTCTGGGCTTGCAAAAAGCCAGTGTGTCCGAGCATGTGCGTGCGCTGGAAGAATTGGTGGGCGCCAGGCTTTTGCATCGCACGACGCGCAAGGTTCAGCCTACGCATGACGGGATTGCGCTGTTCGAGCGTTGCAAGGATCTGTTATCCGATATGGATGAACTGGAAGGCATGTTTCGTCGTGACGGCGCGGCATTGAGCGGCCGTTTGCGTGTCGATATGCCGACGGCAGTGGCACACAAAATCGTCATGCCACATCTGGCAGAATTTGTCGCGCAGTACCCGCATGTGCAAATCGAGATCAGCAGCGCTGATCGCCGTGTCGATGTTGTAAGGGAAGGATTCGATTGCGTTTTGCGCGTCGGCGATACCGTCGACCCATCGTTGATCGCTCGCAAACTGGGCACGTTTCAGATGGCCAATTGTGCAAGCCCTGCTTACCTGAAGCAATACGGTGTACCGCAATCGCTGGAAGATCTGGCATCGCATCAATTGATACATTACACACCCGTGCTCGGCATGCGCTCATCGGGTTTCGAATATGTCCTTGATGGCAAGACCATCGCGGTAGCGATGTCAGGCGCGGTGACCGTGAATAATATCGAAGCCTACGAAGCAGCTTGTCTGGGCGGCTTGGGAATCGTGCAGTCGCCGCTGTCCGGCTTGCGCGACCACCTTGAACATGGCCGACTGGTCAGTATCCTGCCGCAATATCTGCCGGCACCGATGACAGTATCGTTACTGTATTCACACCGCCGTCACCTGCCGCAACGCGTGCGAATTTTCATGGATTGGCTGGCCGAACTGATGGAACGACATTACCCATTCTTGAAATCAAAAGAGAACGAAAGAACCGTCCTCTTTTGATTTCAGTCACTTCATTCGACATGTTTATCGAATCAGGCTTTCGCGCGCAGCTGAACTGATCGCAACAACTGCTGGATGCGTCAATTGCCGTTCCACCGAAATTGCATAGAACTGCTCGGTCACCAAAGTCGTGCGGCCAATTTCGGTCACGCCATATTGCTTCTTGATTTGCTCGGCAACCGCAGATGGCGCAGCGAAAATACCTTTGCCGGCGGCACCGAATGCCTGCAGCAAAGCACCATCGTCAAATTCGCCTATGATGCGCGGGCGTACTTTTTCTTTTTCAAACCAGCGTATCAGGCGCGGCCGGACTGCCGCATCTTCACCCGGCATCAGGAAGGGGGCGCCATCCAGACTTTTCGGAAAACCCTTCTCGTGTTCTTTCGCCAGCTCATCCGTGGCAAAGAAAGTCACGCCACATTCGCCCAGTAAATGGTTATAACCGCGCACGTCGATATTCGCCGGCATCGGACTATCGGCGATCACGATGTCCAGTCTGTGCACCGCCAGATCGGCCAGCAGATTGGTCAGCTTGCCCTCGCGGCACACGATGCGCAGGGATTCCGGCAACTCCATCGCCGGTTCCAGCAACAGGTAGGCGATTGCCTTCGGTACAGCATCGGCAACGCCGACCCTGAACTGCAAAGGCCATCCGCCCGGCCGGAAGCGCAGCACTTCCTGCAATTCTTCGCCCAGCGTAAATATCTCATCCGCATAACCGAGCACCACGCGTCCCGCATCGTTGAGTTCAAGCCGCCGTCCGACACGATTGAATAATTTGTAACCGAGCACATCTTCAAACAGCGCAATCTGGCCGCTGATGGTTTGAGGCGTCAGGTGCAGGCGTTCACTCGCACGCCCGATACCGCCTGCTTTGGCCACCACCCAGAAGTAATGCAGATGTTTATAATTCATTGTACTCATGATGCCTCTATATACTCGGTTTTTACGAACAATAAATTGATTATATTCGACTTTTCAATATAAAAAAGCATCCGTAAAGTTACCCTGCCGCATATGCGAAAGCACTCAAGCAGACGTGAAAAACCGCACCGCGCCAGTCGTTTCCGGAAACGACTGGCCTGTCGTCTTCTCCGCGCGTGGCAATTGTCCGACCTTCTCGACAGCGTCCCTTGATTGTTTCCCTGTTGTTTGGATTTTCCATCCCGGTCGGGGTCGTGTATTAATTACTAAAGGTGCAACGATGAAATGTCCAATTTGCAGCGACATGCATTTGATTATGTCGGATCGGCACGCGATTGAAATCGACTACTGTCCGCAATGTCGTGGTGTATGGCTGGATAGAGGTGAACTCGAAAAATTGATAGAGCGTTCCGCCAATGCAGTAACGACGACAGCAGCCACAATGCATGCTCGCAGCGGAAGCAAGAATGTCCGGCAGGAAAAATTGCTCGGTTACAGCAAGGAGGGCTATGGCCAGAAAAGCAAAAAAGACCTGATCGGTGAATTATTCGATTTCTGATCAAGCACCACACACCAGTGGCAGATGTATTCACCTGCCGCATCGGGCATGTCGCAACTTCGCTCATCCCGCCAGTAATTTCTGTTTTTTAACAGTATTCCCCTGCTACCTATTCCTTTGCATACGCATGCACGACCTTGTCCTGACGGACATTTCAATCATGCATTCCCCATCTGGCCCTGAAAATTTTTCGGCGCAAACCATGATCGAATGCTTTACAGTAATGCACGTTCAGCTGTTTGTGTCAGCCGTCCGATGCAGCAGGCAATGACGAAAGAATAAAAATACCAGGAAGAAGCAATATGCATACAGCAAAAGAAGCACTGGAACGTTTACGCGAAGGCAATTATCGCTTCGTGACCGATATACGCAACGATGAGAATTGCTCCGGCGGCGCACGTCGCAAGGAAGTAGCAGACGGCCAGGAACCGTTCGCCATCATTCTCGGCTGTTCCGATTCACGGGTGCCGGCTGAAATGGTGTTCGATCAAGGTTTGGGCGATTTATTCGTGATCCGTGTGGCAGGCAATATCGTCGCGCCTTCGCAAGTCGGCAGTGTCGAATTTGCTGCCGAACGTTACAAGACAAAGCTGGTGGTGGTACTCGGACATTCGCACTGCGGCGCCATTCTGGCCACACTGGAAGAGTTGAAACGACCGAGTGAAAATCAATCGCGCAATTTGAAGTCCATCGTCGATCGCATTCGCCCTTCGGTCGCCGCGCTGCTCGAAACTGAATTGAAGCACGATCATGAAGCGCTGGTGCATCAATCAGTGCGTGCCAATATACGTGCTTCGGTCAATCACTTGCGTCATGGTTCGGAACTGCTGGAAAATCTGATTCAAAATGAAGGCCTGCTGATCGTAGGCGCCGAATATTCACTCGAAACCGGCGCGGTTGAATTCTTTGACGGCCTGCCGGCAGGTGTCTGATCCGTCACTCCCTCCTCACGACGCGCAGAAAAATGAAAAAACTGCGCGTCAGTATTCCAGACTCAGTGTGATCGAACCGTAGCTCTGCGCGTCTTTTTGTCCGCGGAATTCCTTGCTGCGCAAATAGTGGGCATAAGTGATCTTGCCGCCTACCCATTGCCAGGCCACACCCGCCGCCACATCGCCGATGAAGTAACGCTTGGATACGCTGTGGCTGTCGGAAAACGTATTCCCGTCGAGGAAAATATCGCGTGCCACTGCGCGCCCATCCACGGAAACAAAGGCATGCACACCGCCATCGGCCATGCGACGCGATACATTCACCGGCAAGGGCGCATTGCTATCGCTCGCGGGCCTGATCGGTGAAGTGCCGAAATCGTTAGGCAGATAGCTACCGATGCGGAATTCCACGCCTGCATTTGCATACGTCTTCACGTTGCCCAGACTAAACCCATAATGCGTGATAGCGTCGATCTTCGGCCCGCCAGCACTGGATATCTGCAGGATCCGTTTTTTTCTTTCCCTCACAAACTGGATACCCAACTCATTATTGAGCTGATTGCCCCAACCGTTAAAACGGTCTATGCCGCGCAATTCATGTATGAAATTCTGCGACTCCCGTGCCAGCGAGGCTGGTCCGACCATGCCGATATCGATCTCCACCGTATCCATGTGCTTGTCATCGCGCGCGTTGTAAGCCAGACCGAGATACAGCCAACCGGCGTAAGGACGGTCGTCGGTAATCAGGTCGTTACGCATTTTGTCGGTCGGCGTATACATCGCCTGCCCCAGACTGACAACCATATTGCGTGAATCGAAAGCACCCGGTTGCACCTTTTGCGAAACCTGATTCAGATGCCGCACCCATTTAGGTAGACAGGGATCGTTGATGTAATCTTCCAGATTGGCGGATATCCAGGAAAACTTCGCACCGCTGGTGTAATTATGGTCGGTCCCCGTGAACATATCGTTTTCGTAATAGAAATTGAATACGTCCGGATAATTCTTCAGCGCCCTGACACCCGGTTTGGACGAACAGCTCTCAGCGTCCAGCCCCTGAGCCTGTACCGTAGCACCAAAAACAATGATGAATGTCACAAGGGAAAACCGGAGAAAAACTGTTTTGGAAAACCGTACTGTATGCATTGAATATAAATTTGAAAGTAACTTGAATTGTTTACTGAAAGAATCGAAATGCACCAGCCTGCTTCATGATCTACCTGTAGATATACGATGATAAAGCCTACGGACGGAAGAAAACAGGAAGCCGGCAAAACCCGCGTGCTTACGCGTTAAACTGAACGGTCTATCCATTCACTCAATATTTTTCAGGACTGCCAGATGACAAGAAATTATTCGCTGATCGCCTTGCTGGGCGCATGCCTGCTGGCCACCGGCTGCGCAACAAAACTCAGGTCCGATAATCTTCCGGCCCTCTCCGGCAATGTGACGGGCAGCGTCATGTACCGCGAACGCATCGCGCTGCCACCGGATGCCAGAATAGTCGTGAGTCTGGAAGACGTCAGTCGTACGGACAAAAGCGGCGCATTCATTGCCCAGCAGAACTTGCGCCCCGGCATTCAGGTTCCGGCTTCGTTCAATCTGCGCTACATCCCTTCGGCCATAGACAGAAGCCATCGCTATGCAGTACGTGCATCAATACTGGATAGCCAGGACGAGTTGCTGTGGACTTCGACCGAAGCCCACCCGGTTTTGTTCAATGAAGCGGATAAACCCCTCATCATCATGGTGGAACGCGTCGTCAATGCAAATACGGTTACGCCCCCGCCTGTCAACAAAAGCGTTGCATTCAAATGCGATGAAATAGAATTCATTGCAAAGTTTGAGAAAGAAAAAGTGCAGATATTGCTGGCCGGCCGCACGCTGACGCTGCCACAAGTTATTTCGGGTTCCGGTGCGCGTTACGCCGATGGCAACACGATATTCTGGAACAAGGGTGACACGGCCATGTTTGAAATGAATGGCGTCAGTTACAAGGGCTGCAAAACCGATACCTCGCTGCCTGCAGCCAAATAAAATGCATCAGCTGCGCTGCCACACCAACAAACGATTATTGGCAGGCATCGCATGATCTGTTTGCAAGAAGAATCCCTGCGCATGCGCCAGCGACTGCATCGCTTCCATATCGCGTATGCCCATATGCGGCGCTTGCGCACGCAAAGAGACATCGAACTGCGCATTACCGTGGCTGGTAAATTTTCCTGCGTAATTGAAAGGGCCATAGATGCACAGCTTCCCGCACGACGGTAAAATATGCGCGGCGCCGGCGAACAGGGCCTCGACCTGCGGCCACGCCATGATATGACAGGTATTCGCCGTAAAGACGGCATCAAAACATTCTCCCGGCCATGCTGCATGCGCCATATCCAGCACGAGTGGCGGCAACACATTCGGCAGCCCGGCTTCCTGTATCCATGCATGAATGCTCGGATGATTCTGCGCCAGATCGCTGGTTTGCCACGTCAGTTGCCGCAATTGTGCGCCAAAGAACACCGCGTGCTGACCGGTGCCGCTGCCGATTTCAAGTACACGCGTACAAGTAGCAAACTCGCTCTTTAATACTTCGAGTATTGCTTGCTGGTTGCGCTCGCAGGCACTGGAAAATTGTTTGCTCATTTACGGATTCTTTCAGAGGGATGGCCCCGGCTTGCAGAATCAAGCCCGGCACCAGTCATGTGCAAAGTCCACAAGACATTGCGCTGCAGGCAGAAAGCACGTTTTTCCGTTGCACTCAAGCGCTTCATCGCATATTCGGCTTTGGATGCAGTCGAGCGATCCGTATATGCAACGATCGCCAGCAGGCGGCGCGGCGGATGCGAGCGTGTGTAACGTGCGCCTTTGCCTTTTTCATGCGCGGCATAGCGTGCTGCCACATCGACCGCAATACCGGTATAGATACTGCCGTCGCGGCATTCGAGCAAATAAAGAAACCAAATCATGACGTCAGTATAAAGAGCTTTCGCAACAGCAGATGTCATCTTCCAGCTGGCGCGCAAAACAAATCTGACTGGAAGTTTGGCTATACTGCAACGATCGCATCTGCATACCCTGCACGCCCTATGAAAATCTTCTGCTCTCGCACTCTCCGCATATTCCTGCTATGCATGTCCGCATGGCTCCTCTGTACCGGCAGCAATGCAGCAGAACCGGTGCTGGAACTGTCGTTCAGCAAACAACAGCAACGTTTGGCGCGTGCCGATCTGCTCAGGCACCCGGATGTGCGCACGATAGAAGTTCCAGCCGATTCCGCCTACAAGCAGCCAATGAAATACCGCGCTTTGCCTTTGCTGTCCATCCTGCGCGATGTGCGCAGCGTGGATGTGCTGCAGTTCAAGACGGAAGATGGCTTCGTCGCCAATATCCCGACCGCATTGCTGTCTGGCGGTGCACAACCGTGGCTGGCAATCGAAGCTCCCCATGCGCCATGGCCTGCATTGAAGGCTGGCGGACGTAGCGCCGGGCCGTTTTATCTGGTCTGGCTGGCACCGGAAAAAAGCGGCATCACGCCTGAACTATGGCCGTATCAGATTACCGCCATCAGCGAGGTGACGCTGTTGCAAAATCGCTATCCGCAGATTCTGCCTGCGGCCTCCATCGCGCCCGACAGTGCCGAATATCGCGGTATGCACATTTACATAATGCAGTGCGCGGCCTGCCATCAGATCAACGGCGGCGGCGATGCAAAAGTAGGGCCGGATTTGAATCTGCCTTTCAACCCCACCGAGTATTTTCAGGAAGGTTTCTTGCGGCGCTATATCCGTGCCCCGTCTGCAGTGCGCAGCTGGGCGCAAATGACGATGCCGGAATTTTCAGAGCAGGTATTGAGCGAGTCGCAGATGGATGATTTGCTGGCTTATCTGCGTCACATGACGCAACGCAGATAATTTTTCTGATTACTTGCGGCATTTGATAGTGCACGAGTGGCTATGGCTACGATGCTTTCGCTTCGGTAAAAAACCGTGATGCCATTTCTTCCAGTCCCAGTGTCTGCAGAACTTCCTGCAATCTTTCGCCAGGACGATTGCGCGGCAGGTTCTTGTAACTGGCGATGATCAATTCGTTTTTCATCGAATGTTCCCAACCGACCAGCTCGGTGACATTGACTTGATAACCATGCGCTTCCAGTTGCAGGCAGCGTAATACATTCGTGACCTGACTGCCGAACTCGCGCGTGTGCAGCGGGTGGCGCCAGATCTCCGTCAATGCATTCTTCGCCAGCGTCTTGCCCTTGTTTTTCTTCAACACTGACGCAACTTCGGCTTGACAGCACGGCACCAGCACAATGAATTTTGCCTGCTTCTGCAAGGCAAAATGAATCGCATCGTCGGTGGCGGTATTGCATGCATGCAGTGCAGTGACGACATCGATTCTTTCCGGCAATCTATCCGAAGCGATCGATTCGGCAACCGACAGATTCAGGAAAGACATGCCAGGGAAGTCCAGCTTCTTTGCCAGCGCCTCTGACTTCTGCACCAGTTCGTCGCGCGTTTCTATGCCATAAATGCGCGAGTTGTCCTTGCGCTCCTTGAAGAACAGGTCGTACAGGATAAATCCCAGATAGGATTTGCCGGCGCCATGATCGGCCAGCGTGATGTCAGGATGATCGTTCTGGATTTCCTGCAACAAGGGTTCGATGAACTGGTACAGGTGATACACCTGTTTGAGTTTGCGCCGGCTATCCTGATTCAGCTTGCCGTCACGCGTCAGGATGTGCAATTCCTTCAGCAGCTCGATCGATTGACCGGACCGTATTTCATGCGCCTGTGTCGTTTCTTTTTCTTTTTTGTTTCCTTGCAATTTACTCATCTGCTGCTTCCATGATTCTGCTGTGCGCCCACTATAGGGATATTGCCGGCAACCGGCAAGCCTGATCCACACTGCGAATTCTGCCGTTTTGGCATCTTCCGTTAAAGGTCTCACCCATCATCTCAGGTAAATGCTGATATTCTTGCATCTTCGGACAAACGGCTTGTCATGCCTTGCTGTCTGTCCGAAATAACATGACTGTCTTGCCATGGCGATTTCGCCGCTTTCGCCGCTTATTTCCGAACTTGCCTACATGATTGTGCTGAGACGATTCACTTTCCACCCAAGTCCGGTCTGGCAATCAGCATTGCGCGCTCTTCTGTTTGCATTTTTCCTGCCACTGCAGGTGCAGGCTGCTCCCCAGTATGCGGTTGCCATCAACGGTGCAGGAAGTCTTACTTCCTTGCTGACCGACAATCTGGAAATCACCCGCCGCCTGTCCGCCGATGACATGACCGCGGAGGAAGTGCAGCGCCTGGTCGATATTGCACCGGAACAGATACGCTCGCTGCTGGCCACCGAAGGTTATTTCTCTCCCGTCATTAGCCAGGAATTTGATCAACAGACAGCACCGTGGCAAGTACGTTTCAACATCATGCCGGGCACATCGACTACGATCAGCTCGGTAGACATTGTTTTCAGCGGCGATGTCATGCAAAAGAATCCGCAACGAACAGAACGCCTGCGCCGGCAATGGAGCCTGCCTGTCGGCGGCGTGTTTCGGCAAAAGGAATGGGACGAAGCCAAAAGCACGCTATTGAAAGCGCTGCTGGTCAGGAATTATCCAGCCGCCGCCATCACGCAAAGTCAGGCGCGCATAGATCCCGATATCAATAGCGCTGTGTTGACGCTGGAAGTCGATTCCGGCCCCGCCTTTACCTTTGGCACATTGCAGATTGAAGGCTTGCAGCGCTATGCGCGCAGCATGGTGGATGAACTGAATCCTATCCAGCCGGGCGAACCGTATTCGCAGGAAAAACTGAACGAGCTGCAGGCACGTGTGCAGGATACCGGCTATTTCCGCTCTGCCTTTGCGACTGTCGATATCGATCCTGCACAACCGAATAATGTGCCGATCCGCCTGGACCTGAATGAAAACGAACGCAAGCGCCTGTCGCTGGGCCTGGGGTTCTCTACAGACTCCGGTGCCAGAGGCCAGATCAAATGGCTGAACCGGAATTTTCTCGGCCGCGATTGGCGCCTGGAATCGCAAATGCGGATCGACCGGGATGCGCGCCTGCTGGGTTCGGATATCTACCTGCCTGCAATCAGCAATGGCTGGCATCCAAGTCTGGGCGCGCATTATGAATACACGGACAATTCGGGGGAAGTAAATAACAAAATTCGGACTGCTGCCCGCCTGACCAGTCCGGACAAGAACAATGAAAAAATCTGGGCACTTTCCTTCCTTGCGGATCAGCAGCGCATAGGCGATGTATATGCCGCCAATCGCGAAGCGCTGATCGGCTCCTTTACCTACACCCGGCGTCGCATCGACAATCTGATCGCGCCGCGACGTGGCGGCTATGTTGCATCGATAGAACTGGGCGCAGGCCCGGCAGGATTCATCAACAAGAAAAGTCTTGCCCGTGTGGTCGGTCGCGCCACCTGGCTGTCGCGCAACCATGATGGTTTTCAAGCCGTGCTGCGCGGCCAGGTCGGCCAGGTATTCGGCGCCAACCGCGATACGGTACCGGGAGACCTGCTGTTCAGCACCGGCGGCGATCAAACCGTACGCGGCTATGCTTACAACAGTTTAGGCGTGGAACAAAACGGTGCCATCGTCGGCGGCACAGTTTCCGCCGTTGTCAGCGCCGAGCTCGTTTATTACATCACGCCACAATGGGGTGCTGCCGTGTTTACCGATGCCGGCAATGCCGCCGATAGCTGGAACGGCTTTCGTTTGAAACAAGGCAGTGGCGTCGGCGCGCGCTGGCGCAGTCCGATAGGTCCGATTAATCTCGATCTCGCTTACGGTCACGAAACACACGAACCGCGCATACACTTTTCGATCGGTTATGGTTTCTAATACTCCCGACCAGGCATCTGCCGGCTTGCTCAAGCGCACGCGTCGTGCATGGCTGCCACTGCTCGCTGCCATCATTATTACCACAGGCGCCGGCCTGACATGGTTGCTCAATAGCGAACGCGGTGCGCAGTTCACCTTGTCTACTGCAGTCGCATTGTCGAACGGTGTGCTGCAAACCAGCGATGTCGGCGGCCACTTGAATGGTTCATTGCGCATAGGTCGACTCGGCATCCAGCTAGAAAACCAGAACATCGTACTCGACGATGTACGACTGGACACGCAACTGACAAAACTGCTGACAGGAAAACTACATGTCACCTCACTGAAAATCGGCAAACTCGGCATCGTCAACAAGATCGATCAGGTCAAGGAAGCAGCGCAGCTGCCGGACAGCATCTCGCTGCCGCTGCGCCTGCAGATAGACAAGGTAAAAGTCCGCGGCGGCGAAATCGGCTGGGGGCCGCTCAATGTTGTCACGCTGGGAGCCTTTGCTTTCGATCTTGATTTTGACGGCAAACGCTATGTCTTGAATCTGGATCAATTCAGCGCGCGCAGCACTTCAAATACTGCAGCCTTCGATGGCAAATTCCAAGGACAGGCCACGCTTGCAACGAGCAAACCGTATGCACTGCAGGCGACGATCTCCACGGAAAGCGAAGCGCACATAGATGATCGCCATATCGGTGCCAACGGCCAGCTCGACCTGAGCGGTTCACTGAAAGAACTCGCTGCCGCCATCAACCTGCAGATCGGTCAGGCGACGGTAAAAGGGCAAGCCATCTTGCATCCGTTTGCCAATCAGTTACTGGGTACGAGTGATCTGACGGTACAAGCACTCGATCTGGCCGTATTGAGCACAGAGTTGCCGAAGACGGCACTGCACGTCCAGTTAAATGCAGCGGAAAACGGCAGCGGTAATTTGACGATGGAAAATACTGCCGCCGGTTTGCTGAACGACGCGCGCCTGCCGCTCAAAAAACTGCAGATCGATTTCGCGCAAGACGACGAACAGTTCCGTTTCAAACGCATCCTCGCCGAACTCGGCAGCACGAATAAAAGCGCCGGCAGGCTTGAAGGCAATGGGCATTACGCCAGGGGCGCGCTCACATTGAATTTAAAAACCGATGCGCTCGATGTACAAAAGCTGGACAGCCGTCTGCTTGCAAGCAGACTCAGTGGCAGTCTCGATATGCGTCATGCAGACGGCAAGCAGAATTTCACACTGGCTCTGAGCGAGCCCTTGAAGAAAAACAAATTAACACTGAACGCACAAGCCCTCATCGCTGATGAAGGTATTACCATCAGTAAAGCGGAACTGCGTGCAGGCAATGGTGAAATGAATGCCTCTGCACACTATGCATTGAACGGTAAACAGAATTTTGATGCCAAAGGCGTGGTACGCAATTTCCAGTTACGCGATCTGGGTGATTTTCCGCAATTGCCTGCGCTGCGCATCAATGGCGATTTTTCATTGCGCGGCGCACGACTGCCGGTGCTGGAAGCCGATATCGCATTGCACATCAGCGACAGTCAGCTCGCTGGCCAGCCATTGAACGCTGAAGCGCAGGCCCAGTTGCACGGCGATACGTTGCTGGTACCGAAACTGTTAGTGAACGCCGGCGACAATCGTTTCACTGCACAAGGCAAGCTGGCAGAAGACGATGCCCGCATCGTGTTTGCATTGCACGCACCTGTTCTCGCCCAGCTCGGCAGCGGTTTTGGCGGCGCAATGCAGATCAATGGCGAAATCCGCGGCAAGGTGCAGCAACCACGCATCGTCACCACATGGCAAGGCAAGCAAATCCGGCTGCCTGGAGCGGTGCAGATAGACGGCACTGAGGGCAAAGCCGACCTTGCTCTCAACCTGGATACGAGCCGCAGTCCCTCCCTGCTCAACAGCGCCAGTATTGATGCAACTGCGCACGGTATCAATGCAGGCGGAGAACGCATAGCCACCTTCAGTGCGCACACGCAATTTTCGCTGCCGGACTATGCGCCTGTCGCCGTGACCGTACGTGCCGACGGCATCACCGGCCCTTATCTGCGGGCAGAAAGTTTCAAGCTGGATGTCAGCGGCAGCACATCCAGACATGCGTTGAGTGCCACGCTGCTGGAACGCGAACAAAGCTGGCAGCTGACTGCCAGCGGCGACTTGCAGAAAACCGCTCGCGAACTGCGCTGGAAAGGTGCTATCAATACGCTGGACGCAAGTGGAAAAATTGCAGCAAAACTGACCGCACCCGCGCCGCTGCTGGTGTCACAAAAACTGGTACAACTCGATAGTTTCAGACTCAACAGCGACCACGTCAGCATTGCGATGGAACAATTCATCCGTAACGAACGCGGCATCGCGACACGCGGCACATTCGAACATCTGCAAATCGCGCCATTGCTGCACTCTCTGCAGGCAGCTCCAGCCATTGCCGGCGATCTGAAACTGGCCGGCGAATGGAATCTGAATCTGTACGATCAGGCTGACGGCACATTCAGCGTACGGCGTGAAAGCGGCGATATCGTAATGCCCAACAATGCTGCCATGGCGCTGGGCTTGAATACTCTGAACGCGACAGCAAGTGCGCGCAAGGGACGCATTGCAGCAAGACTGCTGGTCGACGGCAGGCAAAGCGGACAGATAGACATCAGCCTCAACACAAACATGGGCGGTGCTACGCGATTTTCCATCGCCCCGAATGCTCCACTGTCCGGTTACGCACGCATCAATACGCCGACGCTGGGGTGGCTGGGCCCCATGATTTCCCCTACCCTGATAAGCGAGGGCAGCTTGCAAAGCGATGTCACGCTCGCCGGTACATTCGCACAACCGCGACTCACCGGTCCCGTCAATGCCGACAAGCTGCGCCTGCGTTTTACCGACACCGGCATCGATCTGAAACAAGGCATGCTGCGCAGCGAATTCCAGCGCGATCAACTCCTCATCAGCAATCTCAGTTTTCAAAATGAAGGCAAGCTGACGATTTCCGGCCCGCTCAGCCTGGTGCGCGAACAACTGGCACTGGAACTTGTCATCAAGGCCGAGCATTACAAGCTGATCGATCGCTCCGATCGCAAGCTGGTCATCAGCGGCAACAGCGTGGTCGGCTGGCGAGAGGGCAGCGCGAAGGCGAACGGCAAATTCGAAATCAATTCCGGTTTCATCGATATCAGTGCCAGCGATGCGCCCACCCTGTCGGACGATGTCGTGATTGTCGGCCGCAGCGACAGTCAGGGAAAAAAGACCGTCATTGCACTCGATATTGAAATCGGACTCGGCGACGGCATCCGCTTGCGCGGACGCGGCATAGACGCACTGCTGGTCGGCCAGCTGCATCTGCTTGCCAGCGCCGGCGACAACTTGCGGGCACAAGGCAACCTGCGCATCTCATCCGGCACATTCAAGGCTTACGGGCGCGAACTGGCGATTGAACAAGGTTTGCTGCGTTTCAGCGGCCCGCTGAACAATCCCGCGCTCGATATTCTGGCGATGCGGCGCGGGCAGGAAGTCGAAGCCGGCGTCTCGGTGCGCGGCACGGTACTGTCGCCTCGCATTACGCTGGTGTCCGAACCGACGGTACCTGATGCTGAAAAATTATCATGGCTGGTGCTGGGACGCGGCTTGTCCGGCACCACTGACAGCGATCTGGGTGCACTGCAAGACGCCGCCAGTTCACTGCTGACACAAGGTGCCGCTGCCGGATTGCAATCGCAAATCGCGACCGCGTTCGGACTCGATGACTTCAGCATAGGCAGCAGCGACAGCAATCTGCAGGAACGCATCGTCATGCTCGGCAAGCAAATATCGTCAAAACTCTATGTCAGCTATAAACAAGGGCTGGAAAGCGCCAGCAGCGTGCTGTTGCTGCGCTATACGCTGACGCCGCGCATCACGCTCGAAGGTGAAGCAGGCACCAGCAGTGCTCTCTCGCTGTTTTACAATTTTGCCTTCGACTGAATTTACAGGATCGCAAGCGAAACGAATCGAAACGATTGCAATGCGATGAATATGCTTTATGCTTGTTTCATCGCATCAACAAGACCCGGATCGCATACGATCCCGCCCCGTATGTTTGCAAACAATTTCAAACAGCTTTGGGAGTTTCATTCATGACTAACAGCGACATTGAAGGAAGTGCAAACACAACTACCGCGCAACGGCTATCCGACACTGGCGACGCGACGCATCGCATCGTGATCGTGGGTGGCGGTGCCGGCGGACTCGAACTGGCCACCGCGCTCGGCAACAAACTGGTCAAAAGTGGCAAGATCAGCGTCGTGCTGGTCGATCGCTCATCGACGCATATATGGAAACCCCTGCTGCATGAAGTCGCAGCCGGCAGCATGGATGCCAACACGCACCAACTGGAATACGCTGCGCAGGCGCGCTGGCATCGTTTCGTGTTCCAGCAAGGGGAACTCAAGGGACTGGACCGCGCACGCAAGACCATCTCCATCGACAGCCTGGCGGATGAAGATGGCATCGAGCTGCTGCCGGAACGCGAGATTGCCTATGACACGCTGATACTCGCAATCGGCAGCGTCACCAATTTCTTCAATGTACCGGGCGCGGCACAACATGCGATCGCGGTCGATACGCTGAGCGAGGCCGAGCATTTCCGCCGGCGCATGATAGGCATGTGCATGCGAGCCGAACACGCGATCGGCACGCATGCGGGACAAGAATATCCAAAACTCAATATCGCCATCATAGGCGCCGGTGCAACCGGGGTCGAACTATCGGCAGAATTGCGCAATACGGCCGAAGTACTCGGCGCCTACGGCCTGCATCAGCTCGACCCACGGCACGATATCCGTATCACGGTAGTCGAGGCCGGAACGCGCATACTGTCCGGCCTGCCGGAGCCAGTTTCCGTCAAGACGACCGCGCTGCTGAAAAAACTGGGGATAGATGTACTGACCGATGCAAAAGTATCGGAAGTACAGAAAGATGCCGTGCTGTTCGCGAATGGCGACAGCATTCCTGCCGACCTGACAGTGTGGGCCGCCGGCATACGCGCACCGGCGATACTCGGCGAGCTCGGCCTGGCAGTCAACCGGCTCGGACAGATCGTTGTCACGCCAACGCTGCAAAGCGAAACCGATCCCGATATCTTTGCCTTCGGTGATTGTGCCGCCTGCCCGTGGCCGGAAAAAAACAGCACGATTCCGCCACGCGCCCAGGCGGCACACCAACAGGCCGCTTTTTTGTTTGATGCCATCAAGAAACGACTCGCTCAGCAGCCTTTGCCGGTGTTTGAATATCGCGATCTCGGTTCGCTGGTATCACTGGGCCGTTTCGATGCAGTCGGCAATTTGATGGGACCGCTGATCGGCAGCACGCTATTCATCGAGGGCTTCATGGCGCGCATGCTGTATCTGTCGCTGTATCGCATGCATTTGATGGCACTGCACGGCCTGGTACGCACAATTGCCGATACGCTGGGACACTGGCTGCACCGCAAAACATCCCCGCGCGTGAAATTGCATTAAACGCATCAATAAGCCGCGCAGATAGGGAGGGCGATAAATTCCTCTATAATCTGCGCCGCTTCATTCGTTTATCCAATCAGACCTTGTGAAAAAGTACGCGACTTTTTTCTCTAACTGCTGCTACACTTTCCGCAGTCAAAATTTATAAAACGGTATCTCCGTTAATTAACACACTGTCTTGTCGCTGCACGCGCCAGATGATGCGTATATGCACCACGGCCCTGCAAAACCGGATGACACTTGCAATACAGCATGTGAACCATTCGGAAAAATCCGCGAATGAAGCTGAGCTACCCGTCTTCCGGTCGCCATGCTGTACTGCCACCAACATGGACAGGACGGTGGGCCGCAACAATATGCGCCCTTCAACTCGCTTGAAACGCTTGATTTTAATTTTCCGGGAACAACATGACATCACATAGTTTTTTTCCGACCCTGCCGCATGCGTTGAATGTACTGACCGCAACCGGCCTGTTGCTGATTGCCGGCGTGCTGGGCGCACATTTATTGCGCCGCGTATTTCCCCAGGTGCCTGCGATCACCGGTTATGTATTGACCGGTTTGCTGATCGGCCCTTCCGCACTCAACCTGATCGATGTACCACTACTGAGCGAAATCGGCTTGCTGGTCGATCTTGCCCTGGGGCTGGTGCTGTTTGAACTCGGACGCCGTGTCGATTACAAATGGCTGCTGCGCGAACGTGGCTTGCTCATTACCGGCGTGGCATTGAGCATTACGACCTTCATCGCATTGTTTGTGTTACTCACGCTATTCGGCGTCACCAAACTGGTCGCCAGCATGGTGGCTGCACTAGGCATGGCCACCTCGCCTGCGGTGATTCTGAATGTAGTGCGCGAAGTCAAGGCAGAAGGTCAACTGACCGAACGCATGCTGAATATTGTCGTCATCGGCAATGCGCTGGCCTTCGTGGTTTTTTCCATGGGCCTGGCTGCCGTCCATGTCGAATATGAAGCAGGCTGGGAAAGCTACATCCTGCATCCCTTGTATCTGTTGCTGGGCTCGGCAGTACTGGGCTGGATCATCAGCCGCCTGCTGGTATGGATAGGCCAGTGGCTGGGCCGCGACTGTCAGGCGCAATTGATCCTGGTGCTGGCGCTGATCGCCAGCACGGTCGGTATTGCCGTGATGCTGAACCTGTCAGCGCTGATCGCATTACTGGTCTTCGGCATCGCCAGCCGCAGCTATGATGCACGCCATGCGATCGTCGAACCGGATCTGAGCCAGTTCAGCGGATTATTTTATGTCGCGCTGTTCGTGTTTGCCGGCGCCAAGCTGGAACTATCGTATTTGCTTACGCTGTGGCCGGCTGCACTCGCTTTCATCATCTTGCGCCTGCTCATCGCGATGGCGATGACCACCGGCATGGCAAAGCTGAATGGCGTAACCTTGCGCAAGGGCGCTCTGCTCGGTCTGAGCCTGGTGCCGCTGTCCGGCTTCAACATCATCATGGTGCAACATGCGGTAGGTTACTATCCGCAGTTCGGCGCGCAGCTCAGCGCGCTGGTGGTCTCGATACTCGTTATTCTGGAACTGCTGGGCCCGATCTGCACCCGCTATGCACTGGTGGCCTCAGGCGAAGCGAAAAGCTGATCAAGGAAAATATTTATGCTGGAATTCAACAACTCGACGCCGCTGACCATGGGCGTGGAACTGGAACTGCAAATCGTCAATCGGCGCGACTACAACCTGACGCGCGGTTCTGACGATCTGCTGCAGATCATCAACAAGACAAAGCACGGTTACGACATCAAGCCCGAAATCACCGAGAGCATGATAGAGATCGCCACCGCCGTGCATACCGATCATGTCGAGATGCTGGCGGAATTGACGGCGATGCGCACCTTGCTGGTAGCAGCCGCCAACAAACTCAATCTCGGTCTGGCAGGTGGCGGCGCGCATCCGTTCCAGCACTGGGAAGACCAGAGAATTTATCCGACCGATCGCTATCGCCTGGTATCCGAGCTGTACGGCTATCTGGCCAAGCAATTCACCGTGTACGGGCAGCATATTCATATCGGCTGTGCCAGCGGAGACGATGCCATCCGGCTGACACATCTGCTGGCGCGCCAGATACCCCATTTCATCGCACTGTCTGCCTCATCACCCTTCTATCAGGGTGTGGACACCAGTTTCCAATCCTCGCGCCTGACCAGCATCAATGCATTTCCGCTCAGCGGCACCATGCCTTTCGTCAGCGATTGGGATGCCTTCAATACCTATTTCAACAAGATGTCACATCTAGGCATCGTCGCCAGCATGAAGGATTTTTACTGGGATATACGTCCCAAGCCGGAATACGGCACGGTCGAAATCCGCGTCTGCGATACGCCGCTGGCCATAGAAACTGCAGTTGCATTGGGTGCCTACGCGCAAACCCTGAGCAAGAATTTTCTTGCGCAGACAGCACTGCAAGCGACACCGGATACCTATCTGACTTATTCCTATAATCGTTTCCAGGCTTGCCGCTTTGGCTTGAATGGCGCGCTGATCAACCCGATCACCGGTACACAATCGTCGATCAAGGACGATATTCTGCACACCTTTGAATCGCTGAAAGATGTCGCCCAGGAATTGGGTACCACCGACGCCATTGAATTGCTGCGCCAACGGGTATTATCGGGCCAATCCGATGCCGACTGGTTACGCGCAAGCTACGAAAAAAGCGGCTCGCTGAGCGATGCAGTGCGTCAGCAAAGTGCCGTATGGATGGCCACATAAACCGCATTTCCCCAAGACTTCTCCTCTCCGTGTAAGCGCAATCCCACAACAGAATCGGAAAACCGCCGATTCTGAAAGTTTTTCAATCCGCGCACAATCGATCCTGTAAAACTTGCATCATATTTCACAGAGGAGAACCCAATGACGGATGGATTGAGCGTATGCGGCAATAGCGCCATACCGGGTACCAAGACGCTGCCCCCGTTGCAGGACGCAGCCTCCCTGCCAAAAAAACTCGACCATTGCGGCGACCTCTACGGCACATCCGAGTCCATGCGCCATTTGTTCCAGATGATAGAGAAAGTTGCGCCGACCAGTGCCAACGTCCTGATCGTCGGTGAAAGCGGTACCGGCAAGGAGCTGGTCGCCCGTGTCATTCATCAAATGAGCCAGGCAGAAGACAAGGCGTTTGTCGCGTTGAACTGCGGTGCCGTATCGCCACAATTGATAGAAGCAGAACTGTTCGGCTACGAACGCGGCAGCTTTACCGGTTCGCTGCGCATGCAAAAAGGCTGTTTTGAGCGCGCCGATGGCGGCACACTGTTTCTCGATGAAGTCACCGAGATGTCACTCGACATGCAAGTCAAGTTACTGCGTGTGCTGGAAAGCAATCGCTTTTATCGCATCGGCGCCGAACAGGAAAGCGAAGTCAAGGTACGCGTCGTTGCCGCTACCAATCGCGATCCGCTCGAAGCGATGGCCAACGGCAGTTTGCGCAGCGATCTCTTCTATCGGCTGGCCGTGTTTCCCATCAATGTGCCCACCCTGCGTCAACGTGGCGAAGATATACGTCTGCTGGCCACGCTCTTTCTCCACGAATTCAATGTGGAAGAAGGAAACAACAAGTGTTTTTCAAAAGCCTCGTATCGCATGCTCAATGAATACAGCTGGCCCGGCAATGTGCGCGAATTGAAAAATGTTGTGCATCGTGCCTACATTCTTGCCGATCAGGAGCTGGATATCCGGCCCGGGATAGATATGAACAAAACCGGCGCCAGCGATCATGCTGACGAATGCGTCACTGTACAGCTAGGCAGCAAGCTGGCAGATGCGGAACAACGCCTGATTTGCGCCACGCTGGGCCATTGTGGCGGGAATAAAACGATGGCTGCAGAGATGCTAGGAGTGAGTCTTAAAACACTTTACAATCGCCTCAATGAATATCAGGGCAAGCTGTTCTTGCATGATGCCATCACCCGTTCGCATCCATACAATATGCAGGCTCGCAATTAGCGTTCGCAGGAGGAGCGCTCATTCATCATGATAAAAATTCTGGTAGTTGATGACCATGCAGTTGTTCGCGCAGGTGTGCAGTATTTCATTGCGCAGGTGCCGGACATGTGTATCGAAGGCGAAGCCGCCACTGCACAGGAAGCAATACGCCTGATGCGGGCGCAAGATTGGGATATCGTTTTACTCGATATCAATATGCCGGACAAAAGCGGCGTCGAAGTATTAAAACAGATCAAGCGTGAAAAACCGGAACTGCCAGTCCTGATTCTGAGCATGCATCCGGAGAGCCGTTATGCGGTGCAGATTCTGCGCAGCGGCGCCAGCGGCTATGTGCAGAAGGAAGCATTGGCGGAAGAACTGGTGACGGCGATTCAAACCATTTTGCGCGGCCATAAATACATCAGTCATACGGTAGCGGAATTACTGACGACAGAAGTCGATGCTAATGGCGACAAACCGCTGCATGAAACCCTATCCAAACGTGAGTACGAAATTTTCTACAAATTATGTCAAGGTCATGGGGTGACCAAGATCGCCGATGAACTCTGCCTGAGTGTCAAAACAGTCAGTACCTATCGGGCTCGGGTTTTGCAGAAAATGAATATGGAAAACAATGCAGGAATCATTTATTACGCCATCAAACAGAATTTGATCGATTAGATCGCATGCTGTTAATGGATACTGCTTTTTGTCTGGATTGCCAACTGCTGCTTATATGGTCCAAATATGAATGAAACTAAAGAAAAGTCGGTGGATACAGGCTGCAATCCTCTGCATGTCTTTCTGGTAGAAGATTCGCTCGATGTACGGGAATTGATGATAGAGAATCTGGCGATGATTCCCGGTGTCGTGGTCAGTGGCGTATCGGAATCGGAAAGCGATGCATTGACGCAGCTGGACATGCAGCCTTGCGATATTTTGATCGTTGATATACAACTCAAAAAAGGCAATGGCATCAATCTATTGCGCCAGTTATCGGAGCGCAGAACATCCGATCTGGTAAAAATCATCTGCAGCAACAATGCGACGGAAGTATTCCGCCGCGTCGGTCGCCAATACGGCGTCGATCACTTCTTCGACAAGACTGCCGAGTTTCCGCAATTGTTCGAGCTGGTAAGGGATTTAAGCAGCGCCAATTACGAATGCCAGGGGCATCTTTGATCGCTGTGTAGTGAAATAGAAGGAAATTCTGCCCGCATCCGGACTACCCCTCCATGCAGGGATTCCTCTTATCGGTTTTCTCCCATTGCCGCCTCTGACACTTCTCCGGTATTTTCCACGGTCTTCGGAATGGCGATAACAATCGTTGTCCCCTTCCCCTCAGTCCCGCCGACCCTGACTGTGCCGCCCAGGTAAGTCACTCGTTCACGCATGCCGCGCAAACCGTGCGTAATCATATTGTTTTGCCTGGTCTGCGGAATGCCGACTCCATTGTCACGCACTGTGAGGACAATCTCATCCTCGGTATCGTCCAGTACCACATCGACGTGCGTCGCCTTGGCATGCTTGGCAATATTGTTCAAGGCTTCCTGCACTATCCTGAACAATGCAATATCAACGTGTGCAGCATACTTCAGCTGATCGTCCGGCAAATTCACATTGCAGACCACGCCGGTATATTTCTCGAATTCCGCCGCCTGCTCAGCAATCGCAATCTTGATGCCGAATACATCCAGCTTGTCCGGGCGCAAGCCATTCTGGATGCGTCGCGTTGCATCTGTAATCGAACTCAGCAAGGCCTTGATCTTGACTGAACGTTCGGTGAATTTTGGTTCCGCCGGCATCTGCTGGAAGACCAGGGAAAGATGCATGTTCAGAGCCGTCAGGGCAGCACCAAGATCGTCGTGCAACTCACGCGCAATCGCACGTTTTTCTTCTTCTCGCGTGGTCTCCAGGTGACCGATCAATTCACTGACTTCCATCGTGCGTGCCGCCACCAGTGCTTCAAGTTGCGTTTCATGCGCCTTCAATGTGTCTTCCATACGCTTGCGTTCGGTAATATCGGTACTGATCCCGACCAGCCCCATGAGCTGGCCGTCGACATCCAGCCACGGTGCCTTGGTTGAATGCATGGTGCGTGCGCCATATACATATTTTGTCGTGGTTTCGAATACTCTGGCCTCCCCGCTCTCTATCACGCTCAGGTCTTCTGCAATGACGCGATCTGCATCTTTTTTGTCCAGATAGAGTTCTTCGCTGCGCAAGCCGATAACCTCTTCACGTTCCTTGCCAAGCAGACGCAATTTGGCGGGATTGGCAAATATCATGCGTCCGTTACGGTCTTTCACAAAAATGGCATCAGGCGTGTTATCGCTAACCGCACGCAGCAAGGCATTGCTTTCCGCCAGTGCGGCTTCGCCGATCTGGCGACCTTCGTATTCGCGATTCAGTAGCGCAGCAGTACGACAAAACATGATGAACAAGACCGTACCGCTGAGCAGTATCAATAGCGGCGACGCCTTGTCCTGATCGTAAAAATTATTTCTCACACCCCATTTGATTGCAAAATCGAGGAATACCAGCAACAACAGACTGTTAGGCAGCAGGCGACGCAGAATCGGCCCGCCAGGGGACGTACTGTTCCACAACTTCATCAGCCGATGTGCGGGACGTGCAGACAGCATGCCAAGCGCCAGAATCAGGAAGGCGACAGAGATGAAGGGCAGCATCGCGTGGGCAGCATCCGCCACATCTACCGCCATCACATCGTATAAATGGCCGATCAGGGGAATGCCCATCACGCCAACCAGCGTGAATGCCACGTATTCGGATGGGTAGTGACCACCGGAAGTACGATAATCCAGCAGCAGCAGGCCCAAGCCAGCCAGCGCAAACCCGAATGCCGTGAGCGGTCCCTGCTTGAGCCATGAATTTTCCACCCAACCCATTTTTACGAACAGATATTCCAAACCGGTATCGATACCGAAAAAATATCGCAGCAATGCCGACACACCGGCCCAGGCCACAAGCAGCGCCAGCACAGAAGCCAGTACCGTTACCATCCTTCTGACCATTCCTCGCACGATATGCAGGGAACGCAATGCCAGCGCGCATCCGGTCACGATGAAAATAACTCCCACAGGCGTGTGTATCGGCAGCAGATCCTGGAGCCGGTAGTTCAGCAGCCAAAAATCCTGCGATGCGTTGTAGATGGCAAAGATGCCAATGGCAGTAATGAACAAGGCCGAAAGAAAAGGCGCAAGCAAAATAGTGAAAGACTTGCGATATCCCGACGCTAGAAACATGAATTTACTCCGCTGCGAATAAGGTAATGGACGATGCTGAAAGACGATGCTGAAAAATCGATCCAGTGCTCAGGACTGCATTGCCTGCACTCCGCATTGCAATACGGTGCTTATTCCCGTGTGAAATGCAGTGAAAAATGCGAGCCAGCTGAGCCATGCAGCCGGCCACGCTTCGCGATAAATGCAGACGCGTGCTTGCCTGCAATATTATTGTCTATTCAAGAGCAGGATAGCAGCATCCATGATGGGTGAAAACGCTTTCCGTCAATCAATAAAGTTCACTACTTTCTTTATTTTGAAACGCTTCATGTCCAATAGCAAAAAAACCGCTCTTGCGTTTTTTTTACTATCCGGAAAATCGGCCCGGCATGCATCGATCTAAAAAATCAGATAAATAAGTACCAGGACAACTACCGGCACACCCAAAAGCCAAGCAAGAAAATACTTACCCATGGATATGCCTCTTCAAAAAAATTATTCGCAATGGAAAAAATATGTAATGCAGCGCTACCTTGCACTACGAGCAGATTATTGTGTTTTATCCGTGAAGCATCGTAACAGTCTCAAAAGACAAGACCTATAGGAAATGAACTGATACAGACGTAGGAAAACAAGAAGCCTGTCTTCAACGCGCCATCTTCGCCGAATCACGCATCGTTGCTGCAACGCTGCATTGTGAATGCACATTTCTTCCGGCATCCTCCACTTCCCCGACAAGGCTATTCCTGCTTTCTCACGTGTAGCGTTTGCAATGTGCCCGGGAATATTTACAAATAAATAATGAAAATTTCATAAGCCATTGATTTTAATAGTCTAAATATCTGGCCCACGCCTTGCATGGTAAACCGCAGGCACTTTCGCCGTAACGCTGGAATTCTTTAAGGAGAATTATATGAATTGGGACGTTATCGAAGGTAACTGGAAGCAACTCAAGGGCAGCGTCAAGGAACAGTGGGGCAAACTCACAGAGGATCATCTCGACACGATTGCCGGCAAACGCGATCAACTCGCCGGCAGGATCCAGGAAGCGTATGGCGTCAGCAAGGATGAAGCTGAAAAGCAAATCAAGGCATTTGAAGATCGTAATCGCGATGACAAGCGTTTTTTCTAGAAACCAGAACGCGAACGATCTCCCTGCATTTCGCCTTTGCGCTGCAGTATTTCATTAAAAGTAAAGGACATACAACATGAAAAAAGCCCTCTCGATGATCGTATTTGCTACCGCCAGTCTTGGTTTCGTCGCAGTATCGCATGCATCACCAGCCGAATTAAAGGCAACGTACGACGCCACCAAGAAGAAAGCGGATGCCGATTACAAGGCAGCCAAAGAAGCGTGCGACAGCCATAAAGACAATGCCAGGGATATCTGCGAAAAAGAAGCCAAACTGACCCACGTGAAAACCACTGCCGAAGCAGAAGCGACCTACAAAGGTACCGACAAGGCACATAAAAAAGCACGCATAGACATTGCCGATGCCGACTATGAACTCGCCAAGGAAAAATGCGACGACCAGACCGGCAACAACAAGGATGTCTGCGTGAAAGAAGCCAAAGCTGCCAAAACTGCAGCGGTAGCCGATGCCAAAGCCGGCAAGGAAATTTCCGAAGCCCGCAAGGATGCACGTGAAGACAAGGTAGATGCCAATGTCAACTTGCAACAAGAAAAATGCGATGCATTAGCCGGTGCTGAAAAAACACGTTGTCTGGATGCAGTCATCAAATAAGATGCACGGCGCGAGCCGACGGTCTTATTGTCGGCTTGCTGTCATAAGCCGCTGACATCGAAGAACGGCCCCGGCAATCACTTTCCGGGGCCGTTTTATGTTTGTGAAATACCGCTCGCCCTTACCATGACGTGATTTCAGGATGGATGAATCATGTCCTGAGGCTGCACCCAGCGATCGAATTCCTCGCTATTCACAAATCCCAGCGCAAGCGCCGCTTCCTTCAGGGTCGAGCCATCGTGATGCGCCTGCTTGGCAATCTGCGCCGCTTTGTCGTAACCAATATGCGGTGCCAGCGCCGTCACCAGCATCAATGAACGTGCCATCAAATCGGCGATACGTTCGCGATTAGCCGTAATACCTTGCGCGCAATGCTCATCGAAGCCGTGTATGCCATCGCTCAGCAAGCGCACGCTTTGCAGAAAATTATGCGCCATCAGAGGCTTGAAAACATTCAATTCGAAATTCCCCGATGCGCCGCCGAAGTTGAGCGCGACATCATTGCCGAATACCTGGCAACACAACATTGTCACCGCTTCGCTTTGCGTCGGATTGACCTTGCCCGGCATGATGGAACTGCCCGGCTCGTTTTCGGGAATGCTGAGTTCGCCCAGGCCGGAGCGCGGCCCGGAAGCCAGCCAGCGCACATCGTTGGCAATTTTCATCATGCTGGCCGCCAGCGTTTTCAAGCCGCCATGCACGCTAACCAGCGCATCGTGCGCTGCCAGCGCCGCAAATTTGTTGGCCGCACTTTTGAAATGTACACCGCTACGTTGCGTCAGTTCGACGGCCACGCGTGCGCCGAATTCCGGATGCGTGTTCAAACCGGTACCTACCGCCGTACCGCCAACAGCAAGTTCATGCAAGGATGGCAGCAACACCACAATCCCGAGTTCGGCATGATGCAACTGTGCGACATAAGCGGAAAATTCCTGACCCAGGGTCAACGGCGTTGCATCCTGCAAATGCGTGCGTCCGATCTTGACGATATCGGAAAACTCTTCCGCCTTGTGCTGCAACGTCGCGCGCAAGGCATGTATCGCCGGCAGCAATTTCTGTGTGACGCTGACACTGGCAGCCACATACATTGCAGTAGGAAAAATATCGTTGGATGATTGTCCGAGATTAACGTCGTCATTCGGATGCACCAGGCGTTTCTCGCCGCATTCGCCACCGAGCAATTCCGAAGCGCGATTGGCCAGCACTTCATTCATGTTCATATTGGTTTGCGTACCGGAACCGGTTTGCCACACCGCCAGTGGAAATTCATCCGGATGCTTGCCGTCGATTACTTCTTCTGCCGCACTGACTATCGCGTCCGCCTTCTGTTGGTCCAGCCTGCCCAGATCACGATTGACGATCGCTGCCGCACGCTTGACTTCGGTCAGTGCAACGATCAACTCCTGCGGCATGCGCTCGGTCGAAATTTTGAAATGCTCAAGCGAGCGCTGCGTTTGCGCACCCCACAAGCGTTCATCATTTACTTCTATCGGGCCGAAGGTATCGCGCTCTATTCTTGTCTTCATGATGGACTCCTGCTGACTAAATGAAAGATGCTGATTACGCTGCTCATTTTTTCCTGCGTTTTGCATACGATATCAGACCGCGAGCACTCCATTCATATCCAATCTCCGCGCGGCATCCTGATTGCGATGGCTCTGGGACCGAAACTAACGATTGCGCCAAAATCGTTCTGCATGTGGCGCGTAAACTTCAAGCCAGATTACGGATTGAACACTCATGAAAAACGGCCATGAATACAACTAATTTCAACAATGAAACCACTGATTGCAAACCGCTTCCACGACAGCCTCTGGACAGATGTTTTGTTGCGCTCTCAGGCACTACCTGCTTTACCCGCCGGTGTACTGCTACATGCAGGTTCGCCGCTCACAAATGCAATTGCAATCCCCGCGGCCATCAGACAAGCCGCGATGGAAGCCTTGCTATTTGAAGGATGGGCAGAAAATCATGAAGCAGCAGCGCAATTATTTGATCAGGTACGTTCATATTCCGCCTTTGCCTGCTCCGACAATCCGAGTGCTTTCCAATAATCGAGTGCAGTGCCCGAATCGGCGTCTAGGCGTCTGGAAACCAAGTTCAGGGAGGTCGTACGAGATTGCAACGTCTGCTCTGTCAGCAATTTTCGGCGCTGAGCACTATCTTGTGAAATAAGGAAATAAGCTTGATCAGGAGCGATATATGGGATGGCGGCATGTCCATGCTTCGTACACTCTTGATTGCATTTTTGCAGCAAATTTGCTTTATTTCCTTTTCCCGGTGTCTGCCGACTTGAAATATTAAACAACCGTCCCTATACTTAGCACTCACCGGAAGAGAGTGCTAACAGCTTTCCCCGACTGACCAACTTTCTAGTGCGGCATGTATGCACTGTAAAGCACGCTTTGCAGCCCATGCCGCAAATCACCATAACCTATTGAAAACTAAGGAGTTTGTATGAACCTTCGTCCTTTGCACGATCGCGTCATCGTCAAGCGCCTCGACCAGGAAACAAAAACTGCGTCCGGCCTCATCATTCCTGAAGCAGCTGCTGAAAAGCCTGATCAAGGTGAAGTTCTGGCTATCGGCAACGGCAAAATCCTCGACGACGGCAAAGTTCGCCCACTCGACGTCAAAGTCGGTGACCGCGTTTTGTTCGGAAAATATGCTGGTCAGGCAGTCAAAGTCGAGGGCGACGAAGTCCTCGTGATGCGCGAAGAAGACATCATGGCAATCGTACAAAAGTGATGCCGTTTTTCGATCGTGGCGGCAATGCCGACGCGCTCGAAACCGGTCTCATCCTAGTGGACATGCAGTGATTATCAGTTAGTCACGCATCCCAAACAGCGAACATTCAGGAGTATTCAACATGGCAGCTAAAGAAGTTATATTCGGCGACGCAGCGCGCGCCAAGATGGTCGAAGGCGTCAACGTTCTGGCCAATGCAGTTAAAGTAACTCTGGGCCCTAAAGGCCGTAACGTGGTGCTGGAACGCTCGTTCGGCGCACCTACCGTCACCAAGGATGGTGTGTCGGTTGCGAAAGAAATCGAACTCAAAGACAAATTGCAAAACATGGGCGCGCAGCTCGTGAAAGAAGTGGCTTCCCGCACCAGCGACAACGCAGGCGACGGTACCACCACTGCAACCGTATTGGCGCAAGCGATCGTTCGCGAAGGCATGAAATACGTTGCAGCCGGCATGAACCCGATGGATCTGAAACGCGGTATCGACAAGGCTGTTGCAGCAACCGTCGAACAACTCGCAGCCATTGCAAAGCCTTGCACCACCACCAAAGAAATCGCTCAAGTTGGCGCGATCTCGGCGAACTCCGATTACTCGATCGGTGAACGCATCGCTGAAGCGATGGAAAAAGTCGGCAAGGAAGGCGTCATCACTGTTGAAGACGGCAAATCCCTGAACGACGAACTCGACATCGTTGAAGGCATGCAGTTCGACCGCGGCTATCTGTCGCCCTACTTCGTCACCAATGCCGAGAAGATGACGGTCGATCTGGATAACCCCTATATCCTGATCCACGAGAAGAAGCTGTCGAACCTGCAGTCGATGCTGCCGATCCTTGAAGCCGTGGTGCAGTCGGGCCGTCCGCTGCTGATCATCGCCGAGGACATCGAGGGCGAGGCGCTGGCGACGCTGGTGGTCAACAAGCTGCGCGGCGGGCTGAAGGTCGCGGCGGTCAAGGCCCCCGGCTTCGGCGATCGCCGCAAGGC
>DGBN01000069.1:0-189 GCA_002384815.1 Oxalobacteraceae bacterium UBA4003 | reverse complement strand
GGAGAACGTCACGCTGGGGATGCTTGGTCAGGCCAAGCGCGTCACCATCGACAAGGACAACACCACCATCGTCGACGGCGCCGGCGCGGCGGAGGACATCAAGGCCCGGGTCGAGCAGATCCGCGCCCAGATCGAGACCACCACGTCCGATTACGACAAGGAGAAGCTGCAGGAGCGGCTGGCCAAGCT
>DGBN01000015.1 GCA_002384815.1 Oxalobacteraceae bacterium UBA4003 | reverse complement strand
AATCGCGACGGTGACGATTTGTGCACCGCTGGCCAGGCTGGCTGCCCGCGTTTCGGGCAAATCCTTGTATTTGCCGCTACCGACCAGCAAGCGCGAGCGATAGGTGGTGCCGGCGATGACGAAGGGTGCGTCAGGGAATGCTTGAGTAGTCATGGAGATTTCTGATATCGGGATGCCAAGGCGGTCAGGCGTCATGCAGATGTGACGCAAACCGCATTCAAATTAAAGTAAGCAATCTTAAACATTGAGGAAACGGTTGGTTCCCCATATTCATTTCACGCTGGTTAAAACCATGGGTCGCAGCCAGGCAATCAGCCGCCACCGATGGCGCGTACAACATCAACGCGATCAGCTGCCTGCAACTGTCGTTGTGCCCAGGCGCTGCGCGGCACTATTTCACGATTGACCGCCACCGCCACGGCCTTGCCGGCCAGCGACAGGCCGGCAATCAGTTCTTCCACATTCTGATTCGCTGGCAACTGGTGCGCAGCTCCGTTTAATTCGATTTCCATCATCGCTTCACTATTTTCAATGGGTGATGTGCTCGCCTGACTTGGAACAAATCGGAGCAAAAATAATTTTATCCTGCAGGAATAGCCATCTCTTGCATAAAAGTTAAGGCTTGTATCCATCAGCGGAGATCAGAATTCTACCATTTACCTGCATCCCGGGCGATGCATGGCGCATCGTCACTTATAATGCTCGATTCGATTCAATTCTTTCAAAATCATGGAATTAGCCAAGTCTTTCGATCCTGCCGATATAGAAGCGTTCTGGCGCACAGAATGGGAGAAGCGCGGATATTACACCGCCACTACCGATGCCGACAAACCATCCTTCAGCATTCAGTTACCGCCGCCTAACGTAACCGGCACCCTGCATCTGGGGCACGGCTTCAACCAGACCATCATGGACGGTTTGACGCGCTATCATCGCATGCGCAACTTCAACACGGCATGGATACCGGGCACGGATCATGCCGGTATCGCCACGCAGATCGTGGTTGAACGCCAGCTCGACGCGCAAAAAATCACGCGCCACGATCTGGGGCGCGAAAAATTCATCGAGAAAGTCTGGGAATGGAAAGAAAAATCCGGCTCCACCATTACCGGCCAGATGCGCCGCCTTGGCACTTCGCCGGACTGGAGTCGTGAATACTTCACGATGGATGAACCGCGCTCGAAAGTTGTCACCGAAGTCTTCGTGCGCCTGGTCGAGCAGGGCTTGATCTATCGCGGCAAGCGTCTGGTCAACTGGGATCCGGTGCTCGGCACTGCTGTCTCGGATCTGGAAGTTGTATCGGAAGAAGAAGATGGCCACATGTGGAACATCCGCTATCCATTGGCGGACGGCTCCAGTTACAAATTTCCGATCGCGTTCGATGAAGAAGGCAAGACCACCGAATGGGAGGAGCGCAACTTCATCGTCGTCGCCACCACACGTCCGGAAACCATGCTGGGTGACGTCGCCGTTGCAGTTGACCCGACTGACGAACGTTATATCCATCTGGTCGGAAAACTGCTGACCTTGCCGCTGTGCGATCGCGCCATTCCCATCATTGCCGACGATTACGTCGACAAGGAATTCGGCACCGGTTGCGTAAAAATTACGCCGGCACATGACTTCAACGATTACGCCGTCGGCCAGCGCCACAACCTGGACAAGATCAGTATCCTGACGCTGGACGCCAAGATCAATGAAAATGCACCTGTCGCGTATCAAGGTATGGATAGGTACGCCGCGCGCAAGCAGATCGTCGCCGATCTCGACGCGCAAGATTTGCTGGAACTGGTCAAGCCGCACAAACTGATGGTGCCGCGAGGTGACCGCACGAATGCCGTGATCGAACCGATGCTGACCGATCAATGGTTTGTCGCAATGAGCAAACCCGCACCGGAAGGCACGCACTTCCCCGGCAAATCGATTACAGAAGTGGCTCTGGAAAAAGTCGCCAGCGGCGAAGTAAAACTGCTACCGGAAAACTGGGCCAATACCTACAACCAGTGGCTCAACAATATTCAGGACTGGTGTATTTCGCGCCAACTATGGTGGGGCCACCAAATCCCGGCGTGGTACGACAACGAAGGAAAAGCCTATGTCGCACGCAATGAAGAGGAAGCAAAAACCAAGGCTGCAGCGCAAGGCTATAACGGCCCGCTGACACGCGACGAAGACGTGCTCGATACATGGTTCTCTTCCGCGCTGGTGCCGTTTTCCACACTGGGCTGGCCGGGGATTGATAACATCGAAACGCCGGACTTCAAGAACTTCCTGCCATCGTCGGTACTCGTCACCGGTTTCGACATCATCTTCTTCTGGGTCGCGCGCATGGTCATGATGACCACGCACTTCACCGGCAAGGTCCCGTTCAACACCGTGTATGTGCATGGCCTGATCCGCGACAGCAGCGGACAGAAAATGTCCAAGTCGAAAGGCAACACGCTCGATCCTATCGATCTGATCGACGGCATCAGCGTCGAAGACCTGGTCGCCAAACGCACGGTTGGACTGATGAATCCGAAGCAGGCCGCCAGCATAGAAAAAGCCACGCGCAAGGAATACCCGAGCGGCATCGCCGCCTACGGCACCGATGCCTTGCGCTTCACGATGGCGAGTTATGCTTCGCTGGGTCGCAACATCAATTTCGATTTGCATCGTTGCGAAGGCTATCGCAATTTCTGCAACAAGCTGTGGAATGCCACCCGCTTCGTGCTGATGAATTGCGAAGGTCAGGATTGCGGCTTCCGCGATGCGCCATGCGCTGTCGGCGATTGCGAGCCTGGTGGTTACACCGACTTCTCGCAAGCAGATCGCTGGATTGTTTCCAAACTGCAGCGCACCGAAGCGGATATTGCAAAAGGTTTCGCCGACTATCGCTTCGACAATATCGCTTCCTCGCTGTATCAATTCATCTGGGATGAATATTGCGACTGGTATCTGGAGGTTGCCAAGGTGCAGATCCAGACCGGCACCGAAGCACAGCAACGTGCAACGCGCCGTACGCTATTGCGCGTACTGGAAACCATTCTGCGCCTGGCGCATCCCATCATTCCATTCATCACCGAACAATTGTGGCAAACAGTTGCACCATTGGCCGGTCACAAAATGAATCCGCTTGGCGACTCCATCATGATGCAGCCATATCCGGAAGCGCAACCCGGCAAGCTGGATGAGCAGGCCGAAAACTGGATGGCAGAATTGAAAGCCATGACCGACGCCTGTCGCAATTTGCGTGGCGAAATGCAACTGTCGCCGGCCTTGCGCGTTCCGCTGATCATGGAAGCTGGCGATACCGAACAGGCAGCACGCCTGCAATCGTTCGCACCGTATCTGCAGGCATTGGCGAAGCTGTCAGAGGTCAATGTTGCCGAGCAGCTGCCGGAATCGCCGGCACCGGTGTCCATCGTCGGCGCAACCAAGCTGATGCTGAAAGTGGAAATCGATGTGGCCGCCGAACGCGAACGCCTGGGTAAGGAAATCGCGCGTCTGGACGGCGAAATCAACAAAGCCAATGCCAAGCTCGGCAATGAAAGTTTCGTGGCCCGCGCACCGGCGCAAGTGGTGGCGCAAGAGAAGGAACGCGTGGCCAACTTCTCCGCCACACTGGAAAAACTGCGCGAGCAATTCGTCAAGCTGTAACGCACAAGCCGCACCTTGCAGGCCAATTTAACCTGCCAGAAAAAACGCCTGACTTCATCAAAAAGTCAGGCGTTTTTTATGGTTCTGAGTGCTGAATGATCGGCGACATCTCAACCGTCATCCACACACGCTACACAAACGAGAGCGTCATTCCAGGCAAGGCAACGCCGGAAAAAGCAGTCGACCAGGTTTGCCCCGGCTTGACCGGATACGCATCCGTCAGTGTGCCGGTGGCAATGATTTCACCTGCTACCAAGGGAGCAAACTGCGGTTGCGTCTTCAGGGTTTCATGCAGGTTCAACAGCGCATGCAGCGGACTATCCAGTACATTGCTGCCGTAACCCGCGCCATGCAAAGTGAATTCTGCACCTTCGCTGTACGACAGGGAAACGCTGGCCGCGGTCAGGATGTCCGCCAGATTGCGTCGCGTCGCCGCTGACAGCATGTGCGGCTCGCCGACGATCAGGCTGCCGTGAAAGCCAAAAGCGGCAACGGCATCGGCCGCTTCAAATTTCCAGCCGGGAAACGGACAGGCAACCAGCTCAAAGCCATGCGCCATCCACTCTATGCAATCGGCGATATCGTCCAGCGTCGCATTTTTCTTCGGTGCCCGACTCAGTTTGAACACGATCTCCGGCTCGATGCGCGGCTGCACTGCTCCTGCCAGACCTTGCATGCCCTGATTGTTATCGGCATAACGCACGGTGTCATCATAGATGTGCGCCCAGATCGGCGCCTTGATGGGTTCGCGCTCGCCATACCTCGGCCAGATTTTTCGATTGGTAAAACCGATCTTGCGACCGATCGGCGTTTCACCCTGTGCAGTGCGAATATCGACTATGCATTTGGCAATGTCGTAGCCGTCGGCAATCGACAAGGAGGTTTCCTTGCTGATACAGGGAATTTGCTGTGAATCCGCTCGGGCGGCCAGTAACTGGTGCGCGTAGCGGTTGGCTTGGGTAGACATCAACATGGGTGGCTCGCGCAGAGAAATAAATGAAGAAAACGAATTGTCTTCGACGCAACATTCTTACATAAGGTTCACATCCTGCAAAGATGCAAACCCAGAAAGATTCAATTACCGGAAATGCCTGCCCGGACATGGAAAATGCCGCTAGAAACCACATCCCATTTCAGGTGAAGCGCGGCAACTATTTCCCGATTCGGGTCAGAAAACGATCCAGCTGGTTTGCAAAGCTGCGCGTGTCACTCTGGCTGAATGCAGCCGGGCCGCCGGTATCGACGCCACTGCTGCGCAATTCATCCATGAAGCTACGCATCGTCAGTTGCTGCTGAATATTGTCTTTGGTGTAAAACTCGCCGCGCGGATTCAGCGGCAACCCGCCTTTTTCCAGCACATCGGCGGCCAGCGGAATATCGGCAGTAATGACCAGATCGCCTTCCTGCACCAGCCGCACGATTTCATTGTCGGCCACATCGAATCCGGCCGGCACCTGGATCGCCCGGATGAAACGCGAGGGCGGCGTGCGCAATAATTTATTTGCCACCAGCGTGACCTGTACTTCCAGCCGGTCAGCGACACGAAACAGTACGTCCTTGATCACACTGGGACAGGCGTCGGCATCAACCCAGATTTGCATGGAATTCTTTCAGATGGAATGGGACTGGGCATGCGATGCACAGTTCCAGCAAAGACTTGTTACCCACCCCACAATTCACCGTTAGGGCCGGTTTGCGGTGCCGTGACACCGAAATGTGCGTACGCCACCGGCGTCGCAATACGGCCGCGCGGCGTGCGTTGCAAGAAGCCCTGCTGGATCAGATACGGTTCCAGTACATCTTCGATGGTATCGCGCTCTTCGCCGATTGCCGCGGCCAGATTGTCAAGGCCGACCGGGCCGCCATTGAATTTGAACAATACGGCTTCCAGCAGCTTTCTATCCATCAGGTCGAAGCCGACCGGATCGACATCCAGAATGACGAGCGCGGCATCGGCCATTGCCTTGGTGATTTTTCCATCACCTTTGACTTCCGCATAATCGCGTACGCGACGCAGCAAGCGGTTGGCAATACGCGGCGTACCGCGACTGCGCCTGGCAATCTCAAATGCGCCATCTTCGTCGATAGGTGCATTTAACAGCGACGAGCTGCGTGTGACGATCCTGGTCAATTCCAGTGGCGTGTAAAACTCCAGCCGCGCAACAATGCCGAAACGATCGCGCAAAGGATTCGTCAACATGCCGGCGCGCGTGGTGGCACCGACTAATGTAAACGGTTGCAGATCGAGCCGCACAGAACGCGCAGCCGGGCCTTCACCTATCATGATGTCGATCTGATAGTCCTCCAGCGCCGGATACAGAATCTCTTCGACAACTGGCGACAGCCTATGTATCTCGTCGATAAACAAGACATCGTTGGCTTCAAGGTTGGTCAGCAGCGCTGCCAGATCGCCGGCACGTTCCAGCACCGGGCCGGAAGTCTGACGCAGATTGACGCCCATTTCGCGCGCGATGATGTGCGCCAGCGTGGTCTTACCCAAACCCGGCGGGCCGAACAGCAAGGTGTGATCCAGTGCTTCGCGTCTTTGTCGCGCAGCGGTAATGAATATCTCCAGCTGCCCGCGGATTTTTTCCTGGCCTACGTATTCATCAAGTTGCTTGGGGCGCAGTGCGCGCTCGATCGCCTCTTCATTGGCAGAAGCGGGGGTAGCGGCAATGATGCGTTGTTCGCTGAAATCGTCGGTTTGAATACTCATGGTCGCATTGTAGCGTGAGGGCGGTGGAATTTAGTCACGGCTACACTTCAGGCTTTCGACAATGCCTTCAGTGCCAGCTTGATGCCGTCGGAAACTCCGCTGCCAGCCGGCACCTGCTTCATCGCCAGCAGCGCCTCCTTGTCGGAATAACCCAGCGCCAGCAGCGCATTCAGAACGTCTGATGTCGCATCGCTGTGGATGGCGCCACCAGCGGCACCCAGATCGGCACCAAGCTTGCCCTTCAATTCCAGCAGCAGGCGTTCGGCAGTTTTCTTGCCTATGCCCGGAATCTTGGTCAGGCGTCCCGATTCCTGCAGCGTGATCGCATTCGACAAATCAGCCACAGACATACCGGACAAAATCGACAAGGCAGTACGTGCACCTATACCGGTGATCTTGACCAGTTGCTTGAACACATTGCGTTCTTCCGCGGCGCCGAAGCCGAACAGAATGTGCGCATCTTCGCGCACTGTCAGATGCGTCAGCAACACGACTTTTTCACCCAGGCTGGGAAGATTGTAGAAGGTGCTCATAGGCACATTGACTTCATAGCCGACGCCATTGCAATCAACCAGCAATTGCGGCGGATTTTTTTCAAGCAGAATTCCGGAAAGACGACCTATCATTGCAATGACCTTGAGTAGAAATAATTGAATGCTTGAGTACTATTACGTATTTTGTACTGCGTGAAGAACATCACTGTGCAGCTTACACATTAGCCGACCAGTCGCCCCCCGCGCACACGCAAACCTTTTTTCGCCAGCTCCGGCGCCAGCGTACCCAGCGCCGCCAATGCCTCGCCGCTGTGTGCATGACAGATCGCCACGCCGAGCGCATCAGCAGCATCAGTGCCGGGCAAGCCGGATAATTTCAACAGCCGTTGCACCATATCCTGCACCTGCGCTTTTTGTGCCTTACCTTGACCTACGACCGCTTGTTTAACTTGCAGCGCCGTGTACTCGGCCACGAATAAGTCAGCGCCCACTAATGCGCAAATTGCAGCACCGCGTGCCTGTCCAAGCAAGAGAGTCGATTGAGGATTGACGTTGACGAAGACTTTTTCTATCGCCGCACAATCAGGATTGTAGGTTGCGATCACTTCCGCAACACTGACAAGTATGGTTTTCAGACGCTGTGGCAAATCGGCATCAGGCGTCTTGATGGTGCCCGATGCGATGTAGCTAAGCTTGTTGCCCTGCTTCTCGATCACGCCGAAACCGGTAGTACGCAAGCCGGGATCTATGCCGAGAATTTTCATATTGAATATATGGACAGATAGTTAAGAGCAATGCGACGTTAACCGCTACACACTTTTTGATTAATGGCGGAAATGACGGGTGCCAGTCAACAGCATCACGATGCCGTGTTCATCGGCAGCATCAACCACTTCCTGATCACGCATCGAACCGCCCGGATGAATCACCGAAGTCGCACCGGCTTCCACCACCACATCCAGACCGTCGCGGAACGGAAAGAAAGCATCCGATGCAACGGCAGTACCGACCAGCGACAAACCTGCGTTTTGCGCCTTGATGGCCGCAATACGCGCTGAATCGATACGGCTCATCTGACCTGCGCCCACACCCATCGTCATGCCATTCGCACAGAACACGATCGCATTCGATTTGACGAACTTGGCAACGCGCCATGCAAACATCAGATCCTGCAATTGCTGCGGTGTCGGCTGCTTCTTGCTGACAATTTTCAGTTCGGACAATGCAACGTTTTTCGCATCCGGCGATTGCACCAGCAAGCCGCCACCCACGCGTTTGAAGTCGTGATTGTTGACTGCATCGCCGAGCGGGATTTCCAGCAAGCGAACATTTTGCTTGGCCGCGAATATTTTCTTCGCCTGTTCGGTAAACGCCGGCGCAATCAGCACTTCGACAAATTGCTTGGCGACAGCTTCTGCCGCATTGCCATCGACTTCGCGATTGAAGGCAATGATGCCGCCAAAGGCTGAGGTTGGATCGGTTTGCAATGCCTTGCTGTAAGCCTCGAACGGTGTAACGCCGACTGCCACGCCGCAGGGATTGGCATGCTTGATGATGACGCATGCTGCTTCATCAAAGGTCTTCACGCATTCCCATGCAGCGTCTGCATCGGCGATATTGTTGTACGACAGCTCCTTGCCCTGCAATTGCGTGTAGTTCGCCAATGCGCCTGCCTGCGGATTGCTTTCACGATAGAAGGCAGCCGACTGATGCGGGTTTTCGCCATAGCGCATTTCCTGCACTTTTTCAAAATGCAGATTCAGCGTAGACGGATAGGAACTGCGCGTTGCGTGTTGCTTGTCTGCCCCCAGCGAAGTGAAATAGTTGGTGATCGCACCATCGTATTGCGCGGTATGCGCGAACACTTTTTTCGCCAGCGTAAACTTGGTTTCGTACGTTGCTTCACCGTTGTTGGCATTCAACTCATTCAACACCAGGCTGTAATCGGAGGGGTCGCAAATGACGATCACATCCTTGTGATTCTTGGCGGACGAACGCAGCATGGCCGGGCCGCCGATATCGATATTTTCGATGGCATCTTCCAGCGCGCAATCAGCGCGTGCAACAGTTTGCTGGAATGGATACAGATTGACGACCACCATGTCGATAGCAGGAATATCGTGTTTGCTCAATGCGGCAACGTGCTCCGGAAAATCGCGACGTGCCAGAATGCCGCCGTGCACTTTCGGATGCAGCGTCTTGACGCGGCCATCAAGCATTTCCGGGAAGCCGGTGTAGTCGGCGACTTCCGTCACACTGATGCCGTTTTCCGCCAGCAATTTTGCAGTGCCGCCGGTCGATAGGATATTGACGCCCATGGCGGACAAGGCGCGTGCAAAATCGAGTACGCCTGTTTTATCGGAAACTGAAATGAGAGCTTGTTTGATCATGATGGGATATGTGGACTAAATTAAATAAGGTAAAGGCGCAAGGCAGTCTATCTTCGCGGGCTTGCTGCCCTTGCCTTATTTACTTCCTGCGCGAATAACAGAAAGAAAGGTATTACAGCAGACGTTCTGAACTACGTATTCCTGAACCAGGACAACAACTATTTGTGCAAGCGCCTTACAGCATGTCGTGCTGTTGCAACTTCTTGCGCAGGGTATTGCGATTGATCCCCAGCATATCGGCGGCGTGCGATTGATTGCCTTCTGCACGCGCCATGACCGCTTCGAGTATCGGTTTTTCGACGGTAAACACCACCATCTCGTAAACATTCGATGGCATCTGCTCGCCCAGGTCCCTGAAATATTTTTCCAGGCTTTTCTTGACGACGTCTTGAATATTATCTTTGCTCATGTGCTCGGTTGCTTGCGCGTTTTTTAATTTATCGAAACCTGTGCAGCACTACCTCAATGACAATGCGCAGACCCGTATCAGGCGGCCAACTTTTCTTCAGTCGGAAGATATTGTAACCGTTCGCCATGCGTCAGTTGCAATTCAAAAAATGCATTCACGGCCGCCAGTTGCTCTTCACAGTCTTCCAGGCGGTTCATCTGCTGGCGAAATACTTCGCCGCCTATCAGCTCGCGCACATACCAGCCTATGTGTTTGCGCGCCGTACGCACACCCAGATACTCGCCGTAAAAAGCATAGTGCGCGCGCAAATGTTCATCCATCAGAGTACGTACTTCAGAGATCAGCGGCGCCGGCAGATAACTACCTGTGCGCAGATAATGCTCGATCTCGCGAAATATCCATGGCCGCCCCTGTGCAGCGCGACCTATCATGATCGCATCGGCACCCGTGGTCTCCAGCACGAACCTCGCCTTCTCCGGCGTCGTGATATCGCCATTGGCCACCACCGGGATAGATACCGCCGCCTTGACTGCCGCTATCGTTTCATATTCCGCTGCGCCGCTGTAACCGTCGGCACGCGTGCGGCCATGCAGAGTCAGCATGGCAATACCGCTCTGCTCGGCGATACGCGCGATGTTCAGCGCATTCTTGTGGGCGCGATCCCAGCCGGTACGAAACTTCAGCGTAACCGGCACATTTACCGCGGCAACCACCGCTTCGAGAATCTCTGCCACCAGCGTTTCATGCTGCAGCAAGGCGGAACCGCACCAGCTGTTGCAGACTTTCTTGACCGGGCAACCCATATTGATGTCAATGATTTGCGCACCGCGGTCGACGTTGAATTTTGCACATTCAGCCAGCATCACAGGATCTGCACCGGCGATCTGCACCGCCTTCGGCTCCGCTTCGCCATCGTGATTGGTCCGGCGCGTGGATTTGTCGGTCGCCCACAAACGCGGATTGGAGGCGGCCATCTCGGACACCGCATAGGCTGCGCCCAGCTGCTTGCACAACTGGCGAAATGGTCTATCGGTCACCCCCGCCATCGGAGCGACAAATACATTGTTCGGTAAGGAGTAAGGGCCGATGTTCACAACGCGGGCTAACTGTGAGGAAAGCGCTATTTTATCTGCATCTGCCAGCACGTCAGACGCGTTTTAGATTAAATGCAATGAAATAAGGCAAACATTGCATTTCACGGCATTTTTGTTATCAATCTGTTTATGCCGCGTTATCGCTTTCGTCCAGCGCCGCATGCGCAAGATGTGCAACGTCTGCCCATTTCAGTATCTGAAAATGTGTTCCATCCCAGCTGACACGATTGATACTGGCATTGAGCACATCGAAATCGCGCGGATGCTCATAAGCCATGTTCTTTGCATGGCGATAAACGGAATCGAGTACGCCACCATGCGTAACAATGGCAATTTTCTGATAGCCCGGCGTATTGGCCAAATCAACAATGGCAGCAATGGCGCGCGCTGAAAACTCGCGCAGCGTTTCTGCATGAAACTCACCTTGCGGATAACGTGCATCGATATCGCGCCTTTTCCAGGCCGCATAATCGTCCGGATAGCGCACATGAATTTCAGGATGTAGCAAACCTTCAAAAGCGCCGAAACAGCGTTCGCGCAAACCCTTGTTCGGTTGCACGTTCATGCCGCGCGGAATGGCAATTCCCTGCGCCGTACCCCAGGCGCGTTTCAAATCGCTGGAAAAAATTGCATCCAGAGGCTCATCAAGCAAGACACGACCAAGCGCCGTCGCTTGCCGTACGCCTTCGCGATTCAAATCGATATCGTGATGTCCCTGCAGGCGCTTCTCGACATTCCAATCGGTTTCGCCGTGGCGAATCAACAATATTTCAGTCATGTTTTATTTTGTTGTAGACAACACGGCCGGATTCAATCCATACCAGCCACTGATGCTGGCCTGCGCCAGTACATGTCCGGCAATCGCATCGCGTACTTGCGCACCGGTGAACTTGCCATTGACCGGTACCTGCGCAATATCCAGTGCGTACAGGGTGAAGACATAGCGATGCACGATCGCATCGTTCCACGGCGGACACGGACCATCGTAAGCAAAATAATCGCCCGCCATTTGCGCATCCTGCGCAAACCAGCCGGTGTAATCGTTGAGGCCGTGGCGCGCAGCGTCTATCGGTGACGCACTGATCGCCGGGCCGGATTTGCCGCGCGGCGTCACGCCATCGCTGAATGAAGCAGCAGCTATATGAGAGATGCCGGGCGGCACATCGACCAGCACCCAATGAAAGAAATCAACGCGCGGCAAATCGGCCGGCACGATTTTGCCTTCCTGATTAACGTCGTCACCACGCGAAGGCACATCGGGATCGTGCACGATCAAGGCCAGCGATTTTGTACCGACAGGTACATCGCTCCACGCCAGATGCGGATTTTTATTGCCGGACAAGGCGACATGCATCACCGGATCGATCACGCAAAATGCATACGCACCAGGAATTGCAGCGCCGTCTTCAAAAGTATCACTCCATAACTTCATCATGTGCCCGCCTGTTTTCTGTGACGATATTTTACTGGCTGCCCGCGCAACGCAACGGCAGGTCACATCGCCGGTTTGACCTGCAACCAGAATGTCACCGGGCCATCGTTGGTCAATGATACCTGCATGTCAGCGCCGAACTCTCCGGTAGCAAGTTGGGCATGTCGCTGCGCGGCCTGTGTAACGAAATAATCAAACAGCTTGCGCGCCAGTTCAGGTGCAGCTGCCGGCGTGAAAGACGGCCGCGTGCCGGAACGGGTGTCGGCGGCCAGTGTGAATTGCGGCACCAGCAGCAAACCACCGGCAACATCCACCACGCTGCGATTCATCTTGCCTGCATCGTCGGCAAACACGCGATACGACAGCAACTTGCCCAGCAAGGCATCCGCTTCCTTCTGCGTGTCGCCGCGCTCTGCGCAAACCAGCACCATCAAACCCGCATCAATGGCACCTACCGTGACTTCATTCACCACGACGCTGGCGTACGTCACGCGCTGCAGCAAGGCAATCATCCTGCGACTGTACTAAAACAAATAACGAACAACGATCTGATCACGACAAAGTTACACGTGCAAATTTGCGCTTGCCAACCTGCACCACGACTGTGCCCGCTTCCACTTTCAAGGCTTTGTCGCTGATTACCGTGCCATCGATACGTACGCCGCCCTGTTCGACCATGCGCAAGGCTTCCGACGTCGAAGCGCACAGATTCGCCTGCTTCAGCAATTGCCCGATGCCGAGCGGCGCACCGCTCAAGGCCAGCTCGGGAATATCGTCCGGAATGCCACCCTTCGAGCGATTGACAAAATCGGCCAGTGCATCTTCCGCCGCTTGCACCGAATGGAAGCGCGCGACAATTTCCTGCGCCAGCAAGACTTTGATGTCGCGCGGATTACGGCCGCCTTCGACTTCCTGCTTGAACTGCGCTATTTCAGCCAGTGAACGGAAGGACAGCAACTCGTAGTAACGCCACATCATCACATCGGAGATACTCATCAGTTTGGCAAACATCGTGTTGCCGGGCTCGGTGATGCCGATGTAATTGCCTTTGGATTTGGACATTTTTTCGACGCCGTCCAGACCTTCCAGCAAAGGCATGGTCAAAATGCATTGCTGCTCCTGGCCGTAGCTCTTTTGCAATTCGCGACCGACCAGCAAATTGAATTTCTGATCAGTGCCGCCCAGCTCCAGATCCGACTTCAGCGCCACCGAATCGTAGCCTTGCATCAGCGGGTACAGAAATTCATGCAGTGAAATCGGCGTATTCGACTGAAAGCGCTTGGTGAAATCCTCCCGCTCCAATATCCGCGCCACCGTGTATTTGGCAGACAGCTCGATCATGCCCCGTGCGCCCAGGGGATCGCACCATTCGGAGTTGTAGCGGATCTCGGTGCGAGTCGGGTCCAGCACCAGACTGGCTTGCGAAAAATAGGTTTTCGCATTCTCGCTGATCTGCTCTTTCGTCAACGGCGGACGCGTGATGTTGCGCCCGGACGGGTCGCCTATCATCGAGGTGAAATCGCCGATCAAAAAGATCACCTGATGGCCCAGATCTTGCAGCTGACGCATCTTGTTCAGAACGACAGTGTGCCCAAGGTGCAAATCCGGTGCAGTAGGATCCAGACCGAGTTTGATGCGCAAAGGCTTGCCGCTTTGTTCGGAGCGCGCCAGCTTTTGTGCGAATTCGGACTCGATTAGCAATTCTTCAACGCCGCGTTTGGCGACCGTCAAGGCCTCCTGCACTGTGTCGGTGAGAGGCAATAGTGTCGTTTTTCTACTTGAAGAAACGTCCATGTTTTGGAAAAAAAGTGTAAGAAATAGGGGTAAGAAAAGCAGAAGTTGTTACAATGCTTTTCGATACGATTTTCAGCTACTTATAACCTTGCCGTTCATCAACAATAAAAGCAAGAGCACTGAACAAGCGGCAGATTTTAACTTATTGCATGTTCACATTAAATAAATTCCTGAGCGCAAGCTCTCGTTGCAAAAGTCTTTTACTCGGCTCCTCTCGCAAAACACGCGTCATTTCCGGCTCTGCTCTGGTGCTGGCAGTATGTGCTTTTGGCGCCGCAGGTGTGGCGCCTATGGCGCCCGATGTAGACAATTTGCCGATCAAATCCATTACGCAGGAACTGGCTCTGCCGCATCTGGCCGAGCAGATCGCTGCGCTGGAAGCCAAGCCACAAAGCTATATCAGCGAAGAACGGGTGCGTTCCGGCGATACGCTGGCAACCTTGCTCGACCGCCTTGGTGTGGATGACAGCGAAGCTACCGCCTTCATCAAGTCAGACCCGATTGCACGCAACGTCATGCAATTGAAAGCCGGCAAACGCGTGCAGGCACAAACCGGTGCAAACGGCGAACTGAACTGGCTCAGCAGCATGGTTTCCGGCAGCCGCAACGAAGCGATCACGAATATCGTGATCACGCGCGAAGGCAATCGCCTCAAGGCAGCTGAAATCCCGGTCACGATGGAAAAACGCATAGAGATGCGCTCCGGCACCATCCGCTCCTCACTGTTTGCCGCCACCGATGCAGCGCGCATCCCGGATAACATTGCATCGCAAATCGTTGACATGTTCTCCACCAACATCGACTTTGCTTCCGATCTGCGCCGCGGCGACCGCTTCAACGTGGTCTATGAGACCTTTTGGCAGAACGGCGAATACGTACACGCCGGCCGCGTACTGGCGGGCGAATTCATGAACGGCCCGGCAACATATCAATCGGTCTGGTTTGAAGACCCGGGCAGCCCGCAAAGCGGCGGCTATTACGGCTTCGACGGCAAATCATTGAAAAAGGCCTTCCTGAAATCGCCCCTTGAGTTTTCGCGTATTTCGTCAGGCTTCTCGGTACGCAGACATCCGATTTCCGGCGCATGGAAAGCACATAAAGGCGTTGATTTCGCAGCCGCGACTGGCACCCCTATCCGCGCCTCGGCGGATGGCGTGATCGACTTTGCAGGCAGCCAGCGTGGCTACGGCAATATCGTCATCATCAAGCACTGGTCGAAATACTCCACCGCCTACGCCCACATGAGCCGCTTCGCCCCCAAAATGCGCAAAGGCACCAAGGTCAGCCAGGGTCAGGTGATCGGCTATGTCGGCACGACCGGCTGGTCGACCGGCCCGCATTTGCACTATGAATTCCGCGTCAACAACGTGGCGCGTGACCCAATGTCGGTTGACATCCCGAACGCCGCTCCCCTGGCTGCCGCACAAATGCAGCGCTTCCGCAACGTCGCCGGCGACATGTCGCACCGCTTTGCGCTACTGCTACCGGAAAACAACAATACCCGCCTGGCAGCAAAATAAACCATGCGCTCCTCTGCGTAAAACTGCAGTAAAAAACCGTTCGTTCAGTGCAGAGTGACTTAAAATCACTTTACCCTGACGAACGGTTTTTTTATGTCCACTCCTGATTCCCGCTCCGCCCTTTTCATCGGCTTGATGTCCGGCACCAGCCTCGATGGCGTCGATGGCGTGCTGGCTGCATTTTCCGGCGAGGGCATGCCGCAACAAACGCTGGCCGCTGCCTACGTCGCCTTTCCGGACGCTTTGCGCGCCGAACTGATGGCGCTGCAAACTTCAGGCCCGGATGAAATCCACCGCGAAGCCCTGACCGCCCATCAGCTGGCCGAATACTATGCGGAATGCGTAACTGCGCTGTTGCGCGAAGCGAAAGTCGCGGCAGAAAACGTACTGGCAATCGGCGTGCACGGACAAACCATACGGCACCGACCGGAAGCCGGTTACACGCGCCAGACCAATAATCCGGCCTTGCTGGCCGAATGGACGGGTATCGATGTGGTGGCGGATTTTCGTAGTCGCGATATTGCTGCCGGCGGTCAGGGCGCACCGCTGGTGCCGGCTTTCCATCACGCTCTGTTTAGTGACGCCGGCGAAAACCGCGTCCTCGTCAATATCGGCGGCATCTGCAATATCAGCGTGTTATCGCACGATCGCAATGCGCCTGTGACCGGCTTCGATACCGGCCCCGGCAATGTCTTGATGGACGCCTGGATGGCACAACACAACGGCCAGCCCTATGATGTCAATGGCGATTGGGCAAAGACCGGCAAAGTGCATGCCGAACTGTTGAAAGTACTGCGCGATGAAGAATTTTTCAGCCTGCCACCGCCAAAAAGCACGGGACGCGACCTGTTTCATCCAGCCTGGCTGGCGCACAAGCTGGCCGGCTTCCCACAAATACACAGTGCCGATGTACAGGCAACACTGGCCGTTTTCACGGCGACTACCTTGAGCGATGCGATCAAGGTGCATGCGCCGCAAACCCAGGCGGTCTACGTATGTGGCGGCGGTGCTTACAACGATTATCTGATGACGCTGATCCACTATGCGCTCAAACTGCACAACCCATCCATGCGACTGGCATCGACCACCGCGCTGGGCGTGGCACCGAATCAGATGGAGGCGCTGGCGTTTGCATGGCTGGCGCAACGCTTTTATGTACGCGAACCGGGCAATCTGCCTTCCGTCACGGGAGCACGCGGCTTGCGTATTCTGGGCGCGCTGTATCCCGGCTGAGTTTCCACGCGCGGCACAGGCGTAAAAAAAGCGCAGTCTTTTCTGCGCTTTTTTGTTTCAGGCCCTGAAGCCCGAAGAGGGGGTGATATCAGGCTGAAAAGGACGAGCCGCAACCGCAGGTTGTCGTGGCATTAGGATTCTTGATGACGAATTGCGCGCCTTCCAGATCATCCTTGTAATCAATTTCTGCGCCGACCAGATACTGGTAGCTCATGGAATCAATCAACAGTTGCACGCCGTTCTTGGTCATCGTGGTGTCGTCTTCATTGACGATTTCGTCAAATGTGAAACCGTACTGGAAACCGGAACAACCACCACCTTGCACGAATACGCGCAATTTCAGATCCGGATTACCTTCATCCTCTATCAATTCGGCAACTTTCGCGGCAGCGCTATCACTGAAAACGATAGGGGATGGCATTTCGGCAATTGCATTCATTTCAAACTCCTGCGGGAAAACGATACTTCATTATAGACCTGAGTCAGACTTTACGTATTATTGGCGGCCAGCACGGGCATGGCCAGCTTCAGAATCGGCTCGTCCATCGTGTCGTGCGTCAATTTGCCCGAAACGACAGCACCACCGTGCATCTCCAGCGCCTTGTAATGCACATCACCGGATATGCGGGCTTTCGGCTGCAATTCAAGCAGTGCCGATGAATATACCGGCCCGATGATGATGCCATTGACAAGCAAATGTGCAACGCGTACTTCACCTTCAACCTTCGCGTGTTCGGAAATGACCAGCATGCTGGTTTCATCCTCATCGGCGATCACATCACCCTTCACGCAGCCATCGATACGCAATCCGCCCTTGAAGTGCACATTGCCTTCAATATTCGTTGCCGCGCCAATCAGACTATCAATCGTACTTTTTGTTTTACGGCCAAACATGATGACGCTCCTTTACAAATTTGCAGACTGTTGCGCACGCATCGTGCCTTTTTCAAGAACCTTGATCTGGACTGATTTGACTGTCGCGTCCTCCGGCAAGGCAAGCACTCCTTCGACACGCTGGTAATGCTTGAACGAAAGCTTGAATTTATCGACGGCGTCCGGTTTCGGGAGGGTCATCATAGCACTTTTGCCCTCCTGCGCCAGCGTCACAAGCAGTTGATAATTCCCCGTGAAATCAGAAACCAGTTTGCCGCCTTGCATCAACAATAGTCGATAACGCAATTGCCCCGGCTCCGCCATGTCCACCTTGAAACGGCGTATCGTAATGCCTTGCGCTCCAGTGTTGGTAGGTAGCAGACTCTCGAAGAAGGACAGATCATCCTTGAGCTTGCTGTTTTCCGACTCCAGCGTCTTGATCTGCCGGGTCAGTTGCGCTTGCAGCGAGCGTTCCATATTCAACTGGCTTTCCGCTGCATTGACCGTGGTTTGAAAGCGATCGCGCTCGGCGCTGACCTGCGTTACCTTCTCCTGAATCTCGGCCAGTTGCGCCGCTGTTGCCTCCTTGTTGAAACCGGTAAAGCTGCGTCCCAAATCGTAGGCCCACATTGCAATCGCCGCACTCAAACCCAGCACCACGGCAATCACGATCACGCGCAAAGGCCAGGGCAGATGATTTTTGATCGTCATCCGCGGCGCGGAAATAGACCAGCGCTGCCACCATAGCTTGCGCTGCAAGGATTTGAAAACCGGTTTCGGCGCCTGCTTTGCTTTCGTCATGTTATTGCGCGCGTTTCATTAGGGCAGCACCGGCACGTGCAACAAGCCGGTGGTTTCCGGCAGGCTGAACATCAAGTTCATGCATTGCACAGCCTGGCCGGATGCACCTTTTACCAGATTGTCCTGCACCACCAATATCACGATAGTGTCGCCATCATTTGGGCGATGCAAGGCAATGCGCAGCATATTTGACGCGCGTGTGGAACGCGTTTCAGGATGCGAGCCGAAAGGCATCACATCGACGAAGGGCTCGTTGACATAGGCATTTTCAAACAGGGCTTGCAAGGCGACGTTGTCCATCTCTTTCGTCAGGCGCGCATAAATCGTCGAATGCATGCCGCGTATCATCGGCACCAGATGCGGTACAAACAACAGGCCGACCTTATTCATGGTCAAGGTCTGCAAGCGCTCTACGGTTTCAGGCGAATGCCTGTGACCGGATACGCCATACGCCTTGAAGTTGTCGCCCGCTTCGGAAAACAGCGTCGCCACTTCCGCCTTGCGACCGGCGCCCGATACCCCCGATTTGCAATCGGCGATCAAATGCGATGCATCGATGGCATCCGCTTTCAACAGCGGCGCCAAACCCAGTTGCATGGTGGTTGGATAACAGCCGGGATTGCCGACGATACGCGCCTTGCGTATCGCATCGCGGTTCAGTTCAACCAGACCGTAGGCAGCTTCCTTCAACAGCTCAGGGCAGCTATGCGGCATCTTGTACCACTTCTCGAACGCGGCAGTGTCCTGCAAACGGAAGTCGGCAGCCAGATCGATGACCTTGACGCCGGCAGCCAGTAGTTCCGGCGCCTGTGCCATCGCCACACCATGCGGCGTGGCGAAAAAAACCACATCGCACGCTGTCAGTTTGGCTTTATCTGGCGATGAAAACGCCAGATCGACGCGGCCGCGCAACGATGGGAACATCTCGGCGACAGGCAAACCATCTTCTTTGCGCGAGGTAATGGCAGTCAATTCGACGTCAGGATGTGTCGCCAAAATACGCAACAACTCAACGCCCGTATAACCGGTACCACCGACGATGCCAACCTTGATCATGTTTCTTCCTAGCAAACTTTACTTCGTTTTATTTTAACAGGCGATGTCGCCGTATTGCTTGAGCACATCAGGAAAAGATGTAACACACGGGTTATGAATAAAACCCGGCCCAGATGAAAAAAGCCGCCGGGTGCAAACCAGGCGGCTTTTCGGTGCGCTGAAAACGCGCGCACTTTCGTGAATATTAACGCTTGGAGAATTGTTTTGCGCGACGAGCTTTGCGCAGACCAACTTTTTTACGTTCAACTTCACGTGCATCGCGAGTAACGAAGCCGGCTTTCGACAGTTCCGATTTCAAGGTTGCATCGTAGTCGATCAAGGCACGGGTGATACCGTGACGTACAGCACCCGCTTGACCGGATTCGCCGCCGCCGTTGACGTTGACCATGATGTCGAAAGTTTCGACATTGTTGGTCAATTCCAGAGGTTGACGAATCACCATCAGACCGGTTTCGCGCGAAAAATATTCATTCGCTGGCTTGCCGTTGACGACGATCTGGCCGGAGCCCGATTTGATGAAGACGCGAGCCACTGCACTCTTGCGACGGCCGGTTCCGTAATTGTAGTTACCGATCATGTCTGTTCCTTAGAGTTCAAGTGCTTTAGGTTGCTGCGCAGCGTGCGGATGAGTTGCCTCAGCGTACACTTTGAGCTTCTTGATCATCGCGTAGCCGAGTGGGCCTTTAGGCAACATGCCCTTGACCGCCTTCTCAAGCGCGCGACCCGGAAAACGCTGTTGCATTTTCAGGAAGTTGGTTTCATAGATACCGCCTGGGTAACCCGAGTGGCGATAGTATGTTTTTTCTGTTGCTTTGGTACCGGTCACACGCAGTTTGCCTGCGTTGATCACGACGATGAAATCGCCGGTATCGACGTGAGGAGTAAATTCCGGTTTGTGTTTGCCGCGCAGTCGGAGTGCCACTTCGCTGGCAACACGTCCGAGGACTTTGTCCGTCGCGTCAATCACGAACCAATCGCGCTGGACTTCGTGTCCTTTGGCGGAGAAGGTTTTCATGATGACTTCCTAAATAATTAAATCGCTCAAAATGGTGGTTACGCGCATCACTTCACACGTACTCGGCCTTGTACTTTCTTCCTGAGCAAACGAAAGAACCGCAGATTATAGTCTTTTCAAGGACTTAGCGTCAAACTTAATCATCCTAGAGTAGTGATTTCCTCGCGCCGACGTCGCAATTGAGCGCCTTATGCAACAAAAGTCGTGCCGGCCTGGCAATTTTCACGCTTATTGAATCCCGGCCATACAGTTACAATGTCATAACTAAACGCAACTGAATGAGAAAAACCATGGAATGCACAGTACGCTGGACCGGCTTGTCCGGCATGACTTTTTTGGCTGAAACCGGCTCTGGCCACGTCGTCGCGATGGATGGCGCACCTGAAGGTGGCGGCCGCAATCTGGCGCCACGCCCGATGGAGCTTGTCCTGCTGGGCACCGGCGGCTGCACCGCCTACGATGTAGTCGTCATCCTGCGCAAAAGCGGCCAGGACGTGCGCGGTTGCGAAGTGTCGCTCAAATCGGAGCGCGCAGAAACCGATCCGAAAGTATTCATCAAGGTGCACTTTCACTTCACTGTCAGCGGCAGAAACCTGAAACCCAATGTGGTGGAGCGCGCCATCAAGCTATCGCACGACAAGTACTGCTCGGCGTCCATCATGATGGAAAAAACGGCAGAAATCACACATTCGTTCGATATTGTGGAGGATGCAGCACCTGTTGCATCCTGATGTTCCGGACACGACTGGAAAAGCGCAGGCCAGGCCACCTTCCTCCAGAGCCAACTGCAAACGTCAGCACCGGAAGCCTCCTGCCCGCCGCCAGCTATTAATTAAATGTAATAAGCGGTCGTCGTCATGACCCTGGACATTGCCTGCATGCCTTTTTGCGCCAGCGGCGGCACAGCTTGCGCGCCCAGTGCTTGAGCAGCGGAGCCGTGCGCCACTTCATCGGCACTCATTTGCGCGACCACTGCCAGCGACTTCGCATCCTGCGGCGGCAGACGATGCATATGCTCATTCAGATGCACCTCCACCTGCCGCTCGGTTTCCACCACAAAGCCCAGACTGCGCGCATCGCCCAGCTTCGCGGCGACCGTACCCAAGGCATAGGCGCCGACATACCAGAGCGGGTTCAATAAACTCGGACGCGAGCCCAGTTCGCGCAGACGCTGCGCGGTCCACGCCAGATGGTCTTCTTCTTCACGGCCAGCCAGCTCGAACTGCTGTTTGATGGCATCGCTATGCGCGAACTGCGCCTGCGCCTGGTATAGCGCCTGCGCGCACACCTCACCGACATGATTGACCCGCATCAGGCCTGCACTGTGCCGGCGCTCGGTATCGCCCAGCGTACCATCTGCCACAGCGTTTGCCGGACTCGGACGCTCAGCGACAGACACGCCGCTGATCACGCGCAAAGCACTGTCAACATGCCGGATGAAGTGATCAAAAGGACTCATGTATTCCATATCCTGCTTAAGTAAGGTTGTTGTAAGGGAACGACATGCCATCGCAATACCGGCTGTCTTTTGCGAAATGCTAACCCATGTCAAAAAGAAATTGTACGAACTTCACTTAGGCTGTGCCGACAATCCGTGAATTGCAGGACGTTATACCAACAATCAAAAAAATAACACGCCTCCTCTTCCACTCAAAAATGAAAATTCCGCAGCTCCTGTTCGTGGGCATCAGTCTGTTTGCCGGTACGGCGCATGCCCAGCCGTCCATGACTATTTACGGCACCTTCAAGAAAGATGAGCACACGCAGCCAGCCTCCTCCTCACCCAGAACGGCACTCATCAACAATGGCGCATCTTCATCTATTAGTATCTACGGCACCATAGACGGCGGTATACGCCATGTAACAAATACCACCGCAGCTGGCGGCAGCACCACGAAACAGGAGTCTAACGGCGAGTATTACAACAACCGTCTCGGCATCAAGGGCACGGAAGATCTGGGGCGCGGTCTGAATGTGCACTTCCATCTGGAAAGCGGCTTCAACACCGGCACCGGCGAACTCGACAACAGGGCCAATCGCCTGTTCAACCGGATTTCATCCATCGGCATCGCCGGCTCTTTTGGCTCCCTCGACTTCGGCCGCCAGCCCTCGGTTGCCTGCAAGGCGGTTTATTCCTACGAGCCCTTTCAATATCGCTATGTCCATATCATTCCGCTGGCGGGTGCTGTCGCCGGCAATCTGGATGGCAGGATAAGCCAGCCGTTTGGCACTGTGGACGGCCCCCGCTTCAGCAATGGCATCCAGTATTTCGGCAAGTTCGGCAGTCTTACCGCGAGCGCGGAATACATCATGGGCGAAGTCCCCGGCAGCAGTCGCAACCAGGCGGCTAAGGCAATTGGACTGGTCTACAACGACGGCACCTTTACAATCGGCGGCGCCTATACCAGACAGAAACCAAACATCGCCTCTATCATCAACACTCCCAATTACCGTGATCAAAACCAGACCACCTTCGGCGGCGGCTACAAAGTAGATGCGCTCCGCATTAGCGGCGGCTATCTCAAAACTACAACAGCCGTTACCAGCCAGGCAAAAAACATCTGGCTGGGCGCGCGTTACGATTTCACACCCGCTACCAGCCTGACCGCCGGTTATTACCGCACCACGCTGGAAGCTGCCCAAAGCGAAGTCGCCAGGCGCAACCTGCTGATCGTCGGCGCCACTTATGCCTTGTCGCCGCGCACCAGCCTGTACGCAGACATAGACCGCGCCGTACTGCATGGACTGGCCTCGCTGACACCCGGCAAAGCAAGCGGGCAAACCGGTATTTCAGCCGGAATCAGCCATATGTTTTAAGTACACTCATCGCGAACCGGTCCTCGATTACCCGCATTGCGATGCTCGCCATATAAATATAACAATATTGCCCGCCTCGTTTTGGCGTGCTCGCGCACCGATTTGTTGCAAAAAAACGTCACTCTTGCGGGTTCATCCATACCCTTTTGATATTTTGGTTGTCATGGTTGGCGTAATTTGTTTCAATCAACCGTCGCCTCGCAATAAGCATTGTGCAAGGCAGGCAGCTCCGCAGGATCTATGTGCATCACTTGCTGGCAAGTGTGTATTTCTAAAACAACATTTGAGGAAACATTTAAATGAAAAAATCGCTTCTGGCATTAGCCGTATTGGGCGCATTTGCAGGTGCTGCATCGGCACAATCGTCGGTTACCGTCTACGGTATCGTTGACGCTGGTTTCAACAGCACAGACACTGGCGCTGAAGATGGCCGCACAACCGGCATCACTTCCGGCAACCAATCGGCTAGCCGTATCGGTTTCAAAGGTACTGAAGATCTGGGCAACGGCCTGAAAGCCAATTTCGTTCTCGAAAGCGGCTTCGACGCTGACGATGGCAATAAAACTGGCGGCTTCCAATTCGGCGATCGTATTTCGACCGTTGGCCTGTCCGGCGGCTTCGGCGCTGTGAACCTGGGTAAACAAACATCGGCAATCAAAGACGCTTACGATCAAATCGACCCGTTCGGTGACGGCGGTACTATCGCTCCAATCGGCGCAGTATTCTTTAATGGCGACAGATTGGGTGGCGGCCGTATCACCAATTCGGTCAAGTACACCAGCAATTCGTACAGCGGCTTCAAATTTGGCGCAGCTTACGGCTTCGGCGAAACAGCGGGTTCGACCAGCACAAACAGCAACTTCGGTGTGAATGTTGGTTACGCAAACGGCCCATTGAACGTTCAATTCGGCTACCACAACCAAGATCGTCTTGATGCCGGTATTCCACGTGATGGCAAAGACAAATCCACCTTCTTGGGCGCAACCTACAACTTCGGTGTAGCTAAATTGCACGGAGCATTCGGTCAGCATAAAGTAAGCGACATCGATCCTGCTGCAGAAGGCAAAGCTCGCAGCTACATGGTCGGCGCAAGCGCAAAAGTTGGCGCTGCTGGCAACATCTTGGCTTCGTACACAATGAACGAAGTTCGCAGTGTAGATGACACCGACACCAAAGTTGCTGCCATCATGTACACACACGACCTGTCGAAGCGCACCAACCTGTACGCTGGTTACTCGCATATTTCGAACGACGCCAATGCAGTGCTGCGCAACGTGGTCGCGGATGAAAGCGGTTCGGTCATGGCTGTTGGTATCCGTCACAAGTTCTAATTCCCTGCAGGCCTAGCCTGTTTGGTTTGAGCTGTTTTACAAAAAGGCACCTTCGGGTGCCTTTTTTATATTGAGCGTATGAACAACTTTCTCACGTATCTGCCCCAGGCAATACAGCAAAAAAAATGTACCCGCATCATAATGAGGCCTTGCAATGAAAGGTAGTTCACGCAGTGAAACCCGGTAGAAACGATCCATGCCCTTGCGGCAGCGGCAAAAAATACAAGAAATGCTGCGGTCTGGTCATACAGATAGCACCAGCCAAACCGCAAGCTGCAAGCAATGCGTCGCGCGAATGCGGGGATTGCACCGCGTGCTGCGACGGCTGGCTGAAGTCGACGATCTACGGGCATGAAATGAAACCTGGCGTGCGCTGCCATTTCGTGCGCGACGGCGGTTGCAGTATTTATGACACGCGGCCGGATTCTCCCTGCCGCCAGTTTTCCTGCGGCTGGGTCGATCCCGACAGCCCTTTCCCTGATGCCTTCAAGCCTACTGAACTGGGTGCGATCATCGTGAAAACTACCTGGCGTGGCCAGCCGGCCTACCGGCTAGCCTATGGCGGGCGCGACCTTGATGTGGCAGAACTGGAATGGATGATGGACTTCAGTCGCAGAACCGGAAAGCCCTTCTTTTATGAGCAGGCTGGCGAAACTCTGGGTTACGGACCGCAAGCCTTCATAGAAGACATGCAAGCGAAAATCCAGCGCGGCATTCCCTTGTTCGAATCTCACGCTGCATCGCGCTAAAACTGCAACAAGTCCAGTGATCGCTGTGACTCTAGCTCATCAAACAAACCGCAAAAAAGGCAGTATTGCCCCTGAAGGAAATGGTTTTATACAGCCGAGCTTGGCAGGCTCATTGAGTAAGTCAATTGGCATCCTGCCATGCCTGGGGAATAGCCGAATTACGCTCCGCGTCTAGGTCGAAATACCGTAATGTCCTGATAAAATTCCTGATCCTGATCCGGCCACCAGCCCGGTACGCCCAGCAGCGGCAAGGGTGAAAAATCTGCCGTACTCAATCCTTGCGCCAGTTGCCGTGCGACGGTGATATCGATCCACTGCTGCGGATCCGTATCAGCATCAGCCGCTAAAGGTGCGGCGTCGGGAATATCCAGCGTCACGACCCACGCATGTCCGGTAATCGCCTTGTACGGTGCAAGCAGCTTTTCCATCAAGGCATGCCCGAATAGAAAAACTTCGCAGCCCTGAACAAAATCCTTGCGCCGCCTGACGAATACATCTTCCCACTGATGCGCGCGCAAGGCTTGCACCAGTTCGTGCCTGGCGGTCAGAAGCAGCACTGCGTTTTCATCGAATATGGTGGCAGCATCGCGCAAGCTGCCACGCGGCCTGGATGTGTTTTCCGCTGCAGCACGTTCGATCTCACCGGCTTGCAAGGCGTTCAGCTGGACTTTAATGCGCGGGAAGGTCAGCCACACCAGCGCGTTGAAAAAATCGTGCAGATTGTCGCGGGTGGGTACACAGCCGGTCTGACTGATGAAGGCTTCGTACGCAAGACCCGCAGGCAGGTCGGATTGCGCAACGAATTGAATCGGTAAATTACGGTGATTGCGCACACCCAGTTCGGTTACGCGCCGATTCAATTCCAGCCGCCAGTCGGGTGCCTGTGCAATCGCCTCGCCTGCCGCACGCACATTGGCAAGCCACGGCCTGGACCAGATTATGCCATCCAGAAAAGATGGCTTCATCGATGCTTCATCGCTACCGTTCTGGCTCGACTCGATAAAGATATTTCGGTCGTACGCATGTTCAAACGAACTTCCAGCCTATCGTTTCGCCGCCATTCAATGGCACCAGAGTAGTTTCACCGAGCGGCAATTCACCCGGCACCTGCCACTCTTCACGGCGCAAGGTGATGGTGCCGCTATTCCGTGGCAAACCATAAAAATCCGCACCGTTGAAACTGGCAAACTGCTCCAATTTATCCAGCGCATTCGCCTGATCGAAGGCTTGCGTGTACAACTCCATCGCATGCAAGGCCGTGTAGCAACCGGCACAACCACAGGCGTGTTCCTTCAAGCCTTTCGGATGCGGCGCGGAGTCGGTGCCGAGGAAGAATTTGCTGCTGCCGGAGATTGCCGCCACCACCAGGGCCTGCCTGTGCAACTCACGCTTCAATACCGGCAGGCAGTAATAATGTGGACGTATTCCGCCTTTGAAAATTTCATTGCGATTGTACAGCAAATGATGCGCGGTGATCGTTGCACCGACATGGTGATCCGCTTCCGCGACGTATTGCGCCGCATCTTTGGTTGTGATGTGCTCGAATACCACTTTCAATTCAGGCATGTCGCGGCGCAGCGGTTTCATCACGCGGTCGATGAAAACAGCTTCACGATCAAAGATATCAATCGCTGGATCGGTAACTTCGCCGTGCACGAGGAAAGGCATGCCGATCTTTTGCATGGTTTCCAGCGTTTTATAGCATTTGGACAAATCGCTGACGCCGGCATCCGAATTGGTGGTCGCACCGGCCGGATAAAGTTTGACCGCATGTACCACCCCGCTGTCCCTGGCGCGCTGGATTTCTTCCGGTGGCGTATTGTCGGTCAGATACAAAACCATCAGCGGTTCGAACTGCATACCGGCTGGCAATGCCGCCAGAATGCGCTCACGATAAGCAACAGCTTGCGCCGTGGTGGTCACAGGCGGCCTGAGATTCGGCATCACGATGGCACGCGCAAATTGCCGCGCCGTATCGGGCAGGACGGAAGCAATGGTCGCGCCATCGCGCAAATGCAGATGCCAATCGTCAGGGCGCGTGATGGTGATACTGGAAGGTTGAGCAGAATTCGTGGTCATAGCGGTTCTTTCTTGGGATTGCCGCCATTTTACCCGTTCGCATTGCGATACGGCCCCATCATCGCGACGATGGCAGGATGATCGCCCCAGGAAATGCTTAATGAATAATTTTTGCCAGAAAATCGCGGGCGCGATCCGAACGCACGGTACCGAAAAATTCGTCTTTCGTGCAATCTTCCACTATCGCCCCCTGATCCATGAAGATCACGCGATTCGCCACTTTTCTGGCAAATCCCATTTCATGCGTCACTACCATCATCGTCATGCCGTCCTGCGCCAGGCCGACCATGACGTCCAGCACTTCATTGATCATTTCGGGATCGAGCGCCGAGGTCGGTTCGTCAAACAGCATCGCAATCGGGTCCATGGCCAGGGCGCGGGCAATTGCCACGCGCTGTTGCTGTCCGCCGGATAGCTGTCCCGGAAATTTATCTTTCTGTGCAATCAAGCCTACGCGATCAAGATACTTCAGCCCGTGTTCGGCTGCCTCTTCTTCACTGCGACCGAGTACCCTGACCTGCCCTAACGTCAGATTTTCACGTATGGACAGATGCGGGAACAGCTCGAAATTCTGAAACACCATGCCTATGCGGGAACGCAGGCTGGACAGATTGGTTTTCGGATCTCCGACCGAAACGCCATCGACCGTGATGCTTCCTTTTTGAAACGGCTCCAGTCCATTGACCGTCTTGATCAAGGTCGATTTCCCCGAGCCTGATGGGCCGCATACCACGACCACATCACCCTTCGCAACGCGCGTCGTGCAATCGCTCAGAACTTGAAAACTGCCATACCATTTGCTCACATTTTCCATTGCTATCATATTCTTGTCCCTAGCGAATAATCGCGATACGTTTTTGCAATTGTCTTACCATGCTCGACAGCGCGAAGCTGAGTACGAAATAAACGATGGCGACAAACAGATACATTTCAACGACACGACTATCGCGTTGCGCGATCTTGACCGAGGCGCCGACAAAATCAGTCACGTTCAGCAGCGAGACCAGCGAGACATCCTGAAATAGCACGATGGTCTGCGTCAGCAGGATGGGCAGCATATTGCGGAAGGCTTGCGGCAGCACGACCAGTCGCATCGATTGCGTATAAGACAAACCCAGCGCATAGGCAGCATTCACCTGCCCCTTTGAAATACTCTGGATACCGGCGCGCATGATCTCGCAAAAATAAGCGGCCTCAAACATGATGAAGGTAATGTAGGCCGATCGATCTGCACCCAGTTGCACCGGCCGTTCCGATCCGGTTATCGATTGCAGTACGACCGGCACCAGAAAATAAAACCAGAAGATCACCAGCAGCAGCGGAATCGAACGCATCAAATTCACGTAAGCGGCAGCCAGCAAGGCCAGCGGCTTGAACGAAGACAAACGTGCCAGCGCCAGCAGCGTACCGAACAGGACGCCACCAATTGCCGCTGTCACCGTCAGTTGCAGCGTGTATTTCAGGCCGCTTAAAAGATAGGGCCAGGTACGACTGATCACATCAAAATCGAGATCACCCATGCTTGCCTCCGGCTATCAATCCGGGCACGGCGGTGCGACGCTCCACCAGTGCCATCACGCGATTGGCCAGCATGGCAATGACGACGTACATCAGGGTCGCAGCACCGAAGGCTTCAAAGTAGCGGAAGGTCATCTCGCCCATTTCCCTTGTGCGGAAAAACAGTTCAACCAGTCCGATCGAGTACGCTACCGCGGTGTTCTTGATCAGATTCATCAACTCGGACGTCAGCGGTGGAATGATGATCCGGTATGCCATCGGCAACAAGACGAAACGATAGGTTTGCATGCTCGTCAATCCCAGCGCATATCCTGCATTGTGCTGACCACGCGGCAATGCTTGAATGCCGGAGCGTACTTGCTCCGCAATGCGCGACGAGGTAAAAAATCCCAGGCAAATGATGGCAGTGACGAATTGATGTATGGTCGGATCCAGGGTAATGACCCAGTTCTTGACCGCCGGAATCAACCCCGGAATCACAAAATACCAGACGAAAAATTGCACCAGCAGCGGAATGTTGCGGAACAGTTCGACATAGGCGCCACCCAGGCGTACCAGCCAGCGTTTTTCCGTGGTACGTGCAATCCCGATCAGCGAACCAAGCACAAACGCGAAGATCCACGCAAAGAATGCTACCGCCAGCGTCCAGCCCAGGCCGGACAAAAGCATATAGCCCCAGGTGCCGTCGCCGTCAGGGACCTGCTCCAGGAAAATGCTCGGATTCATGTTCTTGCCCTCCTCGCCGCATTCATCGCACGCCCCCGACTCAGATGCCCTTGTCGTTCGGATGCTTGAACGCCTCCTTGATGGCTGGCGTCATCGGGAAATGCAGATTCAAGTCCTTGGGTGGAATCGGTGTCGTAAACCATTTAGCGTAGATCTTGTCGATCTCGCCCGATTGCATGACTGCAGCAATCGATTTATCCACCAATACCTTGAACTGCGGATCGCCCTTGCGCAACATCATGCTGTACGGCTCCTGACGCAGGGACTCCGGCAGAATCTTGTAATCGCCAGGACGCTTGGCGTTGGCAATCTGCCCTGCCAGCAGGATGTCGTCCATCACGAATGCCGCCGCCCTATCGTCGGCCATCAGCAGGAAAGCTTCTGCATGATCCTTGCCGTAGATTTCCTTCACCTGCGCGTTACCGGCTTTCTTGTACGCCCTCAACAAGGGCACGGATGTCGTACCCGATGTCGTCGATACGGTTTTACCATCCAGCTGCGCAATGGTATTGATAGAGGATGATTTTTTAACCGCCGCCGTCACATTGATCACAAAGTAGGTCGGGCCGAATGCAACCTGTTCCTGACGCACGGTGGAATTGGTGGTCGAACCGCACTCCAGATCAATGGTGCCGTTATTCAATAAAGGAATGCGGTTACTGGAGGTAACAGGTTGCAGCCTGACCTTGAGTGCGGGCAGCTTCAGCTCCGCCTTGACGGTCTCGACTATCTTCACGCACAAATCCATCGCGTAGCCTACCGGCTGCTGCTTGTCGTCAAGATAGGAAAATGGAATCGACGATTCGCGATGGCCGATTGTGATCTCGCCTGTTTCCTTGATTTTTTTCAGCGTGCCGGTCAATTCCTGCGCCTGCACCGCCGTCATTGCCGTGCTCATCATTGCGGCGCCGATCAGGGCCTTCAGCAGCGTGGTCGATTTCATGATATCTCCTTGAATACGGTTAGGTGATGAATAAGGCTGGCGGCGCAAGTTTCGCGCCATACTGCATGCTGTTGGCCACCCATTTGCACACATTCCTGCACGCCGCCGTCTTGCGTTGAATGAGCAATAGAGTAACTCTTTTTAATGCGAGTTCCTCATGCATGGGACAAATTTCATTACCGTGTTGCACCGGCAGATACTCTATGCAGCGCTCCGGAAATGTGCATGTTTTTTTATGCCTCAGGCAGCATATCGGTACGCAATTCCGGCAGCAAGGGCGTGGCAACGGTTTCAACGTCAGCCGGGGAAGCCGGTGATTCATCCTGTCGCGCCTGCTGGCGCGCCCACATCTGGGCGTATGCACCGTCTGCCGTCAGCAATTGTGCATGGGTACCGCGCTCGACTATGCGACCGTGCTCCAGCACCAGTATCTGCGCCGCATCGGCAATCGTAGAAAGACGATGCGCAATAATCAGCGTGGTGCGATTCTGCGCAATTTCCTTCAATTGCGTCTGGATCGCCTGTTCGGCTTTGGAGTCCAGTGCCGAAGTCGCTTCGTCGAAAATCAGAATGGCCGGATGCTTGAGCAAGGTACGTGCAATCGCCACACGCTGCTTCTCGCCACCGGATAATTTCAAGCCGCGCTCGCCGACCATGGTGGCATAACCGTCCGGCAGCGATTCGATGAAATCATGAATATAGGCGGACTTCGCTGCTGCCACAATATCGTCCTTGCTCGCACCCGGCTTGCCGTAAGCAATGTTGTATTCAATCGTGTCGTTGAACAGTACCGTGTCCTGCGGCACGATGCCGATTGCATTGCGTAAGGAAGCCTGCGTGACATCGCGTACGTCCTGACCGTCGATCAGGATCGCGCCTTCGCTGACATCGTAGAAGCGAAACAGCAAACGCGACAATGTCGACTTTCCGGAACCGCTATGCCCGACCACCGCAGTCGTTGTTCCGGCAGCAATCGTAAAGTCGACATCGAACAGAATCTGCCGTTTCGCTTCGTAACTGAATCCGACATGCGAGAATTTCACTTCTGCACCCTGCACTGCCAGCGCCCGCGTATCGGGCTTGTCGGCAATTTCCCGATGTTGATCGAGCAAGGCAAACAGCCGTTCCATGTCAGCCAGGCTTTGCTTGATCTCGCGATAAATCACGCCGAGAAAATTCAATGGAATATAGAGCTGGATCATGAAGGCATTCACCAGCACCAGATCGCCCAGCGTCATCGTCCCGCTGATCACCCCCTGCGTGGCGCGCCAGAGTATCAGCGTAACGGCAACGGCGATGATGCTGGATTGGCCGGTATTCAATACCGACAGGGATGTTTGCGATTTGACTGCGGCCGCTTCGTAATGCTTCAAGCCCTCGTCATAGCGCCTGGCTTCGTAATCTTCATTGCCGAAATACTTGACCGTCTCGTAATTGATCAGCGAATCGATCGCCTTCGTATTCGCCTTTGAATCCAGATCATTCATCGTGCGGCGGAAATGCGTACGCCATTCCGTCACCACGACAGTAAATGTAATGTAACTGAACAGTGCCGCCGCCGTGATGATCGAAAACCAGATGTCGTAATTCAGAATCAGATAAGCCAGCACCAGCGTAATTTCAACCAGCGTCGGCAGGATGCTGAACAGCGTATACGAAACCAGTGCGGAAACACCTCGCGTACCGCGCTCGATATCGCGCGTCATGCCACCAGTCTGGCGATTCAAATGAAAACGCAGCGACAAGGCATGCAAATGGCGAAATACCTGCAACGCAATCGTGCGCACTGCACGTTGCGTGACCCGGGCGAAAGTGTATTCACGCAATTCGGTAAACAAGGTAGTCGACAAACGCAGCGCGCCATATGCGAGCAGAATGCCAATCGGCAAAACCAGCAGCGCATGCGGACTGGCCGGATCAATCGTGAGGCCGTCGATCAGGCGCTTCAATACCAGAGGCACGCCGACGTTGGCAAACTTGGCTGCGATCAGAAACAGCAAGGCCAGTGCGACACGCCACTTGTACGTCCACAAATACGGGATCAGTGTCTTGAGCGTAGCCCAGTCATTACGATTGCCGGATAAGGGAACAGGTTCGGAGGAAGCGGAAGAGCGGCGCATGGGTGAGAATTTTTTAAATGGTTTATGCTGCTGACTCGCGATTGTAGCGGCAATCCTTTGTACGTCGCAGATACACGGCTTATAAACAATGCCGCCTGCGCCATCTTCCGGGGCATGAAACCCTGCGTAAGCACAGAGTAAGCATCAGCGCCCAAAATCACTGCAACGGGAGACTATATGGCAAGCGAACACCACACAAACCTGCCTGCAGGGAAGATGCCACAAATGCGCGTGGTACCTATGCCGAATGATGCCAATATGCATGGCGACGTATTCGGCGGCTGGATCATGGCACAAGTCGATCTGGCAGGCGCCGTATGCGCGACGCGACGCGCCAACGGTCGCGTTGTCACAATTGCGGTGAATTCATTCCTGTTCAAACACCCGGTATTCGTCGGCGACCTGCTGTCGATCTACGCCGACATCGTCAAGGTCGGCAATACCTCGATCACCGTGAACGTGGAATGCTATGCGGAACGCAATCGCCTGGAAGTGGAAATTGTGAAAGTGACAGAAGCCACACTGACCTATGTCGCAACCGATGACAATCGCAAGCCGCGCCATCTGCCGCCACCGACCTCACCACACAAATAAGCACAGATCCGAGAGCACAAAAACGCGGCGTCTCCGCGCTGCCAGCAAACAGATCGCTGAAGTCAGAACTCAGGCAGTCTTGATTTCATCGCGCAATTCGCGGCGCAGTATCTTGCCGACATTCGATTTCGGCAATTCGGTACGGAATTCTATCGTTTTCGGCTTCTTGTAACCGGTGAATTGTTCCTTGCAGAAAGCCATCAGGGTTTCTGCAGTCAATGCAGGATCACGGCGCACGACGAACAGTTTGACCGCCTCACCTGTATGCTCATCCGGCACACCTATGCAGGCACATTCCAGCACGCCTGGATGCCCGGCAACCACGTTTTCAATTTCGCTGGGATAGACATTGAAACCGGAGACCAGAATCATGTCTTTTTTCCGATCGACGATCTTCGTGTAACCGCGCTCATCCATGATGCCGATATCACCAGTCTTGAAAAATCCGTCAGCCGTCATAGCCTGCGCAGTTTCGACAGGATTGTTCCAGTAACCAGCCATTACCTGCGGGCCGCGTATCGCGATCTCGCCCGGCGAACCGAGAGCAACTTCATTGTCGTTACCGTCAATAATTTTTATTTCTGTCGACGATACCGGCAAGCCTATCGTGCCGGAAAATTCTGTCGCTTCAACGGGATTCGACGTGGCGACCGGCGAGGTCTCTGACAAACCATAACCTTCTATGATCGAGCGGCCGGTCACCGCACGCCATCTATCGTTGACAACCTGCTGCACGGCCATGCCACCACCATTGCACAGTTTGAGTTCGGAAAAATCGACCTTCGCAAAATCGGGATTATTCAGCAAACCGTTGTATAGCGTATTCACTGCCGGCAACAGATTGATCTTGTACTTCATCAACTCCTTGACGAGGCCGGGAATATCGCGCGGATTCGGGATCAGAATATTCATCACACCCAGCCGCGTACCCAGCATGCAGCACGCCGTCAACGCGAAGATATGATAAAGCGGCAACGCACAGACAAAATTCAGCGTCTTGTCAGGTGGTTCCTTGCGCAATACCGGCCAGATCCAGGCTTCATTCTGCAGCACATTGGCGACGACATTGCGATGCGTGAGCACTGCGCCTTTGGCGGTGCCGGTCGTGCCACCGGTATATTGCAAAAACGCGATGTCCTGATGCTCAAGGACCGGTTTCTGCAAGTGCATGCTGGCGGCTTGCGCCAATACATCCTTGAATGAAGTCGCATGCGGCAAGGAGTAAGCCGGCACCATTTTCTTTACATGCCTAACGACAAAATTGACGATCGCACCTTTGAGGCTGCCCAGCATATCGCCCATGGTCGCCACCACCACGTGCTTGATCTGCGTGCTGTCAATTACCTTATCCAGCGTAGCGGCAAAATTCTCCAGAATAATAATTGCTTCCGCGCCAGAATCGACCAGTTGGTGCTGCAGCTCGCGCGGCTTGTACAAGGGATTGACATTGACAACCACATAGCCGGCACGCAACACGGCGGCAAGTGCAATCGGATACTGTAATACATTCGGCATCATCAGCGCCACGCGCGCGCCTTTTTGCAAACCGCTGCCTTGCAGCCATGCACCCAGTTTTTGCGACAGCGTATCGACTTCGCCGTAAGTAAGGAATTTGTCCATGCAGACATACGCATGGCGATCAGCGTATTTTCGGAATGACTCTTCCAGCAATTCCACCAGCGAATCGTACTGGGTGAAATCAATCTCTGCCGGCACGCCCTCCGGATACGATTGCAGCCAAAATTTATCCATCTCTGCCTCTGTCTGTATTGTTATTCGAGTTGGTCGTTCCTGCCTCAATAGCGAACCAGGGTTTTGCAGCGACAGCATACGCATGAAAGAATCATGTCACGACTGGACGGTGAATGCAAACCCGGCACGCGACCTTAGCCAGCCCATGCAAAAGCAGCATCTGCCACTGGAAACATGCCCATACCAGCCATCTGCGCGCTGCATTTTTTACGGAAAACTGCATGCGGCATGACGCCAACATGAACCGTTTTAGTTGGCGTAATATAGAGCGCTACGATGTGTTGTCGCACAGTAAATGCTGTGCATGACACCGCCACAATGTGGAGATACCATGCAGTTGATCGACCCCATCATCGAATTTCACCATGAACTGACAGCCATACGCCGCGAGATTCATGCCAATCCGGAACTGTGCTTTGAAGAACGCGAAACTGCAGAATTCGTCGCCAGAAAATTGACCGAATGGGGCATACCTGTTTTACGCGGCATGGGCGTAACCGGCGTGGTTGGCATTATCAGGAACGGCAACAGCGATCGCGCAATCGGCTTGCGTGCCGACATGGATGCGCTACCTATACAGGAAATCAATACCTTTCCTCACACATCCAAAAATGCCGGCAAGATGCACGCATGCGGTCACGATGGTCACACGGCCATGCTGTTGGGCGCAGCGCATTATCTGTCGCAGCACAAAAACTTCGATGGCACCGTGTATCTGATCTTTCAACCGGCAGAAGAAGGCGGTGGTGGTGCAAAACGCATGATGGACGATGGCCTGTTTGCGCAATGTTCGATGCAGGCAGTATTCGGCATGCATAACTGGCCGGGCATTCCAGTCGGTGAATTCGGCGTCACGGCAGGCCCGATGATGGCGTCGAGCAATGAGTTTGAAGTGATCGTCAGCGGCAAAGGCGCACATGCCGCGCAACCCCACAAAGGCATAGACCCGATCATGGTAGCTGTGCAGATTGCGCAAAGCTGGCAAACCATCATCACGCGCAACAAGAGCCCTATCGATGCAGCAGCTTTGTCGATTACGCAAATTCATGCCGGCAGCACCACCAATGTCATTCCCGACAATGCAAACCTGGTCGGTACCGTGCGCACCTTCAATCCGGAAGTACTGGATCTGATTGAAACGCGCATGCGCACCATTGCCGAACATACTGCGCGAGCCTTCGATGCGACAGTCGAATTTAATTTCAGGCGCAACTATCCAGCGCTGATCAATCACGCGCAGGAAACCGCATTTGCGGTTGATATTCTGCAGAAAATTGTCGGCGTCGAACACGTCAATGCGCAAGTCGAGCCAACCATGGGCGCAGAGGATTTTGCCTTCATGTTGCAGGACAAACCCGGCTGCTATGTTTTCATCGGCAATGGCGAAGGCGATCATCGCGCAGCCGGACATGGTTTGGGGCCATGCAATCTGCACAATCCCAGCTACGACTTCAACGATGACTTGCTGCCGATAGGTGCGACCTACTGGGTACGTCTGACAGAAGCGTTTTTGAAACAGCAATAAGACGTGAATTGTTGTTGCCTCATGCAGAGCGCGACATAATAACTACGCGAGAATCACAAGCACAATTCCGGGTAATTTCTATGGCTGCGGCTTCAGGCGAATATCGCCATACCAAGCCTCCACTGTTCACCCGTATTATCCGTGTCCGTCAGTACAGCCACGCTTACCAGCGTGGCCCGGCTTTGCACCAAATGCTGCTCATAATCTGCGATGATATCGCTGCAGCGCCCCCATCCCATGATCAGCCTGGCAATTGATCGGCAAGATCGCCCAGACGCTGACCCGGGTTGTTTTTTTCCAGTGCCAGCAGCACTGCCGATTGATCGGCCTGCGGCGAGCGCTGCAATACGCTGTGATAATTTTCTGTCACCAGTTCGGTTACCGGCAAATGCAAACCTGCGTTGGCGGCAGCTATCAATACGTTTTCCAGATCCTTGAATTGACTCTTGACCTGACCGCCCGGCATGAAGTTACGCTCCAGCATGCGCTGCCCATGCACTTCCAGTATCCGGCTTTCTGCAAAACCGCCACGTATCGCTGCGCGCACTGCCGTCGGATCGGCGCCGCCGGCCTGTGCCAGCAGCAAGGCTTCTGCCACGATATTCAGCGTCCCGCCCACGATCAGCTGATTGCACAATTTGGCAATCTGGCCGCAACCAGCCGGGCCAACCAGCGTCGGTCTCCCCAGTGTCGCCAGCACCGCCTCGACGTCTGCAAAGTCATCGGCACTGCCACCCGCCATGATCGCCAGCGAACCAGCCTGCGCACCCACCACGCCACCAGACACCGGCGCATCGATAAAGCGCACGCCGTGCGTTGCCAACAGCGCGTGCGTTTCCTGCGCTTCCGACTGACGGGTCGAACTCATGTCTACTACCAAGGCAGCATGCCGCAAGCCCGGCAATGCGGCCGCAATCACCTGCGCCACGACAGGTCCTGCTTCCAGCATCGTGATGACGATATCGGCCGTACGCACGGCATCTGCCGCCTGCTCCGCGACTTTTGCACCCAGCGACGCCAGTTCATCCGCCTTGCTGCGCGTGCGGTTCCATACGGTGACCTCATAACCCGCCTGCAATAATCGGGTCGCCATCGGTTTGCCCATCAGGCCTATGCCCAGAAAGGCAATCGCAGGTTTTGCTACCGGCTGCTTCAATTCAAACTCCCCATGCTTGGTTATGCTCAATATTTTCACTGCATAATGGCGCATTCTCCACACAAAAAGCAACCGCCATGTCGATGGAAAATATACAAGCCATCCTGCCTGCACGCATGCAACTGGGCGAATGTCCGCTCTGGCATGCACAGCAGGCGACGCTGTACTGGATTGATATCGACGGCTGCGCCGTACATCGCTTCCATCCGGAGAGCGGCGAACATCATGCATGGACCATGCCCTCCGAACCCGGGTGCATTGCAATCAATGCAAGCGGCGGTTTGATCGTCGCACTGCGTTCCGGCCTGCTGCTGCTCAACACCGCCAACGGTCAGCTGACGCCTGTCGCTGATCCGCCTTACGATCCTGCAAGCATGCGCTTCAATGATGGGCGCTGCGATGCCGCCGGCCGACTCTGGGTAGGCAGCATTTACGAACCGCGCGACCATCCGCATGCAGCGTTGTACTGCATTGAGCGAGGCGGTATACGCGATAGCGGCAAACGCGCGACCGTATCGAACGGCGTCGCCTTCAGTCCGGATAACAAAACCCTGTACCACGCCGATACCACTTCGCACTCCATCAATGCCTACGGATACGATGTTGCCACCGGCAACATCGCCGGCACACGCTTGCTGAAACAATTCTCCACCGACAAATTGAACAACTACGGCGGTCGCCCGGATGGTGCAGCCGTCGATAGCGAAGGAGCCTACTGGTGCGCCATGTATGAGGGCGGCAAAATCCTGCGCCTGTCGCCAAGCGGCATAGTGTTAAGGGAAATTTCCTTGCCGGTACGCTGCCCGACCATGATCGCGTTCGGCGACAACGATTTACGTACGCTGTATATCACGACCGCCAGCAAGAATCGCCCTGCCGCCGAACTGGAACAATTCCCCCTGTCCGGTTGCGTGCTGAGCCTGCGCGTTGATGTGGCAGGGCTTGTCGAGCATGCATATCTCACCTGATCCAGCATGAGCAAATACATACTCGCGATCGATCAGGGCACGACCAGCTCACGTGCAATCCTGTTCAATCATGCAGGACAGATTCACGGTGTGGCACAGCAGGAATATCCGCAGATTTTTCCCGCACCGGGCTGGGTCGAACACGATGCCAGCGCCATCTGGCACAGTCAGCTCGCCGTAGCACAACAAGTATTGAAGGAACAGCACCTCATCGCCGCTGATGTCGCCGCAATCGGCATTGCCAATCAACGCGAGACCACCGTTCTCTGGGATCGCCAGACCGGCGAACCGATCGCTCATGCCATCGTCTGGCAAGATCGGCGTACGGCAACGCTATGCGATCAATTACGCGCCGACGGCAAGGCAGCATTATTTCAACAGAAAACCGGGCTGGTACTGGATTCCTATTTTTCCGGCACCAAACTGAAATGGTTGCTTGACCACACCCCCGGCGCACGCACACGCGCCGAACGCGGCGAACTCGCATTCGGCACCATTGATAGCTGGCTGATTTTCAAGTTGTCCGGCAATCACGTCACCGATACGAGCAATGCTTCACGCACACTGCTTTTCAATATCCACACGAAACAATGGGATGCGGAATTGCTCGGCATGCTGGATATTCCGCACTCTCTTTTACCGACTGTCGTTCCCAGCAGCGGTATCGTCGGCCAGACGCATGCATCCTTGTTCGGGCAATCGATTCCCATTGCGGGCATCGCAGGCGATCAGCAGGCTGCCACCTTCGGTCAAGCCTGCCACCGTCCAGGCATGGCAAAAAATACCTACGGCACCGGCTGCTTCATGCTGCTCAATACCGGCGCACAGGCGATCACATCGCAAAACAATCTGCTGACCACCATAGGCTGGACCTTGGGTGATGGCGTGGATGCACGCACCGATTACATGCTGGAAGGCAGCGTGTTCATGGCCGGCGCCACTATTCAATGGCTGCGCGATGGCCTGGGCATCATTCAGCAGTCATCGGATGTGGAAGCACTGGCAAACAGCGTCCCGGATAACGGTGGCGTGGTATTCATTCCAGCCTTTAGCGGTCTCGGCGCTCCTTATTGGGATCCGTACGCACGCGGCACTATCGTCGGCATGACACGCGGCAGCAACAAGGCGCACATTGCACGCGCCGCATTGGAAAGCATTGCATATCAAACCGTTGATGTGCTGGAAGCGATGCAAAAAGATGCGCAGATATTGTTGCAGGAGTTGCGCGTCGATGGCGGTGCAGCACGCAATGATTTATTGATGCAGTTTCAGGCAGATATGCTTGACGTACCAGTGATCCGGCCAGTCGTCACAGAAACCACTGCGCTGGGCGCAGCCTATCTCGCCGGTCTGGCGGTGGCATTCTGGGCATCGAAAGAAGAAATCGCCACACAGTGGCAAATGGGGAGGTGCTTCGAGCCCCGCATGACTGCCGATGAGCGTGCACAGCGCTTGCACACTTGGCGCCGTGCCATACAGCGCGCCCGGGCATGGGACATATAGGATGCTGTCTTTCCGTTTTTCAAATACGAAAATAAAGGATGGGTAATCGCGCCCATCCTTCAGGTACGAGCGTTCCGCTCGCACGCTACCCTTCAATACGCTGATCGTGCGGTACGATCAGCACGCCGAAGAAATTTACTCAACGGCCAGCCACAGAAATGCCAGCCCCACGCCTATCGGGATGCCGAAACGTTCCAGCCTGGTCGCATTTTCCTTGGCTACGACTTCAACCGGCAAGTCGGTCAGCGCCATCACCTTGTTGACAACAGATCCCTCAAAGAACCGCGACAAGGCATTCTTTCTCGTCGTTCCCATGACAATTTTTTGCGACTGGGTTTTTTCAGCGCAGGCGACGATGGCTTCTGCCGCATCGCCTCTATCCATATGCACGGAATGTTCTACACCGGCTTTGGTCAATAGATCCACCGCACCTTTCAGTGCTTCTTCTGCGCGTTCTTGTTGAAACAAACGAATGTTGTGCGAAGGCACAAAGCGCGTCAGGTATTTCGACAAACGGGGTTGGACATTGGTCAGGTTCACGTTGATCAATTCGTCATGCAACACACGATATTGAATAACGTATTCCACTGCTCGCAGTGCATTCCGTGAGCCGTCGACAGGTATGAGAATGTTTAGCATGATGATCTCCTCGCAATGTATTAACGTTACTATTTTATGTGAACGGTTTTCATGGATGTCTTGGGCTATCCTCCCTGTGCGTCGGTTTCCAAGGCGCGTTTCTAAGCAAACCGCTTAGTACGACCCCGCCTATCACCAGGCCGTATAGTAGCCAGAGAAAAAAAGGATTCTGGCCAAAAATTTCGTTCATTACCGGCTCCTGTCCGATCATTTTGGCAGCAGTCCAGGCCAGCACTGCCGCACCCAGATAAATGATCACCGGATAACGCTCTACCCATGTCAGAATCAGTGTACTACCGACTATCATGATGGGAATGCTGATCAGCAAACCGACAATCACCAGCATGAATTCGCCTTGCGCCGCGCCGGCCACACCCAGAACGTTATCCATTCCCATCACTGCATCTGCAACCACAATGGTGCGAATCGCACCCCACAATCCGACGCGCGTACCCGACAAATTCATGCCCTTCTTTTCCTCCTGCACTGGTGCCAGCAATTTGTAGGCAATCCAGACCAGCAGCATGCCACCAAGCAGCAGTAATCCCGGAACATTCAGCAACCACACGATCACCAGCGTCATCGCGACTCGCACCACTACTGCACCCAGCGTCCCGCCGATAATCGTGATCCGCTGCAAATGCAGAGGCAATTTACGCGCGACCAGTGCAATGACAATCGCGTTATCGCCCGCCAAAACCAGATCGATGACGATAATCGCCATGAGGGCAGAAAAAAATTCCGCTGAGAACATATCCATATTCTTCCCCAGCATTCCAGAAATCGCCTGACTTGCCGATACAGAAAGCTTTGAACGAAAAAAAACCTTTACCTGCAAATGGTAAAGGTCTCGCCACAACATTTCGTTGTCTGCAGGCCGGGGGAATTACCCGTAATGACGACTTCTGCAGTAAGGCTACTCCCCTTTAAGGGAACTACTTGACTTCAACATAGGACAGTGGATGCCCGGTGTCAACAGGAATATAAAGATTTCATTAAATATAATTTAACAATAACTTTATTTTTGTTTTTCCCATCGGATAGTTTCCTTTTTGAAATTTTTTACGGAAATTGGGAAGCGGCACAGATTTTCTGTGCTTGAGATATAGGAAAGGAAACTCATTCCAAATGAGATCTCACCAACCAGGCAAGTAGCCAAGTTCACTTTCAAAGTGAAAAAGGGCTAGCCGAGGCTAACCCTTTTGTTTTGGTGCTGATGAGGCGAATCGAACACCCGACCTACTGATTACGAATCAGTTGCTCTACCAACTGAGCTACATCAGCGAAGCCTGTTATTCTACCAATAATCATGCATCACTGGAAGAACATGCTGAGTATTTCAAGAAATACTCTTGCAATTCCAAGCCATTTCCTCACACATTTTTAACTGACAATGGAAAACAAGCTTCTATTCAGAGGCGCATAGCAAACATCTGGCACACATGCTTGCAAATTGCTTGTGCAGATCAGCGATCTTCGATAAAGCCGTGAATGAGGAAGGAGTTGGCAAGTGGATCGACATTCTGCAAGGAGGGCTTGGTGTTTTGCAGCGCGTTTTCCCAAAAGCAAAAACCCTCCAGCA
>DGBN01000053.1 GCA_002384815.1 Oxalobacteraceae bacterium UBA4003 | reverse complement strand
TGCTCGCCGGATGCACCAGCGCAGCCATGGCTCAATACGTCTGGCTGAATGACAAAGGCATCAAACAGTATTCCGACACAGCACCACCTGCATCGGTGCCGAACAGCAAAATTCTCAAATCGCCAGCAGGCCTGACGTCGGCCAGTACGCCAGCCAAACCGGCCGAAGAAACTGAAAAAGATGGCGAAGCGGCGAAAAAAAGCCCGCAAACCATCGCTGAAAAGAACGCCGACTTCCAGAAACGCCGTGCACAGCAAGCGGAAAAAGACAAGGAGGCAGAAGCTGAAAAGCAGGCAGCTGCCGACAAAAAGAAAAACTGCGAGCAGGCCAGCAATTACAAGCGCGTGCTGGATTCAGGCGAACGCATCAGCCGCATGAACAAATCCGGAGAGCGCGCCTATCTGAGCGATGAAGAACGGGCACAGGAAATGCGCGAAAACAAACGCGCAATGGAAGATTGCAAATAAAATTCCGGATTTTTCTCCCTGGCAGTTTTACCAGGACAGGCCGCGAACAGCCACAGATCCGTCAGTTCTTCTTTTTGACGTCCCGATTTTCGGCGCGCTTGCGTCGGGAATCTTTGGGATCTGCGATCAGCGGTCTGTAAATTTCCACCCTGTCNNGCTAACCGGACAATCCCGGACCCCTGAATCGCCTGTTGTATCGTTGTGCCAGGCGGCACGGTCTGATCCAGCAAAAACTGTTTATCCTCTCTGGCGTAGCAGATCTGGACATGAATGGCGACAGGAGCGACTATTTCAGCCATAGACTTCATCCGCCCGCTTGCTGAATGAATCGACGAAGCTGGTCGCAATCATGTTGAAAACCGGACCGATGATGGATTCAATCAGGCGATTAGAAAATTCATACTGCAAATCGAATTCAATCTTGCATGCATCTTCACGCAAGGGCTTGAAGGTCCAGGTGCCATGCAATTCCTTGAATGGTCCCTCCAGCAAACGCATGGTCATCGAGACCGGTCGCACTGTCGTGTTCTCGGTGGTGAAACTTTGCCTGATGCCGTGATAATTGATCATGATGCTCGCCACCAGCTTGCCTTCTTCCCGCTGTTTGACATCTATTCCACCACACCATGGCAGGAATTGAGGATAATCCTCGACCCGATCAACCAGCGTGAACATCTGTTCGGCGCTGTAACCCAGCAAAACTGTTTTGTGCACTACTGCCATCGAATAGGAACCGTTTGATAGAATCGCAGAGTTGCCATTTTAACCGACCATACGCCGAAACTCATGAGCATTGTTGATAACAGAAAAGCATTCCACGATTATTTTATCGAGGAACGCTTCGAGGCCGGCATCGTATTGCAGGGTTGGGAAGTCAAGGCCATACGCGCCGGACGCTCGCAATTGAAAGAGGCATACGTCATCGTACGCAATGAAGAAATTTTCCTCTTCGGTGCGCATATCAGCCCCCTGACCTCCGCTTCCACACACGTCACGCCGGATCCGGTACGTACCCGCAAGCTGCTGCTGAAGACCGATGAGATCAAAAAACTATCGATCAAGGTTGAGCGCGCCGGTTATACGCTGGTACCTCTCAATCTGCACTATCAGAAAGGCTATATCAAGTGCGAAATCGGACTGGCGAAAGGCAAGAAACAGCATGACAAGCGCGATAGCGAGAAGCAGCGCGATACGCAGCGCGAAATCCAGGCGGTGATGAAACAGAACCGGCGATAAAAAACGGCGCTCTCAAGCACCGTTTTTTGCTTGGCCGACAGTCTTCCGGCTTGCCAGAGATGCTCAGGACTTGATCTGCGGCCCCTGCGACTTCACCACCTGCATGGCAGTCGCAATCAAGCCACCCATATCGCCCAGATTGGCTGGAATGATGATGGAATTATTGGTCTTCGCCAGCTTGCCGAATGCTTCGACATACTGCTCGGCCACCTTCAGATTCACTGCATCCGAACCGCCCGGCTCGCGTATCGCCGATGCGGTTTTGCGTATTGCCTCCGCAGTCGCTTCGGCAATGGACAGAATCGCCGACGCTTCACCTTGCGCACGATTGATCGCCGCCTGTTTCTCGCCTTCCGAACGGGCAATCGATGCCTCGCGTTCACCCGTAGCGATATTGATCTGCTCCTGCTTGCGACCTTCGGATGCGGCGATCAGTGCACGTTTCTCGCGCTCGGCAGTAATCTGCGATTGCATTGCATGCAGAATTTCACGTGGAGGCGTCAAATCCTTGATCTCGTAGCGCAAGACTTTGACTCCCCAGTTCGCCGCCGACTCGTCAACCGCGCCGACCACACTGTGATTGATCAGGTCGCGTTCCTCAAAGGTCTTGTCCAACTCCATGCGTCCAATGACAGAACGCAGTGTTGTTTGCGCCAGTTGCGAAATCGCCGAAATGTAATTCGACGAACCATACGATGCACGCATGGGATCCGTCACCTGAAAATACAGAATGCCGTCGACTTCGAGTTGCGTATTGTCCTTGGTGATACAGACCTGCATGGGCACATCGAGTGGAATTTCCTTCAATGAATGCTTGTAGGCGATGCGATCGATGAAAGGCAGCACGATCTTCAGGCCAGGGCCCAGCGTTGCATGATATTTACCCAGACGCTCAACAACCCAGGCGTGCTGTTGCGGCACGACGTTAATCGTCTTGACGACGAATACAATGGCGACGAAGAGCAAAAAAATGATGGTGGTGCTTGTAGTACCGAACATGGGAACTCCTTGGTATGTTGCGATCAACTCGTAAATTTACCTGATCTGCGAAACGGAAAATCTAGCTCTCCGTCGTATTGCTGTTAATGACAACCAAACGATTGCCCTGCACTTCCTGAATCCGGAATTGTCCGGCTACTGCTGTGCCGCCATCGGCCAACTCAACATCCCATAAAGCGCCGCGATACATCACTCGTGCGACACTCGCGGCGCCTGGCACATTACGCCACTCTGCGACTTCCAGCGCTTGTCCGATATCCAGATTCACGTCGGGATCGCGTGATGCATCCAGATTTCCGGACCGACCAAAACGACTGCGACGCAAAGCAAACGTAGCGACGGCTGCAATCACGGCGGCAAGTATGCATTGCCATGTGCCGCTCGCGCCGCTCAACGCAGCGATGCCGCCGGCCACGGCGCCGATGGCAATCATAAACAGATAGAAGGTGCCGGTTGCCATCTCCAAGATGATCAACACGCATGCCACCGCAAACCAAATCATCCAGTCCGTCATCAGCATTCCTTTAGTTCATAAGCAAAAACCCTCGCAGTCCGGAGAGCAACGAGGGTTAAGAAACCACGATAAAGCCTGTTCAGTGTCATCCGGTCGGATGTCCACAGTCTAGTCTAAAAAACCGTGCTGGAAAATAATTTAAACACCCGACCGTTATCACCTGTTTGCTCAACTACTTGTTCAATTACGCCATCACAAACGTTTTGCCAGGTTCTGCCATGTTTCGATGACGGAATCCGGGTTGAGTGAAAGCGAAGTAATACCTTCCTTCATCAGCCACTCTGCGAAATCCGGGTGATCCGATGGCCCCTGACCGCAAATGCCCACATACTTGCCCTGCTTGCGACATGCGGCAATCGCACGCGAGAACAAGGCCAGTACTGCGGGATCGCGTTCGTCGAAATCGGCAGCCAGAATCTCCATGCCGGAATCGCGATCCAGACCCAGAGTCAACTGCGTCAAATCGTTGGAGCCGATGGAGAAGCCATCAAAGTAATTCAGAAATTCTTCCGCCAGAATTGCATTCGATGGCACTTCGCACATCATGACGATGCGCAAACCGTTTTCGCCACGCTTCAAACCATTCTTCGCCAGCAGGTTGATGACTTTTTCCGCCTGACCCAGGGTACGGACAAACGGCACCATGATCTCGACGNNCGCACGCGCTTCATCGCCTTGCATTCCATCTCGAACGATTCGGCAAAATCAGGAGCCAGGTAACGCGCCACACCACGGAAACCCAGCATTGGATTTTCTTCATCCGGCTCGTAGCGCGAACCGCCTATCAACTTCTTGTACTCGTTCGATTTGAAATCCGACAGACGCACAATCACCGGCTTCGGCCAGAATGCAGCACCGATGGTGGCAATGCCTTCTGCCAGTTTGTCGATATAAAACGCCTTCGGTGATGCATGACCGCGTGCGACCGACTCCACTGCCTTCTTCAAATCCGGATCGATGTGCGGATATTCCAGAATTGCTTTTGGATGCACGCCGATATTGTTATTGATAATGAATTCCAGACGCGCCAGGCCGACGCCTGCATTCGGAATCGACTGGAAATCGAATGCGAGCTGGGGATTGCCAACGTTGAGTGTGATCTTCAACGGCAGTTCAGGCAAATCACCACGTGCGATCTCCGTCACTTCGGATTCCAGCAAGCCGTCGTAGACTTTGCCTTCGTCGCCCTCGGCACAAGATACCGTGACCAGTGCGCCATCCTTCAACAATTCGGTGGCATCACCACAACCGACAACCGCCGGCACGCCCAGTTCACGCGCAATGATCGCTGCATGGCAGGTACGGCCACCACGATTGGTAATGATGGCAGATGCACGCTTCATGACAGGTTCCCAGTTGGGATCGGTCATGTCGGCGACCAGCACGTCGCCTGGTTGTACGCGCTCCATATCTGCAGCATCGAGAATCACACGCACCGGACCGGCGCCTATCTTCTGACCAATGGCGCGACCGACAGTCAATACGGTGCCGCTACCTTTCATCTTGAAGCGTTGCTGCACATCAGTCGGCTTTTGCTGCGACTTGACGGTTTCCGGACGCGCTTGCAGGATGTAGAGCTTGCCATCCAGACCGTCCTTGCCCCATTCGATGTCCATAGGACGACCGTAGTGCTTTTCAATGATGACGGCGTACTTCGCGAGCTGCACGATTTCTTCATCGGTCAGAGAGTAGCGATTGCGCATGCCAATCGGCACATCGACGGTCTGCACTGAACGTCCTGCTTTTGCTTCCGCAGTGAATTCCATCTTGATCAGTTTGGAGCCGATGTTGCGACGGATGATAGGCAGCTTGCCTTGCTCCAGCATAGGCTTGTGCACATAGAACTCGTCCGGATTGACGGCGCCCTGCACCACGGTTTCGCCCAGACCATAACTGGAAGTTATGAAGACCACATCCGTGAAACCGGATTCAGTATCCAGCGTAAACATCACGCCGGCAGAACCCAGATCCGATCGCACCATGCGCTGCACACCGGCCGACAAGGCTACTTCAGCATGGGTAAACCCCTTGTGTACGCGATAGGAAATGGCGCGGTCGTTGTACAGCGAAGCGAACACGTGCTTGATGGCTTCCAGCACATTATCGATGCCGACTACATTGAGGAAGGTTTCCTGCTGACCGGCAAACGACGCATCCGGCAAATCTTCGGCAGTCGCGGAAGAACGCACGGCAAACGACATTTCCTTAGCTGAATCAGAGGAAAGATTTTGATAATACTGCGTGATGTCATTCAGGAGTCGCGGCTGAAACGGCGTTTCCACGATCCAGTTGCGAATATCGGCGCCCGCTTGTGCAAGCGCACGCACGTCGTCGATATTCAAATCGGCAAGCCGATCTGCAATACGTTGCGCCAGACTCAGTCCACCGCCTTCGCTATGTTCAAGAAAATCCCGAAACGCCTGTGCCGTAGTGGCAAAGCCGCCCGGCACCCGCACACCCGCTTCCGCGAGCTGGCTGATCATTTCTCCCAATGAAGAATTCTTGCCTCCCACGGAATCCACGTCAGACATCCGTAGATGTTCGAAGGAAATAACATAGCTTCCTTCTACTGCCTGGTCATGCTTGCTCCCAGTGTTTATAACATTCGACATAACAACCTCTGCTTTGATGACAAGAAATCTTCATGCATGCCTTTCCTGGGCGACAGTTTTTGTTATTCTTCGAGAGTCGCCACTGGACAAAATAGCTATTGGCCGACATTTTACCGAATCCTGTCTCGATACGCATCGCAGTGCAGCATTTTTTTAACTTACATCAGACTTACATTTCATTTATGCCCACTTCTGCAGATCGCTCCACTCCCAGTGCACGTACCGTTTTTTTCGTTTCCGACGGCACTGGCATCACTGCCGAAACCTTTGGCCATTCGGTATTGACGCAATTCGATTTGCGTTTCAAACAGATCCGCCTCCCCTTCATCGACACGCTGGACAAGGCATATGATGCACTGCGCAAAATAAATGATGCATTTGCGATCGATGGCCAACGTCCGATTATTTTTTCGACTTTGGTCAAAGCGGATTTATCCAAAGTAGTGCGGCAATCAAAAGGCATGCACATGGATTTGATCCAGACTTTCGTCGAGCCGCTGGAACAGGAGCTGGGCGTGAAATCGACACATACGATAGGCCGCAGCCATACCAGCACAGATTCGGAGGAATATAAAAACCGGATCGAGGCCATCAATTTTTCCCTGGCGCACGACGATGGGCAATCGAACAAGAATCTGGCGGAGGCGGATGTGATTCTGGTCGGCGTCTCGCGCTCCGGCAAAACGCCAACCAGTCTTTTTCTGGCTATGCAATATGGCATCAAGGCAGCAAACTATCCCCTGATACCCGATGATTTTGCGCGGGGGAAATTGCCTGGTGACCTGTTGAACTACAAGAGCAAGATATTCGGCCTCTCGATCGCAGCCGACCGGCTGGCAGAAATCCGCAACGAGCGCCTGCCCGGCAGCAAATATGCAGCACTGGAAAACTGTCGTTATGAAATTAATGAAGCGGAAAAAATGATGCGCCGCGAAGGCATACGCTGGATGTCATCGACCACCAAGTCGATTGAAGAAATTTCCGCCACCGTTCTGCAGGAAATAAAATCCGAGCAACGCCCGGATTGAAAAACTAGTGTGAAGTTTGCTGCCGTACCTGCTCGAAGAAGCACACTGCCGAACTGGCAGCCACATTCAGCGATTCGATCGCGCCCAGATGTGGAATCGTGACCTGATGTGTAGCCAGCGCCAATAAATGCTCGGTGACACCCTGCCCTTCATGCCCGAACAACCAGGCAACCGGCTGCGTCAAATCCAGATCGTAGAGTCGCTTTTCTGCATGCGAACTGGTGGCGATAACAGGAATATCGGCCCGTGCGATCAAGGCATCGAGATCAACGTTTTCAAAAATCTCAATCAGGAAATGTGCACCCATGCCGGCGCGCATGACCTTGGGCGACCAGGCAAAGGTCGTTCCGGCGCTGCAAAATACCTGCTTGATGCCAGCGGCCGCTGCGCTACGCACAATGGAACCGAAATTGCCCGGATCCTGCACCTTGTCCAGCAGAACCGCAGACTGCAACAAACGCTGCGGTTCTGTCAGTTCCGGCGTATCGATGACAAACAGGATGTCGATGCCATGCTCAACCTGGCTTAATGCGTGGAACAAGGCATCCGGCAACACGATGCATTGTGTACGACCGACACTGCACTGCTGGACGATCACTGTCACTTCACCGTTGAGCAAGGCTGTTTCACTCGCAATGCACAGCGGCGGAAGGCCGACCTGCTGCAGATATGCCTCGCACAGATGTATGCCGTCGAGCAAAGTACTCCCGGCCTTGCGACGCGCCTGCGAACTGGTGGCAAGATGCTTCAACTCTTTGTAGAGAGGATTGTCGCGTGATGAAATGGTTTTGGTCGTCATGATGGTTCAGCGTTTTTCATTCGAAATCACACTACCCAGCAAGGCACGCACCGGCGCATACGATTTGCGATGCACAGGCGACACACCATGCTCGCGCAGGCGCTCCAGATGCAAAGCCGTTGGATAGCCCTTGTGCTGATCGAAGGCATAATGTGGGTATGCAATATGCAGCAATCCCAAGGCGTGATCACGCGCTGTTTTCGCCAGAATCGATGCGGCCGAAATAGCCTGGACCTTGTCGTCGCCCTTGATAATCGCTTCCGCACGCACCGCCATCACCGGGCAGCGATTACCATCGATCAAGGCCAGCGTCGGCAATATGTGCAAGCCTTCAATTGCACGGCGCATCGCCAGCATGGTGGCCTGCAAAATGTTCAAGGTATCGATTTCCTGTTCCGAACATTGCGCAATCGACCATGACAATGCGTGCGCCTTGATTTCGATCGCCAATGCATCGCGTCGCACTTCTGATAATTTCTTTGAATCACGCAAACCGTCGATCGGATGCATAGGATCGAGAATCACTGCTGCAGCAAAAACAGGCCCGGCCAAAGGCCCGCGCCCTGCCTCATCAACACCGCAGATGACATCCTCATCCAGGCTGCTGAACAGGGAAAGATTGGTATCGGTTTTTATTGCCATGTCGGTCTATTAAATTCTGTAGCAGTGCATGCTCGATGTTTCAAGTGCGACGCGGCGACTGTGCAATCAATTCCAGTACTGCACGTGCGCTTTCCCCAGCGGTATCGCGCAACAGCGTATGATGCATTTCAGTGAAACGACGCTGCAGGTGATCGCGATGTGCGACATCCTGCAGTTGCTGCCACAAGGCATCTGCCAGCGCCTGCGGCGTGGCGGCATCCTGCAGTAACTCCGGCACCAGAAATTCCTGCGCCAGAATATTCGGCAAACCTATCCATGGTTGATACCCCATATGCCGCAGCACATGCCAGGATGCACGCATCATTTTGTAGGCAATCACCATCGGCTTCTTGAAC
>DGBN01000010.1:11587-25554 GCA_002384815.1 Oxalobacteraceae bacterium UBA4003 | reverse complement strand
ATCGTTGAAGACCATCATGCGCTGCGCAGCCGTGCGACTCATGGCACGAAAACCGCTAGGCGCATCCGGAATATCCGTCTTGCTGGCCACGCGCACGACCCAGCTGCCCAGCTTCTGCAGCATCTTCTTGACCGGAGAAAAATGTTCGATCGTTTCTATGGGGCGTGCACCGACCACGATATCGGCACGCCGCTCCAGAATGGGCGCAGTCAGCGCCGGAATATCGTCGGCGTTATACTGATTATCGGCATCGGTATTGACAATGACATCCGCTCCAAGCCGTAAGCAGGCGTCAAGTCCCGTCATAAATCCACGCGCAAGGCCCTGGTTGCAGGTGTGACGAATAACATGATCGACACCGTTTTCGCGAGCGACACGAATGGTATCGTCTTTACTACCATCATCGATTACCAGCCACTCGACTACATCGAAACCGGGTACGGTACGCGGTAAGGCCGATAGTGCAATCGCGAGGGTTCCTGCTTCGTTGAAGCAAGGAATCTGGATAATAAGTTTCAAAATGTCTCCCCTTATTTTTAAAAAACCGCCATTCTAGTTTATGGAGGATGGACACAAGCAATTCCTGCTTTCTATGTGAAGCTATTTCCCCGAAACAGTTTTTCTTTCAGTAAATCAGCGCTTTGTTTCCAAGTCAACCATGGCATGTTCTCCGAACTCGGTGCCAGCCCTTGCTGATGCAATTGCAGCCAGTCGGCAATTGCAGTTGCCAGATCTTCCGCTGTCTTCCCTGAAAAATAGAACGCATGGTTTTGCGCCACCTCACGAAACACAGGAATATCTCGCACGATAAGGGATTTCTTGTGTTGCGCTGCCTCTATCAGAGGCAGTCCAAAGCCCTCACCCTCGCTTGCGGCAATCAAACAATCACTCGATGAATAAATTTTCTCCAAATATTCATCACTGATACCTTCCAGCCAGAACAGCCTACGCTCCAACTCTGCATGCAATCGAATTTTTTCCACCAAGCGATCCAGCAACCAACCATTCTTGCCAACGATGACCAGATTCACATCCGCACCGCGTTGCCACAACAGTTCAAATGCAGCGAGTATTTGCGCGTGACCTTTGCGAGGTTCTATCGTACCCACAGTTAGAAACGTTGTGCGCTTTGCCAATTCTCTCAACACGTCCGATGCATTATCTGGAATGCCGCGAGTTGGTGCACTATTTTCCACATCTGCTCCCAAATGAAAGCTATGAATACGTGGAAGAATTTGACGCTTGGGTGGATTTTGCCCGATCCATTCACGCACTTCGTCCGCAACAGAAGCAGAAATACAAAACAGTCCGGATGCGACCTCACAAATATTGCGTAGCCAGGTCTCAAAAATATGGCTGATCCCCTTAACCCACCATTCCGGATGCTGAATCAGTAAAAGGTCATAAACAATAAAGTAAAGCTGCACACCTCTTCTTCTTAAGGCTTGGTGATATGGATGCGCCAAAGAGGCCAAATGAGCATTTAAATCCAGCGCAAGATAGATATCATTTTGATGAAATTCAACAATTTCATCCTCTTCTTTCAGAGCTGAACATCCAGCGATCTTGCCGGAAAAATTATTCGCATACCTATAGCATCCTGCATCAAAATAAATTGGTCTAACACTAACGTTATCCGGAGGAGCAGCGAGCAGTTCCAACAATAAACTTCGTACAACTCGCTGAATACCCGATTTTGCATCCGTACAAACAATGACAGAAATATCTAGCAGCAGCTCCCTGCTTCGTTCCGAAGGCAAATTAAATGCAATACATTCCGCTATTTCAGCGAGTTCTTCCTCTCTCATGTCTTTAGTCTCTGGAACCTCTACTATTGCCTTTAAAAGCGGCCCCGGATCATTCGAAAGAACGCTACTGTCAGTTAAAGATTTCAGGTTTTCCAGTGCGTTGATTGCCCTTTTTGCACAATCATCCCATGAGAATTTTTTGGCTTGTTTCAATCCATGCTCACGAAGTCGCTCTCGGAACGAAACATCCGAAAGCACTCTCTGCATTTTTTCCGCAATGGCAACAGCAGAATCTGGATCAAATAAAGCATCTTCGCATCCAATCACCTCGGGAATGCTTGTTGTATTAGAGCCAATTGCTGGCGCACCACATGCCATCGCTTCCAAGACTGGCAAACCAAACCCCTCGTGCTTTGAAGGAAACACAAACAATGCCGCTTCGGAATACAATCTTCTGAGATCTTCATCCTTGACGTAATCAGTCAACACCAGCTCATCCTCGGCCAAGCCCATGCTTATCCGAACTTGTTCCAAATAGCTTCTGTGCACCGCTGTTAATTTACTGACAATTACTAATTGATGCTCAGAGCGTACGCCTGACACCAACAAACTGTATGCCTGAATCAAATTTTCGACATTTTTTCTTGGGTCAAATCCACCCGGTGCATACATCACCATTTTTCTGGAAATACCGAGCCGCCTCAGTAATTCAGGCTCAATCCGCCCCTGAGAACAAACCTGGAATTTTTCGTCCATGGCAGTAGAAATAGAGACTATCTTGCTAGGGGAAATTCCTAATGACTCGATCGCCTCGCGACGAGAGTAATCGGATATCGCGAGTAATAACCCAGCATTTTTAAGATATTGAATTCTTTGGTAGTAGAAATTCCTATGCGCATCCGTACTCAGATAAGCGGCCGGGTTTAAAAGCGGGATCAAATCGTACAAGACAACAGCCGTATTCCCGCCATTACAAAAGGCCCCCACCGAACTTACGGCGTCATCACCGACTCCTTCAAACAAACTTGTAATCAGCACGACGTCAGGATCAATCCGTTGAATGAAATCTTCCCGAATTTTCTCTGCAACCCTGCTCCGCCCCACATTGCTCGGATCTGCTTCCGCCAATGGCACAGGAACATCAAAGATGCGGATATTTTCCCTGGGGATTAATCCAGAAAAGACTTGAAATAATTCATCAATGCTTTCATGCAAACGGCTGTTCAGAACAATGAAGACCTCATGTGCCACCGCCTGTTTCACAATTGCCTGCGCCAAAGAGAGAGAATAACGACCAATACCTCTATAGCGACTTCCAGTTTGCGCTCCCTGCAGATCAATAACTATACGCATCAACTACTTTCCTATTTGTCCCTGAATGCCGGCTTTAAGCTGCTTATATATTTGTTGGCCACGAGGGGACAAATGCTTTGTGCTAATACCTCTCAACTGATCAGGAGAAGAAACCCCTTCTCCTACTGATAATATCGTTCGCAGGCGATGTCGTTGCGCAGGAAAATGAGCCAATATACCAACCGCCGCGCGTCTGAGTGCAGGCCTATTGCCGAGATACAGAGCAATATGCCGCAATAGAATTTTGAGTTTTATTTTCAACCTAGGCTCCTGCCATCACTGCAATATTATTTTTATAAACGAAGGATGATTTCATTCATTACGTCCGGATGATCGGCATAAATTTCTAATCACGTTTACAGCTTTTCTAAATGGTGCAGTAAGCTTCCACGATGCACTGTCATGTACGGCCATTAATGCCACCTGCGCGTTTTGCGCCATGATTTCAGCCTGCTGTACATTTTCTTCTGCTTGCTGCACCTTCGCTTCTGCTTGCTGCACCTTCGCTTCTGCTTGCTGCACCTTCGCTTCTGCTTGCTGCACCTTCGCTTCTGCTTGCTGGGCTCGTAGTTCTGAATTCAGGTGAGCGGAACGGATAAAATCATCAAAAACATTCGGAGGATATTTCAACGACTGTAATAAATCAGAGCGCTCTTGAGCAACATAGAAACGGTTAAGACCATCTGCATAAGAAAACAAATATCTACTCGATAAAATATCCGTTTCCCATTCCTGATAATTTTCAGCGGTCGAATTTGGCTCGGTTGCTTCGATTACAATAATCCAAGGTCGAAAGCTCGAAAAATCCATCCCTGCAATGACCGATTTTTCAAATCCCTCAACATCGATCTTCAGAAAATGTATGTCTCGCGAAGAGGCATAAGTTGTGCAAATTTCAGCCAAGGTCAGAACCGGCACCTTATGAAAAATGCCCTGATGCCCATCACCCTGATGTTTTTCGATTACATGTTGAGATGCAGTCGCCCAACCTCTAACATCAGCCTCCCATAGTTCTATTTCACTACGAAATTCTCCAGCGGCACACTGAAGATTAATGTCATCAGGTCTGTCTCGCATCAAATCATGACAGTGCGACGATAGCGGCTCAATATTAATACCCCGCCAGCCTCGTTCGTAAAACGCCTTGGTTACCGACTCGACAATCGGGTCGTTCGCGCCAACGTCAATATAAAAGCCATTTTCGACATCCTTAAGAGCCCGCCATAACATGACGTCCTCGAAGTTTTGGGCATAAGAAATAAAACTCATATCTGCTCGATCGAAATACGCGAATCAATCCAAGCCACCCCGGAAAAGTTGGGCTTATTAATATTCACGACATTGAAAATCAGCGCCAAATCGCGCCACTCATAATTATTATCGAGATGCGTATCTGTACTGACCAGCGCGGTTTGAATCGAATAAGTGCCTGCCCCCAAATTCATTGGGAACTTCACATTGAAACGAACTTTACTGTCAGCCAAAATGTCATTGAGTACTTGTCCGGTAATGTCAGTGTTCACTCCGAAGATTACCTGACCCAATCTATCCTTGATTCCGTACCCGAACACCAATTTTTCAATAAATGCATTAATTTTCACTTCAACCTGCAAAGTTACCAACTGTCCAACTCCAACAACCTCAATACGCTGCCCCGATTCATCCAGCAAGGTGATATCTGAAACTACCGCCTCTCCAGTTCCAGAAATTGTCTGCACTTTTCCGCTTTCCAACGGCACTTGGCTTACTGTCTGATTCTGCCGATCGGCCAGCATCGCGTTGTAATAGTCCATTACCGACTCGGGCTCACCTTCCAAAGCCAATCGTCCGTTATCCAGAAGGATGGCACGGTCACACATGGATTGGATCGCCTGTTTATCATGCGACACAATCAGCAATGTCGTTCCCTGTTTCCGGAACTCACGAATGCGGTCAAAACTTTTGTGCTGGAAATATGCATCACCAACAGATAGCGCCTCGTCCACGATAAGAATGTCTGGCCGAACAGCTGTGGCTACCGAAAATGCAAGCCGCATCTGCATCCCGCTCGAATAGACCCGTACCGGCTGATCTATGTAGTCTCCGATCTCCGCAAAGGCTTCGATATCCGGCATCAATGTCGTCATTTCATCTGTGCTGAGGCCGAGGAGTTGGCCCGCCATGATGGCGTTCTGCCTGCCGGTAAAATCTGGATGAAAACCGATACCGAGTTCCAAAAGAGCCGCCACTCGCCCCTGCATGGAGACGCTACCGGTCGTCGGCTGCGTCGTTCCTGTGATCAGTTTGAGAAGCGTGCTTTTGCCTGCACCGTTGATGCCGATAATGCCGACGGCCTCACCGGGAGAAACATTGAAACTAATGTCCTGTAATACCCACGTCAACTGGTGGCGCGACCTGTTTCCGGGAGTCAACCATTCTGCAAGCCGCGCCCATCTACCTGGATATTGTCGGTAAGCCTTGCCTAATTGTTTAACAGTAATCATGCCCATCAGAGTTCATCCACCATTTCGCCCGCATGTTTGCGGAACAGTTGCAGACCCAAGAAGCACAATAACAAACCCAATGCTAGAACCACTGCGATTGGCTGCCACTGCGGCATTGCGCCGCGTACCAAGATGCCTTGGTACGCCAGCATGATCGGCGTCATGGGATTCAGTGCTATCAATTTTTGGGCCCAGCCGGGTAAAGATGATAAGGGATAGATGATGGGGGTGAGCCAGAACCAAAATTGCAGCACGATGCCGAATAGCTGGCCTACGTCGCGGAAGAAAACATTCAACACGCCGATCACCATACCGAGGCCGAGCGCGAAGATAATCTGCACCAGCAGCACGGGGAACAGGACGAGGTATGCCGGACCAGGGAAATTACCGGAAAGAATCAGAAAGCCGGAAAAAAGCCCGAAGATGATCGCAAAACCAACACAAGCATTAAGCACAACGATGACAGGCAGCGCAATCCGCGGAAAACTGAGCTTTTTGAGCAGGTTTGCATTATCGATGAACATGTTCTGGCAACGCCCCACGATTTCGGTGAAAACCCCCCACGTGAGAACACCAGCGCACAGAAAAATGCTGTAGCCGAAAGTCGAATCCACGCCGGGCAACCGCGTGCGCATAACGTTGGCAAAAATCAGCGTATAGACCAGAATTTGCGCCAACGGCTGCAACACTAGCCAGGTAGCACCGAGCATGGAGTTACGATAGCGAGAGGCAAACTCACGCTTGACGCTTCCAAGGATAAATCCTCGAAAACGATAAATATCGGAAAAATAAGAAGGCATGATCCTCGGACTGTCAGTATTAAAGCTGTCACACCTGAACAAGGTGGCTTGACAGAATAGCCTCTACTTCCGCAACGCGCCGACTCACCGCAGGAAGGTTGGCTCGGGTTTCAATATTCAGGCGCAATAGCGGTTCGGTGTTGGAGCTGCGTACGTTCAAACGCCAATCCGAAAACTCCAGGCTCAATCCATCCGTTGTATCTACCGACGCTTGCGCCGCATAATGTTCGCGCACTGCCCGCAATGCTGCCGTGGCATCGACCACTTTGTAATTGATCTCTCCACTGCAAGGGTAGGTATGGATGCGCTCGCCGACAAGTTGCGACAAAGGCTTGCCGCTGCGACTAAGTAATTCAGCTGCTAGTAGCCATGGAATCATGCCGCTATCGCAGTAGGCAAAGTCGCGAAAGTAATGATGAGCACTCATTTCACCACCGTAAATTGCGTTCTCGGAACGCATGCGTTCCTTGATGAAGGCGTGCCCGGTTTTGCTTTGTATCGCCGTGCCACCGGCCTGCCGAACAATATCGATCGTGTTCCAGGTCAAGCGCGGGTCGTGGATGATTTTTTCATTCGGATGCCGGAGCAGGAAGGCTTCTGCCAGCAAGCCGACGATGTAATAACCTTCGATGAATTCACCGTTCTCGTCGAACAGAAAGCAGCGGTCGAAATCACCGTCCCATGCAATACCCATGTCGGCTTTGGCGGCCCGAACTGCTTCTGCGGTCGCGGCACGGTTCTCGGACAGCAGCGGATTGGGAATACCGTTCGGAAAAGTGCCGTCTGCTTCGTGGTGCACCTTGATGAAAGTAATGGGCGCACCAATTTTTTCAAAAGCCTGCTCAATAGCATCGATCACATGCCCTGCCGCACCGTTGCCTGCATTGACAACCAGCTTGAGCGGTTTAAGAGCCGCCGCATCGATATAGGTCATCAAATGTGCCACGAATGGCGCGAGAATGGATTGCTTTGACAGCTTACCCTGGGCTGCTACCGGCACGAATGCGTTAGCCTCAGCCAGCACCTGGATTGCCTTCAACCCCGTATCGCCGCTGATGGGCTGCGCGCCGCGCCGCGCCAGCTTCATGCCGTTGTAGTCCATTGGATTGTGGCTGGCAGTGACTTCGATGCCGCCATCCACGTCAAGATGGAATGCTGCAAAATAAATTTCTTCAGTGCCGACCATGCCGATATCGATGACGTCGGCACCGCCATCCATCAAGCCTTTTGACAGCGCCTGTTTGAGGGATTCGCTGCTCAGGCGCACATCTCCGCCCACTACTACGCGCCCGGCGTTCAGATACTGCGCATAAGCGCGACCGATACGGTAGGCAATGTCTTCATTGAGTTCTGCACCCAACCGACCACGAATATCGTAAGCCTTGAAACAGGTTAAGACAGTCATCAAACGCGCCCGTAATTATCCTCGAAGCGGACAATGTCGTCCTCACCAAGGTATTCGCCACTCTGTACTTCAATCATAACGAGATCGAGGACGCCGGGATTTTCCAGGCGATGCTTGTGCCCTGCCGGGATATAAGTAGATTCATTGGTATTGACGAGCAGTTCGCGATCACCATTGACGACTTTTGCCATACCGCTGACGACAATCCAGTGCTCGCTACGATGGTGGTGCATTTGCAAACTGAGGCTGGCACCAGGCTTGACTTCAATACGCTTGATCTTGAAGTTACGATCTTCTTCCAGCACCGTGTAGGTTCCCCAGGGGCGATGCATCTTCCGGTGATGATTGGCGGTAACATGGGACCGAAGCTTCAGCTGCTTCACGATACCCTTGACATCCTGCGCACGGGAATTGTGAGTAATCAGCAAGGCATCAGGCGTATCGACTATCAATAGATTGGCGATCCCGATACCGGCCACGATACGCGAATCGCTTTGAACATAACAATTGTCAACGTCTACCAATAAGGTTTCACCATTTGTTCTGTTGCCACGTTCATCAGGAGAAGCAAGCTCGGCAAGGGCGCACCATGAACCAATATCGCTCCAGTCGAAATCGGCAGCGATGACGGCCACCTTTGCCGCACGTTCCATCACCGCATAGTCAATGGAAATATCGGGACTGAGCGCAAAAGCATTCGCATCCAGAGCGATAGGAGCATCTTCTAATTTACTGGCTGCAAAAGTACTTTCAATCGCCAACAAAACATCTGGCGCATGCTCACGCAAGGCTGCGATCATTGTTCCCGCAGTGAAACAGAACATGCCGGAGTTCCATGTAAAATTTCCCGCGGCCAAATATGTCTCAGCAGTTTGCAAGTCCGGCTTTTCAACAAAGCAGGCAACACGGTGCACATTAGCACTCACAAGCTGCTCACCGGATTCAATATACCCGTATCCCGTTTCAGGGCTTGTCGGCTGAATGCCAAAGGTCACTAACCAGCCTTGAGCAGCCAAGTCGGTGGCAGCATGCACAGCTTTTGCAAACGCAGTCTGGTCATTGATTAAATGATCGGCCGGCAGGATCAGCAGGACAGTGTCCATGCCGTGTTTGTGCGCCGCGTGGACTGCTGCTGCGGCAATCGCCGGAGCCGTGTTGCGCCCCACAGGTTCCAGCAGGTAATCGTGAGTCACGCGCGCCTTGGAAGCGCCGTATTCATCGCGGGTTAAAAAATAATATTCGCGATTTGTCACCGTTAGTATGTTATCCACATCAGGCAACGACAGCGCCCTGTTCAACGTTTTTTGCAACAACGTTTCACCATCTGGCAATGCGATAAAGGGTTTAGGCAATGATTCGCGCGAAACAGGCCACAAACGCGAACCCGCACCACCAGAAAGAATTACAGGAAGAAGCATTTAAAAACTCATAGATTTTGAATTGGCTAGCATTATAGCTTAGCGGCTTATACAAATAACAATTTTGAAGTAACTCAAATGGCATAAAACTAAAACCTGTTGCCAACACCGAAGAAGTGTTGCTCTACGTTTTAACGTCTTCTGGAAATGGTTTCGCCATCCGGCAAGGTAATAAAGGAGAAGGCAGTGCCTTACAGAAGCCGCCATAACCGCGAGCCAGCTTTATTGGGGAGAATCATAAGGAGCAGTACTTGATACACCCAGTCAAATCAGCAAAGCAAAAACATTGCAATGAGTAAATAATATCCAATACATGTAGAGACTTTTCACTCACATCCAAGACAATTTTGTCTTGGCATCATGGATCATTAAAAGTCAGTCGCTTCCAAAAATATCTCGTGTAAAAACCTTGCTTTTCACATCTGATAACTGTTCATCCATGCGATTAGCGACTATTACATCGGATTCATGCTTGAAGGCGTCCAGGTCATTTACTACCAGTGAGTGAAAAAACTCATCTTCCTTCAGCACAGGTTCATACACAATGACCTTAATCCCCTTGGCCTTGATTCTTTTCATAATGCCTTGAATACTGGAAGCACGGAAATTATCCGAGCCGGATTTCATGGTCAAACGATAAATACCGACAACCTTCGGATTTTTGCTGATGATGGAATTAGCAATGAAGTCTTTGCGCGTAGTATTAGAAGTGACAATTGCGTGAATCAGATTTTGCGGAACATTATGGTAATTTGCCAAGAGTTGTTTTGTATCCTTCGGCAAACAGTAACCACCGTAACCAAAGGATGGATTGTTATAGTGATTGCCAATTCGAGAATCCAATCCCACGCCCTCAATGATCTGATGTGCATCCAAACCATGAGTCGCGGCATAGGTATCAAGCTCATTAAAATAAGCGACGCGCATAGCAAGATAAGTATTAGAAAAAAGCTTGACCGCCTCAGCTTCGGTAGAACCTGTAAACAATACGGGGATATCGGTCTTTAATGCTCCCTCCATGAGAAGAGCGGCGAATGCTTCAGCCCGTTCCGAACACTCGCCGATGATAATGCGCGACGGGAAAAGATTGTCGTGAAGCGCCTTACCCTCCCTCAAAAATTCAGGTGAAAAAATAATATTTTCACATCCCAATTTCGCTTTAATGGCGGAGGTATAGCCTACCGGGACGGTTGATTTAATCACCATAACTGCATCAGGATTAATGGCCCTTACGTCCTTGATGACTGATTCTACAGACCTGGTATCGAAACAATTTGTCTCGACATCATAATCAGTAGGCGTGGCAATCACTACGAAGTCAGCATTTTCATAAGCTTCTTTCTTGCTCGTCGTTGCTCTTAAATCAAGAGGTTTATTTTTGAGAAAATTCTCAATTTCGACATCGACAATTGGCGATTCGCCACGATTAATCATTGCGATTTTTTCTGAAACTATGTCCAGCGCCACGACCTCATGATGCTGCGCTAGCAGTACCGCATTAGACATACCTACATAACCTGTACCAACAACGGCTATTTTCATTTTATTATCCCCAGTATCTCGAATTTTTGCTTTGCTTCCAATTTTTACTCGTACCACCTATTACAGTTTTCAAAAGACTTGAGATGCCATCACATTCCGTATCTTGATTTCAAACATAAGGATGTGATTGCGATAATGGCTGTAGATAAGGCGCACGAATTTTGCCATACTGACCTGCCCCCGACTTGAAAAACACTAAGATAAATAAGGTGTTCTAAACGTGGGGGCCGTTTTAGATGCAAATTATGCGGGCAAGTGGGTCAGCCTTCAGCACAAATCAACAAATCGGGATCAAATACACAAACATGTCCAGATTTCTGTTGAAAATACCCCGTACAGCAAGACTATGCTGGCAAATTTAATGCTTTAAATTGCACGCTGAAGATACTCCCCGCCTCCGGCTGCGACTCTATCGCCAGGACCGCCCCATGTCGCAACAGCACATGCTTGACGATCGCCAGCCCCAAGCCTGTACCTTGTGTTTCACGTGAGCGACTTTTGTCGACGCGGTAAAAACGCTCGGTCAAACGCACCAGATGCTCGGGACGCATTCCTATACCGTTGTCTTTTACCGAGAACTGCGGCCCGGCTGCAGTGTTTTGCCATTTGATATCGATACGACCATGTTCCGGCGTATACCGCACGGCATTGGAGACCAGATTACTGAAGGCGCTGCGTAACTCGTCGGTGCTGCCTTCAACATCCGGACCGTCTATCGTCAGCGAAATCGCATGGCGTCCGCCGGACAAGGCTTCGGCTTCCTGCCTGATTTGTTCCAGCAGATTGTGGATCTTGACGTGTTCGGGGCGGAGCGGATAATCGATCGATTCCAGCCTGGTCAGGGTCAGCATATCCTCCACCAGATTTTGCATGCGTTCGCCCTGCTCTATCATCAGTTTCAGATGCGACATGCGTATGGTCTGGTCCAGATCGGGCTGGGCCTGGGCAATTTCCAGGAAGCCGTTGATGACAGTCAGCGGTGTGCGCAGCTCGTGCGAGGCATTGGCGATAAAGTCGCGACGCATCATTTCTATGCGATCCGATTCCGTCGCGTCATGCGTGACCAGAATCTGGCGGCGATTTTCAAACGGAATGATCTGCACGATCAGCTTGCGCTCTTTCAGNNCCGTTGCTCAGTCCCAGATGCCGTTCCGCTGCCGGGTTGCACCATTCAAGGAACAGTACGTCGTCCATGATGACCACGCCATCGGGCAGCAGGCTCATCGCCTGGCGGAAGCGGGCCAACCACTCGGTCAGCTCGGTGCGGTTACGCTCATCGTCGCGTCGCAGGCGATACAGACGGGAAAAAATATCTGTCCATGCACCCCAGCCGTCAGGCAGCTTTTCGCTATCGGGATGATCGAGCCAGCCGCTTAACAGATAGAGGTAGTTGAGCTGGATGACGATCAGCGCAATCAGACAGATGATCGCCACCGCCAGGCCGGTGATGGGGCCAAAGAAATACCAGGCCAGGCCGGCAGCAATGAAAATAAAGGATAGCCGCAGGGCTGCGGGTATCCAGAACAACAACTGAGGATTCATAGACGCTGGCTCTGTCTTATTTTTCTGAGAGCATATAGCCTACACTACGCACCGTTTTGATCAAGTGTTCCGCATCCTTCAATGCCTTGCGCAGTCGCAGCACATGAACATCGACCGTGCGCTCTTCGATCACCACGTGATCGCCCCACACCTTGTCGAGCAACTGGCTGCGGGAGAATACACGATCGGGATGCGCCAGAAGAAACTTCAGCAGCTTGAATTCGGCATGACCGATCTCGATTTTTTCATCGTTCATGCTGACGCTGCAACTGACAGGATCGAGGCTGATTGTTCCGGCTGTCATCAGGGTTTGCGCGTGCTCGGGTGTCTTGCGACGCAGCAGTGCATTGATGCGTGCTGTCAGTTCGCGCGGGGAAAACGGCTTGGTGACATAGTCGTCGGCACCGTTATCCAGGCCGGCAATCTTGTCTTCTTCCATGCTTTTCGCGGTCAGCATGATGACAGGCAGTTCATTGAACTGACGATCGGCACGAATACGCGATAGCAGGCGCAAGCCGCTTTGGTCCGGCAACATCCAGTCGAGCAGGATCAGTTGCGGCAGGCGCTGCTGGATGAAATCCCAGGCTTCTCCGGCAGTCTGTACGGCAGCAACATTCCAGCCTGCACCTTTCAGCGTAAACGTCACCAGTTCGATAATCGGCGGTTCATCTTCAACAATCAGGATCGTGGGTTTTTCAGCAGCCATAGTCTTTAGTTAGTCGTACGATCTTCCAATTGCGATGCGGCGTAGTCGGTATGGCGAATATCCTTGCCTTCGACGATGTAGATCACGTATTCGGCGATATTCTTTGCATGGTCGCCGATACGTTCGATGGCCTTGGCAACCCACAAGGTATCCAGCGCGCCGGAAATGGTACGGGGATCTTCCATCATGAAAGTGATCAGATTGCGCATGATGGAGCGGAATTCATGATTGACCACCTCATCCTGCGCAATCAGCTGAATTGCCTGCTTGCCATCGAGGCGAGCAAAGGCATCCAGCGCATCATGCAGCATATTGCCGGCGCTGGCAGCCATCACGCGTATGGTTTCGTAATGATTGATGGTCGTCACCCCGCGTTCGGTGATGCTCTTGGCCGACCGCGCAATCTTGGTCGATTCGTCGCCTATGCGTTCCAGATCGGTGATGACCTTGATGGTTGCCATCACGGTACGCAGATCGTTTGCTGCCGGCTGACGCTTGACGATCAGATGGCTGCAGGCATCGTCCAGCGACACCTCCAGCCGGTTGACGTCCTGATCCACCGTGATGACCTGCTCGGCCTGCGTGACATTACCGCTCTTGAAGCTCGCGACCGCGTCTTTAAACTGGTTTTCAACAAGACCGCCCATCAGCAAGACTTGGGAACGGATGGTTTCCAGATCCATATCGTATTGCTTGGAAGAGTGTTCGCCTGTCATCAGGATTCTCCTAGATAAATTCTGTTTGATCGTCGCGCACAGGTCTTTGTCCCCTACCTGTGCAATATTGTTTTTTTGCCGGATCAGCCGAAGCGACCGGTAATGTAATCCTGCGTATCTTTCTTGTTCGGGTTCATGAAGATCTGATCGGTTTCGCCGAATTCGACCAGTTCGCCCAGATACATGTAAGCGGTGTAATCGGAGCAGCGTGCGGCCTGCTGCATATTGTGCGTGACGATGGCGATCGTGTAGTC
>DGBN01000010.1:0-11560 GCA_002384815.1 Oxalobacteraceae bacterium UBA4003 | reverse complement strand
CGCTCGTCCATCTCGCCTTTCGGCAGGTTCTCATACAGGCGCACGCCGAAGGCGATATTGTCGTAGACCGACATCGGGAACGGGGTTGGCTTCTGGAATACCATGCCGACCTTGGCGCGCAGCATGTTGACGTCCTGGCCAGGCTCAAGAATGTTCTTGCCGTGGTACATGATCTTGCCTTCGGCGCGCTGCCCCGGATACAAGTCGTACATACGGTTGAAGGTACGCAGCAGCGTGGATTTTCCGCAGCCGGATGGGCCGATGAAAGCAGTGACTTTCTTGTCATGAATATCCAGGTTGATATTCTTCAAGCCCTGAAAATTTCCGTAGAAAAAATTCAGATTGGCAATTTCGAGAGTCTTTTTTGTCATGTCCACAGACGTTTGAGTAGTCATAGTGTTGGCCTGAAAAAATCAGTTATGTATTTTTTGATTGAATAGCGAGCGCGACAGAATGTTGAGGGCCAGTACGCTGAAGGTAATCAGCAAGGCTCCACCCCACGCCAGCGAGCGCCAGTTATCGTAAGGACTCATCGCAAACTGGTAAATCACCACCGGCAAATTGGCCATAGGCGCATTCATGTTGGCACTGTAGAACTGGTTGTTCAATGCGGTAAACAATAACGGTGCAGTTTCGCCCGAGATGCGTGCCACTGCCAGCAGCACGCCGGTAATGACACCCGCCTTGACTGCACGCAAACGCACAAAGGTAGCAACACGCCAGCGCGGCGCACCAAGTGCAAAAGCAGCTTCGCGCAGGCTGGTCGGCACCAGGTTCAGCATATTGTCGGTGGTACGCACAACAACCGGAATCGCAATCAGCGAGATCGCAAAACTGCCGGCCCAGCCGGAGAAATGCTTGACGTTCGCCACATAAATTGCATAGATGAACAAACCAATCACGATAGATGGCGCCGACAGCATGATGTCGGTAACAAAGCGCGTGACTTTCGCGAACCAGCTGACTTCACCATATTCTGCAAGGTAGATGCCAGCCAGAATCCCGATCGGCGTACTGATGAAAACTGCAGCACCTACCATCAGCAGACTGCCGACAATCGCATTCATCAAGCCGCCACCCTCACTACCCGGTGCCGGCGTCGTTTCAGTAAAGATCGCCCAGTTAATGGCTCCCAGCCCCTTGATCAGCAGCGTGAACAAAATCCACATCAGAAAGAACAGGCCTATTGTCATCGCCAGGAAGGACAAGGCAATGCCGATGCGGTGCATCAGCAGGCGTTTGCGGTAGACCGGATTCATGGCTTCCGCTTTGGTGATTTCAGTTTTCATTTGGCGCCCTCCTTGCGGGACATGCCCATCAACATCAACTTGGCGGCCGACAGCACGATAAAGGTAATCACGAACAGGATCAGACCCAGCGCAAACAGCGAAGACACGTGCAGCACAGATTCCGCTTCGGCAAATTCATTCGCCAGCGTCGATGCAATACTGTTACCCGCCGCGAACAGCGACCATGACAGTTTGTGCGCATTGCCGATCACGAAGGTAATCGCCATCGTCTCGCCCAGCGCCCGCCCCAAACCAAGCATGACGCCGCCGACCACGCCGATGCGGGTATAAGGCAGGACGACCTTGCGTACCACTTCCCACTTGGTGCAACCGAGCGCGTAGGCAGATTCCTTCAATACCGGCGGCACGATTTCAAACACATCGCGCATCACCGAGGCAATGAAGGGAATGATCATGATGGCGAGGATGATGCCCGCCGCCAGGATACCGATACCCATTTGCGGGCCCTTGAACAAATTACCGATTACCGGCAAGTGTCCGAGCGTGGAAGCCAATGCCGGCTGGATGTAATCGGAAAACAGCGGCGCAAATACAAACAAACCCCACATGCCGTAGATGATACTGGGCACACCTGCCAGCAGTTCGACCGCGGTTCCCAGCGGCCGCTTCAGCCAGGCCGGGCAGATTTCAGTGAGGAATAATGCAATACCGAAGCTGACCGGAAATGCGATCAGCAAGGCGATAAATGAGGTAAGCAAGGTGCCGACGATGGCAATCGCCGCGCCGTATTTGTCGTTGACGGGATCCCATTCAACGCTGGCTATGAAAGGCAAGCCGAATTCTTTTAGTGCGGGCCATGCACCTATCATCAAGGATGCAATGATGCCGAGTAAAACAAACAATACGCTCAGCGCGAAAATGAACGTGACTTTATGAAACAGAAAATCCTGCAGCCGTTGCCTGCGCATCGTTGCCATCAGCGCCTTGCTGAAGGCACCACTGTCACTGTTTTCTTTGTCAGGATTCATTGCGTGGGCAGAAAGTGCGTTGGGGGTTGTACTCATAATATTTGGTAGCTAATTTGGCAGCCAGATAAAGCTGTCGCCATGTCGAATCAGTTGCATTCATCATGGCGACAGCCCCTGTCACGTTAAACAGCGATAACAGCAGTTTTTACCAAACAGCCTTGCCGGAAGCATCTTTCAAATCCGCTTTCCATTCATCTTGAACCAGTTTGATCACAGCAGGTGGCATCGCAACATAATCCAGCTCTGTTGCCATTGCACCGCCGTTTTTGTAAGACCAGTCGAAGAACTTCAACACTTCTTTAGCACGTTCAGCCGATGCTTGCGATTTGTGCATGAGAATGAACGATGCACCAGTAATAGGCCAGCTCGCTTTACCAACCTGGTTGGTCAGCACAACTTCCATGCCTGGTGTTTTCGCCCATTCAGCACCTGCTGCTGCTGCCTTGAAAGAAGCATCGTCAGGTTGCACGAATTGACCGTCACGGTTTTTCAGCTGGGTGTGCGACATCTTGTTCTTTTTAGCGTATGCGTATTCAACATAGCCGATCGAACCCTTGATGCGTTGAACGTTGGCTGCAACGCCTTCGTTACCCTTGCCGCCTACACCTGCCGGCCATTTAACCGCAGTACCTGCACCAACGGTTGTCTTGAAGTCGGCGTTGGTTTTGGACAGGAAGTCGGTCCACAGGAAGGTCGTGCCCGATCCGTCCGAACGGTGAACAACAGTAATGTCTGCATCCGGCAGCTTGACACCTGGATTCAATGCGGTGATTTGAGCGTCATTCCATTTAACTACTTTGCCCAGGTAAATAGCAGCCAGCACGTCAGGCGTCATTTTCAATTGACCTGGCGTCACGCCTTCCAGATTAACGATAGGCACGACACCGCCCATGATCGCCGGGAACTGGATCAGGCCGCCAGCTTCCAGATCTGCGGCCTTCAAAGGCATGTCGGACGCACCAAAATCAACGGTTTTTGCCTTGATTTGCTTGATGCCGCCGCCGGAGCCGATGGATTGATAATTCAAGCCATTGCCGGTTGCTGCTTTATAGGCTTCAGCCCATTTGGCATAGATTGGGTATGGGAAAGTCGCACCAGCACCGGTGATATCGGCTGCCACTGCGGAAGAAAACGCTACTGCTGCACCTGCAGCAACTACAGCGGTTTTGACAAATTGATTCAATCGCATATCTGCTCCTTAGGGTTATCTAAATAAGACAGTGCGAACTTTAGCGAACAATTATGACAGCTTTATGACTTTCCAGAAATCATGTCATAAACTTGATTATGCACAAAATGGCTGTCATTAAGTTGTCATAATGAGTCACTACACTCTGCGGGATCAGTCATGACCAAAGCCAAGAAAATGCATAAGAAAGCCGTAGCAGAAACCGCGTCTGCCCCCACTCTTCCGCAAAGTGCAATTTATCTGAACCGGGAATTATCCCAGTTGGCTTTCAACCGTCGCGTACTGGCGCAAGCTGAAAATCCTGCCGTACCCTTGCTGGAACGTCTGAAATATTTATGTATTGTCAGCAACAATCTGGATGAACTGTTTGAAGTACGTATCGCCAGCCTGCTGGCCAATAATCATCTGGATGGCGAAGTCATCGAACCGCCTGCGCTGTCTGCCGCACTGGCCATCGCCGGTGCGGAATGCCACAAGATCGTCGAGCGCCAGTATCGCGTACTGAATGAAGAAGTGTTGCCGCAACTGGCACAACAGGGCATCCATCTATTGCGCGATCAGGATCGCAATGAAGCGCAGCGGGCCTGGGTCAAATCCTATTTCGACCGCGAAGTGCGGCCGCTGCTGACGCCGATAGGACTGGATCCGGCACACCCTTTCCCGCAGGTCGTCAACAAGAGTCTGAATTTCATCGTCGAACTGTCCGGCAAGGATGCCTTCGGTCGCGGTACCGCTATTGCTATTTTGAAAGCACCGCGCGTACTGCCGCGCGTCATCCAGCTGCCGGCAGAACTATCGACGAACGGTGTTTCATTCTGCCTGCTGTCATCGATTATTCATGCCCATATCAAGGACTTGTTCACCGGACGCGACGTACTGGCGTATTCGCAATTCCGCGTCACGCGCAACAGCGATTTGTGGGTAGATGAGGAAGAAGTGAAGAATCTGCGGCAAGCCTTGCAAGGGGAATTGCAAAGCCGTAATTTTGGTGTCGCCGTACGGCTTGAGGTTGCCAAGAACTGTCCACCGCATCTTTCGCAATTTTTGCTGGAACAGTTTTCCATCGACAAGAACCGGCTGTATGCGGTGGATGGCCCCGTCAACATGGTGCGCCTGTCGGAGTTGATCGAGCACGTCAACAAGCCGGAACTGCGCTTTCCACCCTATTCGCCCACGTATCCGCCCAAGCTGGCGAATGTCGATCTGTTCGGTGCCATTGGCAAACACGATGTGCTGTTACACCATCCGTTCCAGTCCTTCCAGCCGGTGCTGGAATTCATACGCTCGGCCGCACAAGACCCCGACGTGGTGGCGATCAAGCAAACCATCTATCGCACCGGCATGAATTCCGACTTGATGGAATCGCTGATCATCGCCGCGCAACGCGGCAAGGAAGTCACGGTGATCGTCGAATTAATGGCGCGTTTCGATGAAGAAGCCAATATCAACTGGGCGGACAGGCTGGAACGCGCCGGTGCGCAAGTCGTGTACGGCGTGGTAGGACTGAAAACGCATGCAAAACTGGCGCTGGTGATCCGCCGCGAAGAAGGCGCCTTGCGTTATTACGCACATCTGGGCACCGGTAATTATCATCCGAGCACCACCAAGTTTTATAGCGATTTCGGCCTGCTGACGGCCAATCCGGCACTCGCCACTGAAGTCAATGAAGTATTCATTCACCTGACCAGCCTGACCAAGCCGAAAACGCTCACCCACCTGTGGCTGGCGCCGTTTGCCCTGCAAAAGGAATTCATCCGTGCCATCCGCAACGAAGCGAAGATAGCCAAAGCGGGGCGACCCGGCCGCATTATCGCCAAGATGAATGCGCTACTGGATGAATCGGTAATCCGCGCCTTGTATGCGGCGTCGGCAGATGGCGTCAAGATAGATCTGATCGTGCGTGGTGCCTGCGCCTTGCGGCCCGGCGTGCCGGGCTTGTCGGAAAACATACGCGTACGTTCCATCGTCGGACGTTTTCTCGAACACACTCGCATCTATTATTTCCGCAACGATCTGGCGCATGACATTTACCTGTCCAGCGCGGACTGGATGAATCGCAATCTGTTCCGCCGGATTGAAGTCGCTTTTCCGATTCTCGATCCTGCCTTGAAAAAACGTGTGATCGCGGAAGGCTTGAATCCCTACCTCAAAGATAATATGAATGCCTGGGAACTGGATTCCAATGGCGTCTATCAAAAACGTAAACCGCGTGGCAAGGCGAGCGCCTTCAGCGCACAACAATATTTAATGCAGATTCTAGGCAACCCTGTGGAGTGACACCATGGAACTGATCTTGTGGCGACATGCAGAAGCAGAAGTGGGTGAGCCCGACGAAGGCCGCGCATTGACGGCAAAAGGCCACAAGCAGGCATGGAAAATGGCCGAGTGGCTGGATCACAATCTTCCCAATAGCTGCAAAATCCTGGTCAGCCCTGCCACTCGCACAATACAGAGCGCAGAAGCATTGGGACGCAAGTTCAAGATTGTTGACGATCTGGCACCCGGCGCGAGTGCCGAAAAAATTCTGGCTGCAGCACATTGGCCGGACAGCCGCGAACCGGTACTGATCGTCGGCCATCAGCCGACGCTGGGACAGCTGGCCGCGCTGCTCGTTACCGGCACCGTACAAGACTGGACGATCCGCAAGGGAAATGTCTGGTGGATAGTCCAACGGGAACGGGACGAAAGTACCGGCAATTTTGTACGCGCCGTCATGGCACCTGATTTGCTGGCCAAATAATCAGCCCGTCCTGTTCAAGAATAGCCGGACCACCTCCGCTTCAGCAGTTCCCGCACAACGGGAATGACAGTCTTGCATACTGGCCATTCCCCCCTTCCCGCTGATTTATCAACAGCATTTATCAGTGACATCAGTGCAGTGCGCCGCCCTTGAATAATTGCCGGATCGGCTGCCTCAACTCCCGTGTGTCTATGCATTTCGCACGGCGGCTTTCATCGGCGCCATGCTCCATTCAGGAAAAAATCAGACGCCGTGCCATCGCGCCGATCTCGGCATAAAAATATGCAGAACAAGCCTGTCCTTAAAAGGCGGTAATATCGTGATGCTCGCATCCCACGAGTGAAACCCCGAGATTGAATTGTTGATTAATCTGATTTCCAAATCAAAGGTAGACAAGCAATGACGAAACTAAAAAATACCGTACTCAGCCTGTTGTTAGCCGCAACCTTGCCTGCCTTCGCACAAAGCAAACCGGTTGTGCAATTCATTGCAACCGGCGGCACGATCGCGATGAAGATCGATCCGGTGAAAAATGCGCCGGTACCTGCTATTTCCGGCGATGATCTGCTGGCCACCGTGCCGGATGTGGCGAAATACGCGAGCATCGAAGTCAACAATCTCTCCAATGTGCCATCGGATTATATGGACCCGACACGCTGGGTCGCATTGACCAAGGCAGTACAAACCGCACTGGATCGCCAGGAAGTTGCCGGCGCAATCGTCTCGCACGGTACGGATACGCTGGAAGAAACTGCATACTGGCTGGATTTGACGGTGAAATCCAGCAAGCCGGTGATCCTGATCGGCGCCCAGCGCAATGCGTCGGTATCCGACTTCGACGGTCCGCGCAATCTGCTGAACGCGGTACGCATCGCAGTCGATACCCAATCCAGGGACAAAGGCGTATTGCTGGCCATGAACAACCAGATCAATGCGGCGCGCTCGGTCACCAAAACGCACACTGCCAACGTCGAAACATTCAAGTCAGGAGACTTCGGCTTTCTGGGCGAAGTCTACCCGGACCGCGTGATTTACGCGTCCGCACCAGTGCGTCGTCAGCACATTCCGATTCGTACGGACAAAATGCCTGAAGTAGAAATTTTCGCCATGTATGGCGGTGCAAACGGCGTAGCCGTGCGCAATGCGGTCGATCGTGGCGTCAAAGGTATCGTGGTCGAGGCTTTGGGTATGGGCAATATGAACGTCGCCATGCTGGATGCCGTGAAATATGCAGTTTCCAAAAAAGTACCGGTTGTCGTCACCACCCGCGTACACAATGGTCGTGTCCTGCCTAGCTACGGCTTTGAAGGCGGCGGCAAGACTTCTTTCGAAGCTGGCGCCGTGATGGCAGATGATTTGAAGGCAGCCAAAGCACGCATCCTGCTGATGCTGTCACTGCAAAACGGCGTAAGCAGCCAAGCCGATCTGCAGGCAGCATTCAGCCGCTAATTGCAGACAGGCCCGGGCACGGAAATGTGCCCGGGCCTGGTGGAAATTTCCCTGCACAAGACGATGAAATATTTTCATCTGCGCTGCAATTCCAGAGCGGCCTGATTTTATGCCAGCGAGGATCGCGCCACAGGCAGGCGATTGTTTTTGCGTATCGGATGCAGATGTTGCAGGAACTGCTGAGTCGCCGCATCCCACGAATAACACAGCGCATGTTCCCTCACCGCCGATCGCTTTAATTTCAAGGCTTCAAAACAGGCACGCGTCAAATCCGTATCGAGAATGCCGGATTTGCCATGCGCCACCACATCGATAGGCCCTTCGACTGGATAGGCCGCCACCGGCACACCACAAGCCATCGCTTCAACCAACACCAGGCCGAAGGTATCGGTACGACTCGGGAACACGAACACATCGGCGCAGTTGTAATACGCCGACAGGGCTTCATGCGGCTTGGCGCCGAGAAAGCGCACGTCCGGATAGTTCCTTTCCAGCTCGTCGCGCATCGGGCCATCGCCTATCACCCATTTGGCGCCCGGCAAATCCATCTGCAGGAAGGCTTCGATATTCTTCTCGACTGCGACACGACCCACGTACAGATAAAGCGGACGCTGCAAGGACACTTCCTCGCGCGGACCCGGCTTGAAATAATGGGTATCCACGCCGCGACTCCATTGCACCACATTCCTGAAGCCGCTCTGCTCCAGTGCATCCTGCATGCGTGGCGTCGGCACCATCACCGCCTTGGCCGGGCCATGAAACCATTTTAGCCAGCGATACGTGACTGCCAACGGCAGATGAAAACGGGCCCGCAAATATTCCGGGAAACGGGTGTGATAGGCGGTCGTGAAATCCAGCCCGTGCTTGATGCAGTAACGCCGTGCCGCCAAACCCATGGGGCCTTCCGTTGCAATGTGTATGCAATCCGCATCGAAATCGTCCAGCGCGGCAGCGACCTTGCCGTAGGGCTTGTAGGCCAGGCGAATTTCCGGATAGGTAGGACAGGAATAACTGCGCATATTCTCCGGCGTCACCATCAGAACCGCATGCCCCTTGGCACGCAACTGCCTGCACGTGGCCTTCAATGTGTTGACCACACCGTTGACTTGCGGTGCCCAGGCATCCGTTATGATGGCGATACGCATAGGTCTTCTACCTTTTGATGTTTTGCCAGTTGCTGCGGCATGACAATTTCCTGCCATGTGACCAGACGCAATTCGCCGGCATGATCTTCGACCAGAGCCGATAAACTCTCGACCCAGTCACCGTCGTTGCAATATGTGATGCCATCGATTTCACGGATTTCCGGCTTGTGGATATGGCCGCAAATCACGCCATCCAGGCCGCGTCGCTTGGCTTCTGCTGCCAAGGCATTTTCAAACGAAGAAATGTAGCTGACCGCATTCTTCACCTTCAATTTCAAATACTGCGACAGCGACCAGTACGGCAGGCCGGCGCGGGCACGCCAGCTGTTGAGCCACTGATTCCATTTGAGAATCATCGTGTACAGATTGTCGCCCACGTAGGCCAGCCATTTGGCACAGGAGATCACGCCATCGAAGCGGTCACCGTGCAATACCAGCATGCGTTTGCCTTGCATCGTCGTATGTATCAGCTCATCGCGTACGCGAATGCCGCCGAAATCAAGATCGATGAACTGACGCACCGCTTCGTCGTGATTGCCTGGCACGAAGATAACCTTGGTGCCCTTCTTGGCTTTTTTCAACACCGTTTGCACAACATTGTTATGCGACTGATCCCAGTACCAGCGACGCTTGAGCTGCCAGCCGTCGATGATGTCACCGACCAGATACAAGGTATCCGATTCGGTCTTGCGCAAAAATTCCAGCAGACGTTGAGCCTGGCAACCTGTCGTTCCCAGGTGTATGTCTGAAATCCAGATCGTACGAAATTTATGCGGATCACGCGATTTTTCACGTGTATTGCCAGCGTCCGCACCGATAAAATCATTCGTCAGGAACTGGTCGCGTGGTTTCATGCCGTGGCATCCTCTTTCGCTTCGCCTTTTGCACCGTCTTTGAGATAGTGACGCGCGTAACGACTATCGAGTTTGGCCAGCGGCAGCATCATGAACAAATCTGCGCTGTGGAAGTCAGGATCCCATGCCGGTTCGCCGCATACCCACGCACCACTGCGCAGATAACCCCTGATCAGCGGCGGCATTTCCGGTTTGTGACCGGCCTCACGTTCCGTAATCGGAAATGGCAAATGCGGCTTGACGCGATATTCGGCTGGTGCCAGATTGGTTTCGGTGATCGCGTGATACAGCGCGGCAGCATTGTGACCGCCATCTGCCAGACTGATGCTGGCGCAACCGATCAGGTATTCGCACTTTTCCTTTTGCATGAAGGCTGCGATTCCTGCCCACAGCATCATGATGACTGCACCGCTGCGGTATTTTGGATGGATGCAGGCGCGACCGGCTTCGGCAATCCGNNGCTTGCGGGCTGAGCACACGGTAGGTGCCAACCACTTTGAGAGTAGTGGCGTCACGTACGATCAGGTGATCGCAATACGCATCGTATTCATCCTTGTCGAGGCGTTCGTCGTTTGCCAGCGCGCTCAAACCCATGCCTTCGATAAAGACCTTGTAACGCAAACGCTGCACTTCCCGCACTTCTTCCGGTGTGCTGGCCATGCTCAAAGTCAGTCTTGGGGAAGCGGAGCTCGTATTGGCAGAAGCATTCAGTAATCGCATGGTTCGTCCTTTGTATTGTGACGAGCAAAGCGTAACCGGTGAATACTTCAGCAAAATGACAGCAGCATGTCATTTTCGTGACACTACAACACTATCAGTTTCAATTCTTGAGGCCGCAATAAAAAAGCCGATGCTGATGCATCGGCTTGATTTCGCTTCGGGCATATCGTTTATGCGATATGCCATGCGTACATGACCATCGCTTTAACCGTCGCTTACTTGTCTTTCTTGGGACGACCGGCCTTGATCGGCGCCAGGGCAGAAATAACGGCATTCAGTTTGCTCAGGTCCAGCGTCTTGATCAATGCAACGCCAGCACGCAGAAGTTCGCTTTTCTTGACCGATACGCCTGCTTTCAAAAAGGCTTTTTTGACCTCGCTCAAGACCTGATATTCGATCTCAGGCATGGTAAAGCTGTCTCTGACGAGCTTGGCTTTCCTGGCTTTTTCTTTTGACACTGCGACCGACTTGACTTGCGGCGCTTTTACCACCGGTTTAGCTGCCTTGACTTTAGTGGAAGGCTTCGCTGCCTGCTTCGTTACTGGCTTGGCTACCGGCTTCACTACAGGCTTTTTGAGCAAAGGTTTAGTCGTGACTTTCTTGGCAACCGCTGTCTTTGGCGCAACCTTCGTTGCGACTTTTTTTACTGCTTTCACAGCTACTTTTGTTGCCGCCTTTTTGGCGACCGGTCTGACTGCCTTCTTTGCAGCAGTTTTCGGTGTGGCCTTTTTCGCAGGTGTCGCAGCTTTCCTGGCAACTGCCTTGACTGCAGGTTTGGTCACTTTTCTTGCTACCGCTTTTTTGGCTGGCGCGGTAGTTGTAACTGGCGTTGCCACCGGCCTGGCTGCCTCATTTACCGGGCTCTTCACTGTGTTTTCTGCAGACAAGATGTTCTCCTTTAAATAAATCGTATAAATAATATATATAGTTTATTCCATCAATGCAAGCACAATAGCGCCAGCACTCACTCTGCGAGCGTATTGGCAAATCCATTTTTGTATATCGCGACATCAAATTGTTGTGCCTGGCCATCATGAATCTTTTGAATTCATGGTGCGGTCATAATTTCCGGGCAGAATTATTGTCTGATCCGACAACTATAAATTCATTCATGATCTCTCGATTTCTGTGTTCATTCTCCATTGCCTCGGCCGCTTTCATGATGTCCTCTGCCGCGTTCTCTGC
>DGBN01000014.1 GCA_002384815.1 Oxalobacteraceae bacterium UBA4003 | reverse complement strand
CTACCAACTGAGCTATCAGGGAACAGAAGCGAGATTATAAGATGTTTCTTGCCCGCTTGTCAAAGCTTGTGCGATAAATTTCTTTGTCCCGCTTACTGTGGTCGCGGAAATTTATCGCAGGCGAATATTAAAGAACTTTTGCGATTGCTGCAATGACGTAATCGATGTTTTTTGTGTTCAACGCTGCAACGCAAATACGACCGGTGTCGACTGCATAAATCGAAAATTCATCGCGCAGACGATCCACTTGCGGTTTGGTCAAGCCTGAGTACGAGAACATGCCGCGTTGTGCGATTACGAAATCGAAATTGTGCGCAGGGGCTTGTTCTTTCAGTTTCTGTACAAACGCTTGACGCATGTCGCGGATGCGTACGCGCATGCCGGCCAGTTCTTCTTCCCACAATGCACGCAGTTCTGGGGATGCCAGTGCCGTAGCGACGACTTGACCGCCGTGAATTGGTGGGTTGGAGTAGTTGGTGCGGATGACGCGCTTCAATTGCGACAGTACGCGTGCTGCTTCTTCTGCGTTGCTGGAAACGATGCTCAATGCACCAACGCGTTCACCGTACAGCGAGAACGATTTGGAAAAGGAGTTCGAGACGAATACCGGGCCGCCTGCTTCAGCGAACTGGCGTACAACTTTGCCGTCGGATTCAATGCCATCGCCAAAACCCTGGTAGGCCATGTCGAGGAATGGAATCAGGCCGCGTGCGCTTGCAACGTTCAGAACTTCTGTCCATTGTGCGTCGTTCAGATCGGCGCCGGTTGGGTTGTGGCAGCAAGCATGCAACAGAACGATGGAGCCGCTAGGGATAGTTTTGAGTGTGTCCAGCATGCCGGCGAAATTCACGCCACGCGTTGCGGCATCGTAGTACGGATAGTTGTTGACGGTGAAGCCAGCCGATTCAAACAGCGCGCGGTGGTTTTCCCAGCTCGGATCGCTGATCCAGACTTGCGCGTTCGGCGCAAAGCGTTTCAGGAAGTCGGCGCCGAGTTTCAATGCGCCTGTGCCGCCGATTGCCTGTGCGGTCACTGCACGTTTGTCCTTGACTACCGAGCTATCGGCACCAAATACGAGTTCCTGTACTGCCTTGTCGTATGCAGCCAGGCCGTCGATCGGCAGGTAGCCGCGCGGCGACAGTTTTTCCATCAATTGCACTTCGGCCTTGCGTACGCATTCCAGCAGCGGCAATTTGCCGTTGTCGTCGTTGTAAACGCCGACGCCAAGATTGATCTTATTCGGATTCTTGTCGGCGTTAAACGCCTCGGTAATGCCAAGAATCGGGTCACGGGGCGCCATTTCAATGGCGTTGAGGAGCGAAGCAGGAATAGGTGCGTTCATCGTGATAACATCAAAAGTTAGCTGCAAACGGTCGTTTTGCAGTGGGGTTGTATAGAGCGCAAGACCATAAGCCTTGCAGAAAATGCGACTCACTATTTTACCAAAGGTCGGATTTAAATGGCTGATTTATCCCAAGTTGCTGATTCCGTTGATGAATCGAAAATTGTTACCTTCCCGAATTCCCCGTTTCGTCTTTACCAGCCGTTTCCTCCGGCAGGCGACCAGCCGACTGCGATTGCGAAACTGGTGGAGGGCATCAATGACGGCTTGTTCTATCAGACCTTGCTGGGTGTAACCGGCTCGGGCAAAACTTATACGGTTGCCAATGTGATCGCCCGCATGGGACGGCCAGCCATTGTTTTTGCACCGAACAAGACACTGGCAGCCCAGCTTTACAGCGAATTCCGTGAATTTTTCCCGCAAAATGCCGTGGAATATTTCGTCAGTTATTACGATTATTACCAGCCGGAAGCCTACGTTCCACAACGCGACTTGTTCATTGAGAAAGATTCCTCGATCAACGAGCATATCGAACAGATGCGCTTGTCCTGCACCAAATCGCTGATGGAGCGGCGCGATGTGGTAATCATTGCAACGGTATCGGCAATCTACGGTATCGGTAATCCGAGCGAATATCATCAGATGATTCTGACCTTGCGTGCCAAGGACAAGGTCAGCCAGCGCGATGTGATCGCCCGTTTGATTGCGATGCAATACACGCGAAATGAAGTCGATTTCGGTCGCGGCACTTTCCGTGTACGTGGCGACACGATCGATATTTTCCCGGCGGAACATGCCGAACTGGCAATCCGTCTGGAGATGTTTGATGATGAAATTGAAAGCCTGCAGCTGTTCGACCCGCTGACTGGCCGCGTCAAGCAAAAGATTCCACGCTTTACTGTTTATCCCGGTTCGCATTATGTGACGCCGCGTGCGACGGTTTTGCGTGCGATTGAAACCATCAAGGATGAATTGCGCGATCGCCTGGAATTTTTCCGCAAGGAAAACAAGTTGATCGAAGAGCAGCGTCTGGAGCAGCGTACGCGCTTCGATCTGGAGATGATGCAGGAAATCGGTTTTACCAAAGGTATCGAAAACTATTCGCGCCATCTGAGCGGAGCCAAGGCAGGCGATCCGCCGCCGACGCTGGTTGATTATCTGCCGCAGGATGCCTTGATGTTCATGGATGAATCGCACGTGCTGATGGGGCAACTTAACGGCATGTACAACGGCGATAGGGCGCGTAAAACCAATCTGGTTGATTACGGATTTCGCCTGCCGTCGGCGCTGGATAACCGGCCGCTGCGTTTTGACGAGTTCGAAGGCAAGATGCGGCAAATGGTATTTGTCTCTGCGACGCCAGCCGATTATGAAAACACGCATGCCGACCAGGTGGTGGAGCAGGTGGTGCGGCCAACCGGCCTGGTCGATCCCTTGATTAGCGTGCGTCCGGCTTCCACTCAGGTCGATGACCTGATGTCGGAAATTACCGATCGTGTGAAAAAGCACGAGCGTGTATTGGTGACAACGCTGACCAAGCGCATGTCGGAGCAGCTCACCGAATTTCTCGGCGATAACGGTATCAAGGTGCGTTACCTGCATAGTGATATTGATACAGTCGAACGTGTTGAAATCATCCGCGATCTGCGCCTCGGCACCTTCGATGTACTGGTCGGGATTAACTTGCTGCGTGAAGGTCTGGATTTGCCGGAAGTGTCACTGGTCGCAATTCTGGATGCGGACAAGGAGGGTTTCCTGCGCTCCGAGCGCAGCCTGATTCAAACCATCGGTCGCGCTGCACGTAATCTGAGTGGCATGGCGATTCTGTATGGCGACAAGGTAACCGATTCGATGCGCAGAGCCATTGATGAAACCGAGCGTCGTCGCGCCAGGCAGATCGCGTTCAACACCGCAAACAACATTACGCCGGTTGGCATCAAGAAGCATATCCGCGAATTGATCGATGGCGTCTACAGCCAGCAGGACGCGCGCGAAGAGTTTAATGCGGCGCAAGAGCATGCGAAGTATGAGGCGATGAGCGAGAAGCAGGTCAGCAAGGAAATCAAGCGTTTGGAAAAACAAATGCTGGGCCACGCCAAGAATCTGGAATTCGAAAAAGCAGCGCAAGTGCGCGATCAATTGCGGATATTGAAGGAGCAATTGTTCGGTGCGCCGGGCGAAGATCATATCGTCCCCGCCGCGTGATGGGCAGTTAATCGACTGATGAACCGCACTTTGCCTTGCGTCGCAAGGTGTTGCGGCTACAATCGCTGCTTTCGCCTTTCTGTATAAAGCCATGCCGCATACTATTCCACAGTCCTTTATTTCCATGCTGGATGCCGCAGATGCGTCGTGGCGGCCGATCTTGCTGGCTGGCCTCAATGCAGTCCACAAGACCTCGCCGGATTATTTGCCGGCATTGGCCGAGGATAATTATTTGCCGAATGGCGGCAGATTGTTTGCCGCTTTCGCGCAACCGCTGGATGCAGTGCATTACGTGCTGGTAGGTGAGGGGCCGTATCCGCGCGCCGCCAGTGCGACCGGTGTCTGCTTCATGGATGGCGCAGTCAGTTCTCTGTGGTCGGAAAAAGGTTTGTCCAAGCAGGTCAATCGTGCGACCTCGCTGCGCAATTTCATGAAGATGCTGCTGGTGGCCGACGGTCAGCTATCGATTGCACAAACGACTGGCGACGCTCTGGCCGGTGTATCGCAAATCGCGCAGGTTTCGCCATCTACAGTCATTCAAACCTTGCCTGAGTTGCAGGCCAATCTAAGCCGGAATGGTTTTTTGCTGCTGAATGCGGCGCTGGTTTTTCGTCCGCACGTGCCGCCGGTGAAAGAAGCCAGGGCGTGGCTGCCATTTTTGCAAACAGTGCTGGCTGCATTGGTGGATCACGCTGAAGGTGCAGTTAAAACACCGCCCACTCTTGTCTTGTGGGGAAAAATCGCCGTGCAACTGGAGGCGTTGCCTGAGAGCGCCCGTTTCCCGAAAAAAGTTTCCGAGCACCCATACAATCTGAGCTTTATTGCGAATCCGGGTATGCAGGAACTGTTCGGCGCCATGCATCTGTTGAAGAAATAAAAGCGTCTGTATCAGCGTGTTTTCTAAATCAGGCTGAGCTGACGCAAATCTTCAGACTCGGCACGTTTTTTCAGTTCTTCGGCAAACAGTGAGTTTTCCAGCGGTGGCGTGGTGAGCGGTTTGCCGGCAACCTTATTGTCTTTCGCCAGCAGTCGCGCAATCATCGTTTCAAAAAAAATCGGTAGTGCCTGTGGATCGTCATGTGCATGAAAATGCTGGCGGATCACCATGCCATCCCACATCCCTGTCAGGAACAAGGCCGTTTGTGCGGCGTCCAGTGACGCGTCGATTTGCCCGCGTGCCTGTGCGATGCGTAGCAGATTGGTCAAGCCCATGATCCATTCTGCTTCTATCTTGCGCAGCACTGTGCCTACGCGCTTGCTGCGCATGCCTTCTGCATAAACTTCCGTCATCAGGCTGGCGTCACTGCCGGCACGATAGCGCTCGGCAAAGAGTCGCGTGGCGGTACCCAATGCCTGTTGTATGGATTCGGCATCGCGCATTTGCAGCAGCATGGCGCGCGCTTGCCGCCGCTCGTCTTCCACCATTGCTTCAATGATGGCTTCCTTGCCCGTGAAATAACGATAGACGGCACCTGGGCCGAGGCCGGTTTCTGCGCAAATCTGTTGCATGGAGGTTTGATGGAAGCCGGTTTTGCGGAAGCATTTGCCGGCGGCCTTGAGAACTTCGATCCGTTTTTTATCTGCTTTTTGAGTAGGGGACTGAGGAGTCTTGGAAATGCGTATGGCCATTACGGATAAAGAAACGAAGTTTCAGTCAGTTAACGAGGCCTCTATTATAAATTGAATATTCGCTCAAACCTTGCTTGTTCCTGTCCGGGTGTAATTGTTTTGTGTTTTGTCTGTTTTTACCTGTTTGTAATGCTGAGTTTGATTGCTGTATTCGAGTTTGTTTAATTGATTGAATAATCGCTCAAATTAAGTACTTCTGATTCTCGTAATGAATGCCTGGATTGGTGGTGAATTGGCCTGGATTGAATTGCGTCAATTGTATTTATGGTAATGATATTGCTGGCGGGGAATATTCGTCCCGGTGACGCCGGTCAAGGCTGATGGGGCAAGTTCCCAATAAAATGGGCGATGACAAATGGCGTGTGGTTTGTGTGATTGGGTAGGACTGACTGCTGCAAGTAGCTGCCTGACAGATTCAGTCAAATTTGTTATACTTGACCAAATTGATCAACAACTCGGGTTATTCCACCCGGTTGATTCTGGAGGCAGCATTTCATGCGATTGACGACTAAAGGCCGCTTTGCTGTAACAGCAATGATTGACTTGGCATTGCGCCAGGACAATGGTCCTGTCACGCTCGCCGGCATCAGTCAGCGGCAGGAAATTTCCCTGTCGTATCTTGAGCAGTTGTTCGGCAAGTTGCGTCGCCATGAAATCGTGGAATCGGTACGCGGGCCGGGCGGCGGCTATAACCTGGCGCGCCGGGCTGAAGACGTGACGGTTGCTGACATTATTATTGCAGTAGATGAGCCCCTGGATGCCACACAGTGCGGTGGCAAGGAAAATTGTCACAGCCCTGAGCATGAGCATGGCGGCCGTTGCATGACACATGACCTGTGGGCAACATTGAATGCGAAAATGGTGGATTATCTTGATTCCGTCTCTTTAAAAGATTTGGTTGACCAGCAAAAACAAAAAGTTTCCGAGCAATGCGTGGTGCTTGTGCATCGTAATCACGCAGCCGTTTGATTATTGGAGTTTAAAAAATGAATGCCCCGTTAGATAAAAGCCTGCTTGATACGATCAAGGCGCCGCACTTTCCAATTTACATGGATTACTCGGCGACTACGCCTATCGATCCACGGGTTGCCGACAAGATGATTCCCTATCTGCGCGAGCAGTTCGGGAATCCGGCATCGCGCAGCCATATGTATGGCTGGACGGCGGAAAAAGCGGTGGAAGATGCACGTGAACAGGTGGCCAAGCTGGTCAATGCCGATACACGTGAAATCATCTGGACTTCGGGTGCGACTGAAGGCAATAACCTCGCACTCAAGGGTGCCGCACAATTCTATAAAACCAAGGGCAAGCACATCATCACGGTGAAGACCGAGCACAAGGCTGTGCTGGATACCGTACGTGAACTGGAGCGCCAGGGTTTTGAGGCGACGTATCTGCAACCGCAGGACAATGGCTTGATCACCATCGAGCAACTGGCTGAGGCGATTCGTCCGGACACGATCCTGGTGTCGGTGATGCTGGTCAACAATGAAATCGGTGTGATTCAGCCTATCGACGAGATCGGTGAATTGTGCCGCAGCAAAGGCATCATTTTCCATTGCGACGCTGCGCAGGCAACCGGCAAGGTCAAAATCGATCTGGAAAAAACCAAAGTCGATCTGATGACATTTACCGCGCACAAAACCTATGGCCCTAAAGGCATAGGTGCATTGTATGTACGCCGCAAACCGCGCGTGCGTATCGAAGCGCAGATGCACGGTGGCGGTCACGAGCGTGGCTTGCGTTCCGGCACTTTGGCAACGCATCAAATCGTTGGCATGGGAGAAGCTTTCCGTATTGCTCGCGAAGAGATGGATGAAGAGATGGTTCGTATCAAGGGTTTGCGCGATCGTCTGGCCAAAGGCCTGATGGATATGGAAGAGGTTTATATCAATGGCGATATGGATCACCGCGTACCGCACAACCTGAATGTCAGTTTCAACTATGTGGAAGGCGAATCCTTGATCATGGCGATTAAAGGTTTGGCTGTTTCTTCAGGTTCGGCTTGTACTTCGGCCAGTCTGGAACCATCTTATGTATTGAGAGCGCTGGGTCGCAGCGATGAACTGGCGCACAGCTCGATTCGTTTCACTTTCGGCCGCTTCACGACGGAAGAGGATGTGGATTTCACGATCGCTTTGATCAAGGAAAAAGTCGCCAAGCTGCGTGAATTGTCGCCGCTGTGGGATATGTACAAAGACGGGATCGATATCAGCACGATCCAATGGGCAGCGCACTAATCGTTTGGTTTCTGCGCTTAAAGGCAGAAGCAAGGTTTAACTAGGAGCATCAAAATGGCTTACTCAGACAAAGTTCTCGATCACTATGAAAATCCGCGTAATGTTGGCGCGTTTGACAAAGGTGATGAAACGATCGGTACCGGCATGGTCGGCGCGCCGGCTTGTGGTGACGTGATGAAACTGCAGATCAAGGTCGGCGCCGATGGCGTGATCGAAGATGCAAAATTCAAAACCTATGGTTGCGGTTCGGCTATTGCATCGTCTTCGCTGGTGACCNNCAAGGGCAAGACGCTGGATCAGGCAATGTCGATCAAGAATACGCAAATCGCCGAAGAGCTGGCTTTGCCACCGGTGAAAATTCACTGCTCGATTCTGGCGGAAGATGCGATCAAGGCAGCCGTGCTGGATTACAAAACCAAGCATGGCGTGGCGGAAGCGGAAAAAGCAGCCTGAGTTTGTTTGCTTCGCACAGCATGCAAACATGCTGTGCGCTACAACGACTATCTGTTTAAGCGAAGACTATGGCTATTACACTGACTGAAAAAGCGGCGAAACACATCAACCGCTACATGGAACGGCGCGGCAAGGGCATAGGCCTGCGTTTCGGCGTGCGCACGACCGGCTGTTCCGGTCTGGCCTACAAGCTGGAGTATGTGGACGAAAGCGCGAGCGAAGACAGCGTATTTGAATCGCATGGCGTCAAGGTATTTGTCGATCCGAAAAGTCTGCCTTATTTAGATGGTACAGAGCTGGATTTTGCGCGCGAAGGTTTGAACGAAGGCTTCAAGTTCCATAACCCTAACGTCAAGGACGAATGTGGTTGCGGTGAAAGCTTCCGGATTGGATAGATAACTGCACGATTAAACCCGTGGCAGATGTTCCGTACTGATAGAGCCTGTCGAACTTGTGCAGGCTCTTTTATTTGATACAACAACAATTCGACAGCGATAGCGCTGCATTGCAAGATAGCCAGCCGACAGCCAGCGCACAAGAAATGCAAAATCACTTCGATCTATTTCACCTGCCACAGCGTTTCACGATTGATGCCAGCGCACTTGATAGCGCTTATCACAGCGTGCAGAATCAGGTCCATCCCGACAAGTTTGTTCATGCTTCCGACGCTGAAAAGCGGGTTGCGATGCAATGGGCCACGCGCGTCAACGAGGCGTACAAAACCTTGAAGAGTCCGTTCCAGCGTGCCGCGTATCTGTGCGAATTAAATGGCGTCGATTTGCAGACAGAATCGAATACCGCGATGCCGGTAGCATTTTTGATGCAGCAGATGGAATGGCGTGAAGCACTCGATGATGCGCGTGCGCAAAAGAATCAAACAGAACTGGAAGCGCTGGATGCCGCTATCCGTAGCGCCCGCAAGACAGCGTTGGCCGAGATAGCGCAATTGCTGGATGCCGCTGATTTTACGCAGGCTGCCGGTTTGGTGCGGCAGTTGATGTTCCTTGAAAAATTTGCAGATGAAGTGTCTAACGCGCTGGATGCGCTATCTGACTAGCATTGTTGTCCGTTGCTGGCTATGAACGATGGCCGCGACTTAACTGAGATAAGTTACAAACAAATATGGCTCTTCTTCAAATCGCCGAACCCGGCATGTCCACCGCACCGCATCAGCACAGGCTGGCGGTCGGCATCGATCTTGGTACGACCAATTCTCTGGTTGCCACTGTACGCAACAGCATTCCGGAAATATTGACTGATGAAGAAGGGCGCTCATTGCTGCCGTCGGTTGTGCATTACCTGAAAAATGGCAATGCGCAGATCGGTTACAAGGCACAGGCAGCGCAAAATACCGATCCGAAGAATACAATCGTTTCCGTCAAGCGCTTCATGGGGCGCGGCTTGAAAGATATCGCGTACGCGGAAAACCTGCCTTACGATTTCCTCGATACACCCGGCATGGTGCAGTTGAAAACCGTCGCCGGTATAAAAAGCCCGGTTGAAGTATCGGCAGAAATTCTCGCCACTTTGCGCCAGCAGGCTGAAGATGCGCTGGGCGACGATCTGGTAGGAGCCGTGATTACCGTGCCGGCATACTTTGACGATGCGCAGCGCCAGGCAACCAAGGATGCCGCCAAACTTGCCGGCCTGAACGTACTGCGTTTGCTTAACGAACCGACGGCGGCGGCAATCGCCTACGGTCTGGACAATGGATCGGAAGGCGTATTCGCGGTCTACGATCTGGGCGGCGGTACCTTCGATGTGTCTATCCTGAAATTGACCAAGGGCGTATTTGAAGTGCTGTCCACCGGCGGCGATTCTGCGCTGGGCGGCGACGACTTCGACCATCGTCTGTTTTGCTGGATTATCGAACAATCCAATTTGGCACCTTTATCCGATATCGATACCAGCATCCTGATGGTCAAGGCACGCGAAGCCAAGGAACTGTTGTCGTCGAAATCAGAAACGCATATCGATGCAGTGCTGACCTCCGGCGAAGAAGTGCACGTGACGGTGAGTGCCGAGGATTTCACCCGGATCACGCAACACTTGGTGGCGAAGACGATTACACCAACCAAGAAGGCATTGCGAGATGCAGACCTGACTGTGGATGATGTCGATGGCGTGGTGATGGTTGGCGGCGCAACGCGCATGCCGCACATACGCAAGGCGGTTGGCGAGTTTTTCCAGTCCACGCCATTGGCGAATATCGATCCCGATAAAGTAGTCGCGCTGGGCGCTGCGGTGCAAGCCAATCTGCTGGCTGGCAATCGTGCGGCTGGTGACGACTGGTTGCTGCTGGATGTGATTCCACTGTCGCTGGGTATCGAGACGATGGGCGGTCTGGTGGAAAAAGTCATTCCGCGCAACTCGACGATTCCCTGCGCACGTGCACAGGAATTCACCACCTTCAAGGACGGCCAGACAGCACTGGCCGTGCACATTGTGCAGGGCGAACGCGAGCTGGTAAGCGATTGCCGCTCGCTGGCAAAATTCGAATTGCGCGGCATTCCGCCTATGGCTGCTGGCGCGGCGCGCATCCGTGTGACTTACCAGGTGGATGCGGATGGTTTGCTCTCGGTTTCTGCACGCGAGTTGCGCTCGGGTGTGGAAGCATCGATCAGCGTCAAGCCATCTTATGGTCTGGCCGACGACCAGGTCGCGCAGATGCTGCAGGATTCCTTCAAGTCGGCTGATGTTGATATGGCTGCACGCGCATTGCGCGAGGAGCAGGTAGAAGCAGAACGTATAGTGCTGGCCACTCAGTCGGCACTGGACGCGGATGCGAGCCTGTTGTCGGATGATGAGCAGAAAGATGTCGTCGCCCTGCTTGACAATGTCAGGCAGGCGGGCAGCGGCACCGATCACGCAGCGATCAAGGCGGCGGTCGATGCGCTGGCGCACGGCACGGAAGAATTTGCCGCGCGTAGAATGGATAGAAGCGTACGCACGGCTTTATCTGGCAAGAAACTGGACGAAATTTGATTGATCGTTTTTCCCGTTTTTCATCAGGTGAAAAACAGCTGGGCGTTGAAAAAATCGGCAAAGAAGAAGCCCTTGTTCAACGTAATAACATTTAACTTCTAGGTAATCCACATGCCGCAAATTGTTGTTCTTCCCCATCATGCCTTGTGCCCGGACGGCGCTGTGATTGACGCACCCGCTGGTAAATCGATATGCGATGTCTTGCTTGAAAACGATATCGACATCGAACATGCGTGCGAAAAATCATGCGCCTGCACAACCTGTCACGTGATCGTGCGCGAAGGTTTCAAATCCTTGAACGAAGCGGGTGATACTGAAGAAGATTTGCTGGATAAGGCGTGGGGCTTGGAAGCAGCATCACGTTTGTCATGCCAGGCAATAGTGGCAGAGGAAGATCTGGTGGTGGAAATCCCGCGCTACACGATCAACCACGCCAGCGAAAATCACTAAAAAGAACCGAGGAGCTTGCGATGAAATGGACAGATACCATCCGTATTGCGGAAGAACTGCATGATAAATTTCCGGATGTCGATCCCTTGACGATACGCTTCACTGATTTGC